>CAYLZB010000008.1:0-34103 GCA_964388165.1 uncultured Flavobacteriaceae bacterium | reverse complement strand
AATGCCTTTTTTGGAAGGTATCTAAAGCCCCTTTTTTTGGAATATTCTTTACCTCCGGATAGATCCGGAGGCAATTCATGTTGACAAATGGATCAACTTTCCAACAATTCCAGACGTCATTAAGCGCTGCCATGAATTATCTCCGCCTTCAGGGGGAGATGAGGATCCTCCCTACTCCCAAGGGCTTTAGTCCAATAAGCAAAAGGGAAATAAAAAAACGCCCCGAAGGGCGTTTCAATAATCAGATCACTAAAAATTATTTAATATCTATCATTCGCTTAGCTTGTACCTTTGCATCTTCGCGTTTTGGAAGTTCTATCTTTAAGACCCCTTCGTTATATTTTGCTGAGATCTTCTCGGGATCTACGGTTTCAGGTAGGCTGAATGCTCTCTTGAAGCTGGTATAGCTAAATTCACGACGGGTAAACCTTCCGCCATTCTCTTTTTTCTCATCCTCTTTCTTCACTTCAGAAGAAATTGTAAGCACTCCATTGTCCAACTCAAGGTTGAAATCTTTTTTGGTCATTCCCGGAGCAGCCACTTCAAGAGTAAAAGAATCGTCATCTTCAGCAATGTTCACTGCAGGAACACTGGTTCCAATCCTGCTCATTCCATTGTTTCCATTGTCCATCCAGTCGGTTTTAAACATGTCATCAAAAATGGATGGAAGCCAATTGTCGGTGTTTCTCTTAATAAGGTTCATAACTGTAATATTTTGAGGTTATACTTTTTTAAAATTCAAAAACATGCAGTCAAATTAAATACCACAGCTAAAATTCAGACTTTTTGTCGGACTAATAATCATTTCTACCGCCATATTGTCATATATGTAAAAAAGATATGCTCATCCTTTTTCCTATTTTTAAAAGCTGAAACTCCATATTATTCAGTGGGGTTTTGTAATTTTATCGCGCAAAAACAACCTATGCCCCTATCCAACAACGATATCTTCAAAAAACTTAGAGTAGCTCTCAAACTTCGCGATGAAGATATTGTACACATCTGCTCCCTCGTTGATTTTAAGGTCACAAAAAGTGAGATCGGAGCCATCTTTAGAAGTGAAGATCACCCGAAATACATGGAATGCGGAGATCAATTCCTGCGGAATTTCCTCAACGGTTTGGTGATCTACAAACGCGGCCCCATGCCTAAAAAAGAAGATAAGAAGTAGCCGATGGAAGTGATCGCCGAGAAAAGACAAGTGACGGCTGCAGAGGTTGAGACTCTTAACCGAAAGTATCGGGAGCTGAGTCTACATGAAAGAATTACAGAACTTTACAACGACTTCAGCTCAGCCGAAGTTATGCTTACCAGCTCCTTTGCCGCAACTTCCGCATTTCTTTTGAAGCTTTTTTCAGATGTGAATCAAAATCAGCCGGTCTATTTTATTGACACGGGCTATCATTTCCAGGAAACTCTGGAATATAAGAACAAGCTGTCCGGGTTATATGGCCTGGAGGTAAAATCCTTGAGGGCGCTAAAAGAAGAGCATGAGTTCACTACTCGCGACCAAACCTGGAAAAAGAATCCCGATTTCTGTTGCTCTATCAACAAAGTAAAACCTCTTGATCTTATTAAAGCCAGGTACACTGTATGGGTAAGCGGATTAATGGAATGGCAGAGTGATCATAGGGCCACTCTCGATATTTTTGAGAACCGGGGAGAGATCCTCAAGTTCTACCCCCTGCTTGATGTCACCAAAGAGGAACGTGACGAATTTATTGAAGAACACAAGCTCCCATTTCATCCATTGGTGGCAAAAGGATATAGTTCCATTGGTTGTTCCCACTGCACACAACCCGGAGAAGAACGAAGCGGCCGTTGGAATAACAGCCCAAAAACAGAATGTGGTCTACACCTGTAGTTTTTAAAGAAGCTAAAGCCAAGGATCAAAACTTAAAATAAAAAATCCCGGAGTGATTACTTCCGGGATTTTTTATTTTAAAGAAAGCCTGTTTAACTCAATCTCTTAACAACAGTGAGTTCATATATCTTTCCTTTCATCCAGAATTCGGTAGGTAGTTGTAGATTAGACAACTCCTTTTGAATGTAGGTGTTCACTTCTTCGTTTGAAGAGGCAACCGAAAGGCTCTGGATCTTCTGATCTTCAGAAACCGAGAAGAAAACTGTAACCTCAAGAGGTTCACAATCGTTGGCTAATTTCAGATTTTGAAGCATTCTCTCGATCTCAACAGATACAGAATCGGGATTTGCAAGATTTCTATAATCCTTTGCGGATACAATTGAAGAAAAGATCATTGCAAATACTACTAACAACAGTTTTAAATTTTTCATGACGTTCGTTTTTTAGATTAATTGATGCGATTTGATGATTGATGATTTACTATAAAGACTTCAAAAAGAATTAGTTGTTACAGGCTCAATAAATATTTAACAAAAATTTTAGAGTTTGAAATGTAAGGGTACAAAAAAACCCGGTGATGAGCCGGGTTCTATTATTTGACAGCCAAGACTTACCTGGTGGCCTGTACCTTTACTGGTAATTCATAGATCTTTTCTGCATCCCAGGAATTCCCATATAATTTTCGATTTTCCAGTCTTCTCTTTAAAAAGGAATTCACTTCTTCATTGGGAGAGTCGATCAACCTGATCTCGATCTTGCTCTCCTCATTTACTTTAAAGATCACAGTAACCGTAAATTCCTCTTCTATAACTAAACCGGAATCTGAAAGCATTTGCTCGATCTGGTCACTTATTGTAGCTCTTCTTTCTTCAAGGTCAAAAGAAGAGTTGGAGTTTGCGAAAGCTGCAGTTGATAAAGTCAATGCAAAGGCGGCTAAAAATAATCTGAATCGTTTCATAATAGTTCGTTTTTAATATTAATGATTAATTGATGATTGTACCCTAAAGACTAGAGAGGTTTTAAATTTGTTACAGTCTAATTTGCTGTTAACTATTTTTTAACATTAATGTGGTGCGGTAGTTATCGAATAGCCTTTACCCTTACCGGTAGCTCATAGACCTTGTAGGTGTGCCATGAAGAGCCTTTAAGCTGTTGACCACTCAACCGCTCTTTTAAAAAATTATTTATTTTTTCATTTGATGAGGAAATAGATCTTATTTGAATTTCCTTATCCTCGTTAAGGATAAACAGAACTTTCACTACAAGATCCTTCTCAATAACTAAAGATGATCGGGAAAGCATTTTGGAAATTTCGTTGCTGAAAGGATCTTTTTCAGCCGGTGCAGGATTGGTGATCGCAGCACTACTTGTAAAGGAGATGAGCATAACAAGGGTAAACACGAAAAATTTAATTGTTTTCATAACTGTGGTTTTTTAAGTTTTTAATTTCGAGGTAAAATTATCTCAAACCACCTAGGCTGATTGAAAAACGAGATTATGAAAATGTTGAGGAATGTTTATCTAATTCGCAGAAAGTGAGGGTGAATTTTAGTCAGTGTTACGAATAGGTCAACAAAGTATGGACGCCGGGGCTTCAGCCACGAGATATGAAAATGCTTTCGCTCCTTAATTTTACTGCCGTAAAAACAAAAAACCCCGGATCTCTCCGGGGTTTTTTAAAAATCTTATTTGCTTTTTAAGCCAATACTTCCTGAACCTTGTCTGCAGCTTCCTGAAATTCCACTGCACTATAAACATCCAGTCCGCTATTGTCGATCAATTCTTTTGCAATATCCGCATTGGTTCCCTGCAAACGCACAATGATAGGCACATTAATATTACCCATGTTCTTGTAAGCATCAACAATTCCCTGTGCTACACGGTCACAACGTACAATACCTCCAAAAATGTTTACAAGGATAGCTTTAACTTTTTCATCTTTCAGGATCAGACGAAATGCTTCCTCCACTCTCTTGGCATCGGCAGTACCACCAACATCAAGGAAGTTAGCAGGTTCTCCCCCTGCTTGTTTTATAAGGTCCATTGTCGCCATTGCCAATCCGGCACCGTTTACCATACATCCTACGTTACCGTCAAGATCTACATAGTTAAGACCAACCGCACGGGCTTCAACTTCCACCGGGCTCTCTTCCCGCTCATCACGCATTTCTGCGTAATCTTTGTGACGAAAGAGTGCATTATCATCAAGAGTTACCTTGGCGTCAACAGCCATTATCTTATCATCACTGGTCTTTAGTACCGGATTGATCTCAAAAAGGGAAGAATCAGATTTTGAAAAAGCCTCATAAAGAGACATTACAAATTTGGTCATTTCCTTAAAAGCATTTCCGCTTAAACCAAGATTAAAAGCGATCCTCCTGGCCTGGAAAGGCAATAATCCTGTAGCAGGATCAATTTCTTCATTAAATATCAGATGCGGAGTTTCCTCAGCAACAGTTTCTATATCCATTCCCCCTTCGGTAGAATACATGATCATATTCTTTCCGGTTGAACGGTTAAGAAGTACCGACATGTAATATTCTTCCGGCTCGCTGTCCCCGGGATAGTAAACATCCTCAGCGATCAATACCTGGTGAACCTTTTTACCTTCCGCAGAAGTCTGTGGTGTTACCAGGTTCATTCCGATGATCTGTCCTGCGATATCCTCAACCTCCTGAAGATTCTTGGCCAGCTTAACACCTCCACCTTTTCCACGCCCACCTGCATGCACCTGGGCTTTGATCACATGCCATCCTGTTCCGGTTTGTTCTGTAAGTTTTTTCGCAGCTTCAACTGCCTCTTTTGGATCCTGGGCAACTATGCCACGCTGTACGCGCACCCCAAAACTGCTCAAAATTTCTTTTCCCTGATATTCGTGTATGTTCATAATAAGGTGTTTCTTCAGTGTTTGTTAAGGTCCACAAAAGTAACAAATGTTAGAGGATATTGCCAATCTTTTTTAAAGCATTGGCAGGAAAACAGGGCATTTTGATTACTTTTTGGTTCTTAACCTGAATTCCCTAAAATCCAGGGGATCATAATTCCTGAAGTGCCCGTTAAGTTCGATGATCTGTTTGGTGCGATTCATCTCCTGCACTATGGGAATAGTGATGAGCAGGTGATTGATCAAAAACTCCTGTCTTGCTTTTTCTGAAGTGATCTTGAGCAGTGAATATTCCTGCTGCTGGGAAAGACCTATTTTGTGCGCCAGGGTGTAGCTCCTGAAAGATGGCAGGTCTATTACCGGCCGTGGCACTTCCAGGTGAACATACAGTTCAAAAATGAGCTCCAATAATTGATTTTTTAGAGTCTCAGTCGAGTCATCCTCATCCTGAAGAAATTCAACATCTCCCCCGGCGTATAATTTCTCTTTTTCATTATGATCGAATTCGGTGATCCTGAAAACCCGTAGTCCCTGGCAAATGACATCCCTGGCACCGGACTCATATTTACGCATGGTGTGGACCAGTTCCATCTCGGTACCATACTCGAGATGGTTATCCATATAAACAGGAATTCCAAAGGTGATACCGCTGTTCTCGCAATCTTCGATCAACTGCTTATAGCGCTTCTCAAAAATGTGAAGTGGCAATTTCTCACCGGGGTAAACAATCGTCTGCAAAGGAAAGAGGGCTAATCTTGAAACCATAACTCATTGAAATACAGATTGAAATTACAAAATTTATTGATGCCTATTAAAGTTCAGACTGAGAATTTTATGTCTTATGTTTGCCGCATAAATAACAAATTGTTAGAATTGGTTAATTTTCACTAAGCTGTACGCAAAAGCCGAAAATCAATTTTACTTTTGCGCCTTAACTAGAATAATATGAACAATCAGGACCTTTTACAAATAGCAGAAGAATATGGCAGCCCCGTATATGTTTATGATGCTGAAAAGATCATTTCACAGTACAACCGTCTTACCTCAGCTTTCAGCAAAGTAAAGAACCTGCGAATTCACTATGCAGTTAAGGCCCTTTCAAATATTTCCATTCTTAATTTGTTTCAGAATTTGGGTGCAGGCCTTGATACTGTTTCCATACAGGAAGTAAAATTGGGTCTGGAGGCCGGTGTTGATCCTTCCAAAATCATCTATACCCCCAATGGTGTTTCCCTTGAGGAGATCGAAGAAGTCGCCAATATGGGAGTACAGATAAACATCGACAACCTGTCTATACTTGAACAATTTGGGACCAGGCACCCAAAAGTACCGGTATGCATAAGGATCAATCCTCATGTCATGGCAGGTGGCAATACAAATATTTCTGTAGGTCATATCGATTCAAAATTTGGTATTTCCATTCACCAGATCCCTCACCTTATGCGTATAGTGGAAAACACGGGGATGCATATCAACGGAATTCACATGCACACAGGAAGTGATATTCTGGATATAGAAGTCTTCCTTTATGCCTCGGAAATTCTTTTTGACACCGCCCGACATTTCAAGGATTTAGAATTTTTGGATTTTGGTAGCGGATTCAAAGTACCGTATAAAGAAGGTGATATCGAGACCAACATTGAAGAGTTGGGCGAAAAGCTGACCGTTAAATTCAAGGCCTTTTGCAAAGAATATGGTCGCGACCTAACACTGGCTTTTGAACCGGGTAAATTCCTGGTAAGCGAGGCCGGTAAATTTCTTGCCAGGGTGAATGTTATCAAACAAACCACCTCCACAGTTTTCGCCGGAGTGGACACTGGCTTCAACCACCTCATTCGCCCAATGTTCTACGGTTCACGGCACGAGATCCACAATATTTCCAATCCTCAGGGTAAAGAAAGATTCTACTCGGTTGTAGGTTATATCTGTGAAACTGACACCTTTGCCAACAATCGAAGAATAGCTGAAATAAAGGAAGGTGATATCCTTGCCTTTGACAATGCCGGAGCATATTGCTATTCCATGGCCAGTAACTTCAATTCCCGCTATCGTCCGCCGGAGGTGATGTGGTATGATGGAGGAGCTCACCTCATCAGGAAAAGGGAAAACTTTGAAGACCTTACCCGGGGACAGGTAAAACTGGATCTCTCTGCTGTAAAAGAAAAAGCATAGATCTTCCAAAAAGCCGATTTTAGACACATTTTTTTTACCAAAGGCTTCAAAACCTTTAAAAAATGGCCAAAAGGGAGCTTATTTTTGCCTTTCTGGATCATTACCTTTAGGTTTGTGCAAATTCAAAACAAAAGTTATGATCTTAAGTAAGATGAAGATGTTAGGCCTTTTATTTTTCATGATGATAGGCACCTCCACATTAATGGCTCAAACAGATGTGAGCGATCAGGAAATTGAAAAATTTGCGGTCACTTTCCAAAAGATGCGCATGATCAATCAGGAAGCCCAGCAGGAGCTAAGTAAAGTAATTTCCGATAAAGGCATGGAGATAACAAGGTTCAATGCTATCCACCAGGCTCAGATGGATCCGGCTAAGGAAGTGGAAATGACCAAAGAGGAAGAAAAAAAGTATCAAGCCGTAATAAAGGAGCTTAATGAAATGCAGACAGAATTCCGTCAGGAGATCGAAGACATGATCAAAGAGGGCGGACTTACGGTCGAACGATATGAGCAAATTGGGAATCAGTTGCAAAATGATGCCGCATTGCAGGAAAGACTTCGGGAAGAACTCACAAACTAAACCTTTCTGAAATTAGAAAAGTAGACCTGCTCAAAAATGTCATTTTTGAGCAGGTTTTTTTTATACCCCCTCCTTAAAAATTTCTTCCCGCTATTCTCCTCTTCTTGGTGCAACCTTTCTCCTCAACAGGTAAAAGGGAGAAATAAGTAAAATAATGATAGCCATGATCTCCAGCCGACCCAACCACATGAGTAAGGAAAGAAGATATTTGGCATTTTCAGGCATTCCTGCTCCTGTTATCCCGGTACTCAATCCCACATTACTCAAAGCTGAAGCAGTATCAAAAAGGATCTGATAAAGTGTGTAGTCCTCTCCCATTATATAGGAGAGAAAAAATGTTCCAAGGGCAAGGGTGACAACCCATAGAAATAGAACATTTGCTGCTTGTTGAATGTGATTTCTCATCACCTGCACGTCTTTTACCTCGCCATTGAATGTAACTTTTGCTTCCTTTTCTTCCGGATACCACAATTGCTTGATACTCCTCCATATTCCTTTGGTGAACCATGCAAATCTTATGGTCTTGATACCTCCCCCGGTAGATCCTCCATTAGCCCCAAGCAACATCAATACCACTAAAACAAAAATTGGTGTCATTGGCCATACAGTCAGATCAACAGTATTCAATCCACAGGTAGCAAGTGCAGAAGCCGCCTGGAAAAGCAGATCAATAAGAGTCATTTCAGGATACACCCATAAAAGCAATAGAAAAGCGGCAACAAGAAAGAAAAAAAAGTAATGAAGCTGTGTCTCTTTTGCAATTCGCTTTATATCAAATTTAAAAATCAGTAAATAATGAATTTTAAAAGCTATGGCTCCCATGACCATGACCCCTACAGCGATAGCTTTTATCTGAGTACTGTAATCGGTAAAACTGTTAGAGGTAACCGAAAAACCTCCGGTGCCCAAGGTTGTCATTCCATGGTTTAGGGATTCCCAAAAGGGCATTCCGGAGAAATAAAAAAGAAGAATGGAAATAAAAGTATAACCAATATATATCCACCAAATTTTTTGAATGGTAGCAGTTAGCGGGGCGTCTTCGATGTGCCAGTTCCTGGTTTCGGCGTTATATAAGCGCTCCTCATCGTGATTGAGCTTAAGAAGCAGCGACGCCAGCATGATCACTCCTATGCCTCCTATCCATTCTGAAAAGCTCCGCCACCATTGCAGGGTGTAAGGGATTTCGGAAGGGTCATCGAGCATGGTAAGACCGGTGCCGGTAAAGCCTGAAACCGACTCAAAAAAACTGTTGATAAGCGTCCTAAATACAGGAAGTTGAGCATAAACATCCGGGGGTGCTGTTAAAGAAATCCCATAGAACGGGAGTGTCCCGAAGAGTGAAATTATTAACCAGGCCAGTGCTACGAGAATGACAGAAAAGCCTTTGCTGGTCTCCTCCCCTCCTTTAAAGATATGGAAAAACAACTGTCCCGTTCCCACGCTGAGAAGTGCCATCAAACCCATGGGCCAAAGGGCAAACCACTCGGAGTAAGAGATTATGACGGGAAGTGATAAAATGGCTAAACCTGCGGGAATATGCAGAAGTTTTCCAATATCCCTTAAAAAAGCACTTAAAGCAGAACCCACTTATTGGTTAATTTTAAAATTTAGTAATGTCACGAAAGACCTACTATATGGAAACTGGTCGAAGGTGAATAATCCAGCCTTCAATTATAAATCCTGTGATCAAAGTTCATTTTCAACTTAAAATTTAGTCGAAGTTCCCATTCCAAACTTTTCTTTTCAGGTCTCTGAATCTAATTTATACACTTCTTTCCAGTCCCATCCCGCGTACTTTAAACTGGAAGTGAATTGTTTATCCATTTGGTCATTGCATGGCACATAATAACCATACTTCATCCAGTAACCTCTAAGGGTCTTAAGTTCATCCTCTCTATGTTTTGCAGCATCTGGTTCCTCAATAGCCAATTCCAGATACTTGGTTATCCCCTGTAGGATAGCTGATATTTTTTTATACTGCACACTGTCTTCCTGCCAGTCCAGCCTAATGATGGTAAGCACCTCATAAAGTCTCGCAAGTTGAACAATGAGAGCCGATTCATGTTTTTTGGAAAGAAAGTAGTTTGCCATGGGAAAGGCAAGATAACTACTGGCATTTTGCAATATTTGCTGCCGCAGGTCAGCGGCATTTGAAACCAGGTCTTCCAGGTCCTCCTGCACTTTGTAAAATTGGAACATCTCTTCCACATCTTTTCCCATTGAAGAAATAAAAAAAGAGAGTTGCTTTTTGTTGAGTACAGCGTTAATCACACTTAAGAGATAGGTAAGGCCTGTGGTGACAAGAATGAATCCCGAAAATGACAAAATACCCGTAAGGATCCTACTCGTATCATTTCCGGGGACAAAATCCCCTATTCCCATAGTGGACAGAACATAAGCAGTATAATAAAATCTTTCGGGATGGTTAGCAGGCAGGCCAGTAGAGCTGTGAACCACCATTTCCTCTGCAGCATTAAAAACAGCGTAAACTCCCAGGAACAATAACAACATCCAGAGAAAAGTCGTCATCAAAAGATGGGTCATCCCGGAGTATTTGAAGATGGTTCGGCTTCGATTCTGTATCATGATCCGGTTGAGCAGCTGGTTTATGATCCTTGAAAAGATCCCAAAACCATTACCGGAAAGGGTAGTATGGAAAAAATCCAGGAAAGTAAAAACAATAATAGTTAATCCAATTACAATTTGGGCTGTTTCCATATTTCCTAAATTAATTAAAAGCTCCTTAAAAATTTCTAATATCGACTTAAACTTTTCTAAAGCCTCACCTCATTAGGGACATAAAACTTACTGATTTCGTAAATTAAGTAGCATCAAAAAAATATTGAGATGGAACTGGAAAAGGAAAAGAAGTTTATCAAACCCTTACAAAATGCAAAAGACCTGGATCCCCTTCTTGAAAAGATAGGTGATTCAAAATATGTGCTGCTGGGGGAAGCCTCTCACGGAACGCACGAATATTATACCTGGAGAGCCGAAATCTCTAAAAGACTTATTCAGGAAAAAGGCTTCTCCTTCGTCGCTGTGGAAGGTGACTGGCCGGACTGCTTTGAGATCAACCGCTGGATCAAAGGTCTTCCCGGCACTCCTTCCAATATTGCCGATGTACTCAAGAATTTTAAGCGATGGCCAACCTGGATGTGGGCCAATTGGGAGATTGCCGCCTTTGCTGAATGGCTGAAAGAGCATAATCAACAACTGGGTCAAAAGAAGAAAATAGGATTTTACGGTCTGGATGTGTACAGCCTTTGGGAATCAATGGAGATCATCGTCAATTACCTCGAAAAAGAAGATCCCGAAGTGGCTGCCCTGGCCAGAAGAACGGCCGACTGCTTTGAACCTTACCGGCAGAATGATTCTTATGTCACTGCCTACCGCGGCATGAAGCAAAAGTGCCGCAATGAAGTTGTTCAATTACTGAAGGAAGTACGTCAAAAAACCGAGCAATACGAAAATGAACCTGAAGCCGGTTTAAATGCGGAACTCAATTCCCTGGTGCTCAAAAATGCAGAGAAATACTATGAAGCCATGGCTCAATTTGACCATTCTTCCTGGAATGTGAGGGACAGTCATATGGTGGAAACGCTAAATACCTTAATGGATTACCACGGCAAGGATGCAAAGGTCATCGTTTGGGAGCATAACACGCACATTGGAGATGCGAGAGCCACCAGTATGGCTGCACAAGGCCTGCACAATGTGGGGCAACTCGTTAGGCAGCAACATTCAGAAGACGGAGTATATCTGGTAGGATTTGGATCCTATGAAGGTTCTGTGATCGCGGGGGAGTTTTGGGGAGCACCCATGAAAAATATGGAGCTACCCAAGGGGATTGAAGGCAGCGTGGAAAAGATGTTGCACACTTTGGGAGCCGGGAACAAATTGTTGCTCTTTGAAGAAGGGACAGATCTATCTAATAAGCTTAAGGATAAGATCGGACATCGTGCAGTTGGCGTAGTCTACGATCCCCACCATGAAAGAGGAAATTATGTGCCTTCGAAAATGGCAAAAAGATATGATGCTTTTATGTACATAGATCGTACTCAGGGATTACACCCACTCCACCTTAAGCCTGATGGTTCAAAAACTCCGGAAACTTATCCATTTGGAATTTAATGTTGAACTATGAAGCTAAAGATCCTTGGCACCCGCGGAAAAATAGAGCCTAAAGCTGAAGGATATATCCAACATACAGGATTTCTGCTTGATGAGCAGATTCTTATTGATGTAGGAGAGCCGGAGTATATGGACCACCGGCCTGCGGCAGTGGTTTTTACTCATTTTCATCCCGATCATGCTTTCTTTGTTCCCGATAAAGAAAAATTCACTCCAAATATTCCCCTTTTTGGGCCCGAAGCTCATGAACTTGTTCCAGAATTAACCGTGATCTCCGGGAAGTTTGATATTGAAGGCTACACCTTCACTCCTATCCCTGTCATACATGCTTTGAAGTTAAAATCCCTTGGGTATGTTATCGAAAAAGACCAAAAAAGGATCTTTATCACCGGGGATGTCGCATGGATAGAAAAGGCTCATCTCGCTGAATTACCTCCCCTTGATCTGGTGATCACTGAAGCCAGCTTTATCAACAAAGGCGGTAGAATAAACCGGAAGAAAGACAGGATCTTTGGCCATACGGGAGTACCGGATCTTATTCGATTGCTGAGTCCGCACACCGGGAGGATCGCCTTTTGCCACTACGGGGAATGGTTCTTTAAAAATCCTCCCGAAGAAAGTAAGCAACAGATAAAAGCTCTTGAAGAGGATGTGGAGCTAATTCCCGCACACGACGGGATGGAGCTGGAAATTTAGCTTTGCCCAAACATTTTTTTTAACTGCCGGGCATTTTCGGGGGCATGAGCGTGTATGTCATTATTAAAATAAATGTAGATCTCCTTTAATCCGCTGTCAGTGATCTTCTTGTGCCATTCCTGTAATTCAGCTTCAGAATATAGGTGGTCATACCAATCCTTTCCGGTACCATGAAATCGTAAGTAACCCACATTACCGGTGGTTATAAGATCATCAGGAAATTCGGGACTGGAAATAGAACTGAAGATGATCTTGTTTTTCTTCAGGATCTTATAGACTTCCACATCATACCAGGAATCATGACGAAATTCCAGCACATTCTTCAAAGTAGGATCAAGAGTCTGGCAAAATTCTTCCAGCTTTTCATCATTGCGATGCAGGTTTGGAGGCAACTGCCAGAGAACACACCCTAAATTCTTCTTTAGAAGCTTCGCCAGCACTTCAAAATCCCTCACGCTTTCTGAAACCTCCTTCAGTTTCTTTCTGTGGGTGATATAGCGATGACCCTTTAGCGTAAACTGAAAATTCTTATCTACAGTTTCCTTCCATGAGTTAAGTGCATTCTCTCTGGGAAACCTGTAAAAAGTATTGTTGATCTCTACAGTGTCAAAAATGGAAGAATAATACTCCAGCCATTTTCGCTGAGGCATTTTTTGCGGATAAAAAGGCCCTCGCCATTCTTTGTAATTGTATCCTGAACAGCCAATATGCACCTTCATTTCTTCTCTTTTTGACAGGAAGGGCAAAAGTAGGTGCTGCGACCCGAAACTTTGATCTGCTTGATCTTTCCTTCACATTTGGGGCAATCATCTCCTTCTTTTCTGTGTTTTATGAGGTAAGAATCGGGAAAATCTTCCCGCACCCCTTCTTTTTCAATAGCTTTTTCAAGCACCTGCTTCATTTTCTTGTAAAGCTGCTTCTTTTCTTCTGCGGAAAGTTCACTGGTTTTGGTCTTAGGATGAATATGGCACTGGTAAAGCATTTCATCTGAATATACATTACCTATTCCCGCCAGCATATGTTGATCTGTAAGTACTCCCTTGATGCTTCCGGTCTTTCCCTCCAGCAATTCAAGAAATTCGGTTTCAGACAATTCCAAAGCATCTTTTCCTAATTCGTGACTTTTTCTGAAGTCCTCAAGACCTTCAGCTATGAATAGCTTTCCCAGTTTCCTTTTACAAACGAAAGCCAGATGATCATCATCTTCAAAAGAAAATACCACGCGGCTGTACTTAGGTGGATCCTGATTTTTGTAATACTCTATTTTACCCGTCATCCCGAAGTGCATCACCAAGGACTTGTCTCCCGTAGTTTCAATAACCAGATATTTTCCCAGCCTATGGCTTTTACGGAATTTCTTCCCCTTTAATGCATCGGAAAATTCCTCTTTTGGAGCCTGTAAGCCACCGGTATGAAGAAAATTTATCGAGGTTATTTTTTTATTTAAGGAGGTAGCATCGAGATAATCTTTGTATAAAGAGATTTCCGGCAGTTCTGGCATGGTGGTTGTTTTTATTCTCTCCCCTCAAATTACTTAAAATCAGCCAAACAGCCCATATTTTATGAAAAGTTTCAAAGAATTCTATTCCACAACTTTTAACTTATACCTTCAAGAAAAATTGAAAATGCACAGATCAATTAAGAAATTTTTACCTCTGATCCTAATGCTCCCATTCCTCGCAGGAAACTGGAGCTGTGCAGCAAAAAAAGATATGGAAGACAAAAAGATCGTTTACCAGGAGAACAAGATCATTCCCGAAAGTATACTGGACGAGGCAAAGATCGCTCTTTCCTACTATCCCGAACTTAAAGATGTAGAAATCGAATTCCAGTACAAAGACAATATTAAAAAGTCTTTTATGCAGGCCCAACCCAAAAAGTCAAACTTGTTCAAAGGGAAAAATGACCGCACCTACAAAATCCTTATAAGCAGTAAATTCCTGATCGAAAAAGAAGAGTTTTCAATGGCCGATGTCCCCTCCGATGTTCTTATTGGCTGGTTAGGTCACGAACTGGGGCATATTATGGATTATCGGGACAAATCGGCAATGGGCTTGGTAATCTTCGGAATTAGGTATATAACTTCTGACAATTATATTAAAGAAGCAGAACGCGCTGCAGATACTTATGCGGTTAACAGCGGAATGGGAGACTACATTATCGCAACGAAAGATTTCATCCTTAACCACTCTCACCTTTCAGAAACTTATAAAGAAAGGATTTCGCGCCTCTATCTTTCGCCGGAAGAAATTATCGTCCTTGTGAACAAGCTGGAAGAAAAACTGGAAGAAGCTGAAGAAGAGGAAAGCTGATTTTAATTTAATATTGTATAATGCCTATTGTAATTAAAAAGGAGCTGAAGGAGAAAACTTCACTTATACCTTCTTGATATCTGTTTCTAATTAAATAGGGTATATTGGATATCGAATATTTGTTATTGAAAAATTATAGTGAGACCTTTCCACTGCGCGCCTGGTAAGTGACATTTAAAAGATTGGTTGGCTCGGTTTAATTTTTCAAATTTGACTTTCGTTCACAAAAGCTCCGGCGGGTAAATGTCCGGAATTTTATTCCTGTTAATTGAATTTCGAAAAGTTGTGGCATAAGCATTGATTCATTATAGTTTTCTAATTTAAATTTAGCCGGACAGCCCGTTGTTCCAATGAAAAATTCCCCAATAGATAATTCCTTATTTCAAGAGCCTAGAAGTTTAAAAGTTATCCTGCCGGTAAAGAAGGTTCTTATTCTAATTCTAGTGGTCCCTTTCCTTGCGGGAAACTGGAGCTGTGCTGCAAACAAACAATTGCAGGAAAAAAAGATCATTTACCAGAATAACAAGATCATTCCCGAAAATATTTTGGATGAAGCCAAAGTGGCCCTCTCCTTTTATCCTGAACTTGAAGACGTAGAGATCGAATTCAAATTTAAAAAAGGGATAAAGAAATCCTTCATGCAGGCACAGCCAAAGATCTCCAACCTGTTCAAAGGAAAAAAGCATCGAAGTTACTACGTATTGATGAGCAGTAAATTTCTCATTCAGGACGAAGTATTCTCAATAAATGAAGTTCCTTCTGAAGTACTTGTAGGCTGGCTGGGTCACGAACTGGGACATATTATGGATTACCGGGACAAGTCGGCAATGAAGCTGGTGAAATTTGGAACAAAATATGTCACTTCAGACAGGTTCATCAGGAAAGCAGAACGCACAGCAGATACTCATGCAATAAACCGGGGGATGGGCAATTATATTTTTGCTACAAAAGACTTTATTCTTAACCACTCCGATCTACCCGATTCCTACAAAAGAAGAAAGGCTCGCCTTTATCTCTCTCTTGCAGAGATCCTTGCCATGGTGAACGACCTGGAGGATGAGCCGGAGGTAATTGAAGAAGAGGAAAGCTGAGCGATTGTATATGGTATAGTGGGAATTGTATAATGAAAATTGACTGAGAAATTTTCGATAATTCTTAATTGATCATGGATTGAACAAATTTCTCCCATTCTGCGAACTTCTCTTCCTTCATCACTTTTTCCATTTTCACCTGTCCGCCTTTCTTTTTATTGGTGGCGCTCCATTCTGTGAATACATTGGGAGAAACCTTTACTACCTCCACACCTTTTAAGGCCTTACTGCGGGCTACTCCGTAATTCTTGTTTGCTTCCTGAAGGGCTGAGTCAAGCGAGTTTGCCAGATCCTTTTCATCTACATCATCCTCGGTTCCCAGGTACCATTTATGGATATATTCCCCGTCCTTCTTAACGGCTGCCACGGTGAATTCGGGAATACTAATGTTATACTTCTCCTCCATTTCCTTTATTGCATCATTCATTTTGTTGACAGAGAGCTGGGAGCCAACAACGTTCAGGAAGAATTTTGTCCTTCCGGTGATCCTGATCTCATGTCTGTCAAGATCTGTGAATTTTATGGTATCGCCTATCAAATACCTCCATGCTCCGGAAACGGTACTTATCAACAGCACATAATCTTTTTCAGCTTCTACTTTTTCCAGAGGAAGCACCGGGGCATCAGGTTTTATCGATCCGTCATCTTCAATATATTCCGGTTTAAAAGGCACGAATTCGAAGTAGATGCCGTTGTCTACAACCAGCTGCATTGAGCGGGTTTCAGGCCGGGATTGAAAAGCCATAAAACCTTCGGAAGCCAAATACGTATCTATCACCACCAGTGGATGCGCCACAAGCTTTTCAAATTCCTTTTCATAAGGTTCAAAGGCCACGCCTCCCGTAGAATACACCATAAGGTTTGGCCAGATGTCATGAATATTGGAGACTTCGTGATATTCAATGACCTTTTTAAGCATTAATTCGGTCCAGGATGGTATCCCCGTGAGAGCCCCAATATCCCAGTTCTTTGCCTCTTTGGCAATTTGAAGAACACGTTCGTCCCAATCTTCAATTTCGGCAATTTCTACTCCCGGCTTGTAAAAGTTGCGGAACCAAAAAGGAATGTTGCTGGCACTTATTCCACTTATCTCCCCTTCTTCATGATCCTCAACTTGTTTCAGGTCTGTTGAACTTCCCAGCATCATGATCTCCTTTTGGAAAAATTCTGATGGCAGATCGTAATTCGCCAAAGACCCTACCTGCTTAATTCCCGTTTGGCGGATGGCTTCCACCATGTCTTCTGTCACAGGAATCCTTTTACTTGATTTTCCCGTAGTTCCCGAGCTCAATGCAAAATAAGGAGGTTTCCCCGGCCAGGTAACATCTTCTTCACCTTCGTGCATCTTACTCCACCACTCTTCATTGATCTTATTGTAGTCAAAAATGGGAATTCTGCGGGCAAATTCAGCTTTGATATCATCTGACTTCAGGATCTCTGCAAAGCCATAATATTTCCCAAAGGCTGTGTCTTTTGCCTTTTCAAGCAGCCCTTCCAGCACTTCAGCCTGTGCTTCATAAGGTTTAGGATCTGATGTCACAGCATCTTTCGCCTGAATTAGTCCTTTTATTATTGATCCTATTACTGCCATTGATTAGAATTTGGATGAAAATACTGAAAAGCCCACTAACAGCCTTATAAGCGATTTTGAATTATCAAGATTTTAACCTTTACACAAGCTGTCACTTTGTGAATAAATCCTTCAGAAAAAGCTCGCCAATTTTACCATTTTTGAGACCTTAGCTGCATGGATCTCCAACCGGATTATAAAGCTCTTATTGAACTTGCTCATGCTAAAATGCACTTTGGTAAATACAAAGGGAGGTATCTTTCAGAACTGCCCGAGTTTTACCTCGTATGGTTCCGGCAAAAAGGCTTTCCGAAGGGAAAAACAGGAGATCAGCTTCAACAGGTACTAGACCTGAAGGTGAACGGTATGGAGGATATCTTACGAACGATCAGAAGAAAGTATCCTAAGTGATCCTTTAAAATCCCCTTTTTGAGACCAGAGAAACCTTAAAGTTTTGCTAACATATTCTCCTGCAAATGGTTTCTTTTTCTTTTCTTCTTTGTAATTTAGCGCCCTGAATAAAAGACGCACAAATACCTCTCTAAAATGGCTGAAACCAAGTATATTTTTGTCACCGGCGGCGTATCCTCATCGCTGGGAAAAGGCATCATTGCTGCCTCCCTGGCAAAATTACTGCAAGCACGCGGGTACAAGACCACTATTCAGAAACTGGATCCTTACATCAACGTAGATCCCGGAACCCTGAACCCTTATGAACACGGGGAATGTTACGTGACCGAAGATGGTGCCGAGACAGATCTTGACCTGGGGCATTATGAGCGTTTTCTTAACGTGAACACTTCGCAAGCCAATAACGTGACCACCGGACGTATTTACCAAAGTGTGATCGAAAAAGAGCGTCGCGGGGAATTTTTAGGTAAGACCGTACAGGTAATTCCTCATATTACTAATGAGATCAAGGAGCGTGTTCAGCTGCTTGGTAAGAATCATGAGTATGACATAGTCATTACTGAGATCGGTGGAACTGTAGGGGATATTGAATCCCTTCCCTATATTGAAGCTGTACGACAGCTGAAATGGGAATTGGGTGATGAAAACGCATTGGTGATCCACCTTACGCTTGTACCATATCTTTCTGCTGCCGGAGAACTTAAAACAAAACCCACCCAGCACAGCGTAAAGACCCTGATGGAAAGTGGACTGCGAGCCGATATCCTGGTTTGCCGTACTGAGCATGAACTTTCTGATGATATAAGAAGAAAGCTAGCTTTGTTCTGCAACGTAAAACAGGAAGCTGTGATCCAGTCTATCGATGCATCTACCATCTACGATGTGCCGAATATGATGTTAAAGGAAGGGCTCGATACAGTGACCCTAAAGAAGCTCAACCTTCCCGATGATACTACCCCAAACCTTACACAGTGGAATGAATTTTTGAAACGTCACAAAAATCCTAAGCACGAGGTTACAATTGGATTGATCGGGAAATATGTGGAGCTTCAGGATTCTTACAAGTCTATTCTTGAGGCCTTCATTCACGCCGGTGCCGCAAATGAAGTGAAGGTAAATATTGAAAGCATACATTCAGAATTCATTAATGAGACTACTATTGAGCACAAGATCGCTCACCTCGACGGAATCCTTGTTGCACCCGGCTTTGGGGAACGGGGAGTTGAAGGTAAGATCGATGCAGTGCGGTTCGCCAGGGAAAATAAACTGCCCTTCCTTGGAATTTGTCTTGGCATGCAGATGGCAGTGATCGAATTTGCAAGAAATGTGCTTCAGCTTAAAAATGCAAATTCTACCGAAATGGATCCTACAACTCCGCATCCGGTGATCGATCTTATGAAAGAACAGAAAGAGATCACGCACCTGGGAGGAAGTATGCGTTTAGGTTCCTGGGAGTGTACATTGAATGATAATACCATTGCCAAAGATGTCTATGGCAAAAATCAAATATTTGAAAGACACCGTCACCGTTACGAATACAATAACCGCTATGCTGCCCAACTGGAGTCGCATGGCTTGAAAAGTACCGGGGTGAACCCAAAGACAAATCTTGTTGAGATCGTGGAGATAGAAGATCACCCCTGGTTCGTCGGGGTGCAATATCACCCGGAATATAAGAGTACGGTCGCAAGTCCGCACCCATTATTTATGGCTTTTGTAAAGGCCGCAAAAAATTATTCACAGAAAAAAAAGAATGCCAGTCTGGCACAGTAGGCTTCTTTGGTTAGAAAATTGACCTGGAAGCACAGCGGAAGATCCCGCACTTATTAAGTTTTAGAATGGAAGAAAAAAAATTAGATATCAATTCCCTGATAGGTTTCCTTTTAATTGGAGGGATCCTTCTGTGGATGTTGTACATGAATCCCGGAGCAGAACCGGAGGTAGTTGAGGAACCGGCCAATGACGAAGTTGTGGTCACCCCGGAAGAGCAGGAGCAGGTGGCGACACCCAATGCGTTTCAAGAGGCAGATTCTGCCGCAGTTGCCAGGGCAGCTAGCAGGTTAGGGGAATTTGGATATTCGGCGACATTACCTTCAGCTAAAGACAATGTTACTTCGGTAGAGAATGATGTGCTTGCCCTTAGTTTTTCAAATAAGGGAGGATACCTTTCCGAAGCCAGGATGAAGAATTATAAGACCTTTGATTCGATTCCTGTCTATTTGGTGAAAGATAATAATGCTTCTTTCAACCTGACATTTGCGACAACAGATGGAAGGGTGCTGAATACAAAGGATCTTTACTTTGAGCCTACGGTAACCCAAAATGGAGAAAACACTGTAGTCTCCATGAAACTGAAAGTTTCTCCCGATGAATTCCTTGAATATCGTTATGTCCTGAAGCCGGGAGAATATATGATGGATTTCACCATTCGTTCCCAGGGTCTTAATGACGTTCTAAACTCTTCTGAACCTATTGTTCTGGATTGGAAACTGAAGGGTTACCGACATGCAAAAAGCATTAGCTATGAGAATCGTTACACCGAGCTCGTCTATGAATACGACGGCGGGGATGATGATTATGTGACCGACGGGGAAGATGAAGAGAACGACATCTCTTACGTCGCATATAAGCAACACTTCTTTACCTCAATCCTTCTTACCGATACTCCATTTGAAACAGGAAAGTTCAGATCTGAGGATCTTGTAGAAGATGAAGAGATAGATACGCTTTACACCAAAGCCTTTGCTTCTACCATGCCTTTGAAACTAAAGGGTGGGGAACTAGACTACAACATGAACTGGTATTACGGTCCCAGCGATTACCAGATCCTGAATGATTACGACAGGAACCTCGATGAGATCCTGCCACTGGGATGGGGAATTTTTGGATGGATCAATAGATATGTATTCATTCCTTTCTTCTCTTTCATTACAAATTATATGGGCTATGGTATAGCGATCATCGTAATGACCATAGCGATCAAACTCGTATTGTCTCCAGTTCAATACAAGCAGTACCTGTCACAGGCCAAGATGAAGGTGTTGCGTCCTGAGATCAACGAACTGAATGAG
The DNA here is from genome assembly GCA_964388165.1 of uncultured Flavobacteriaceae bacterium. GTDB lineage: Bacteria > Bacteroidota > Bacteroidia > Flavobacteriales > Flavobacteriaceae > Salinimicrobium. Next base: position 13,318 of record CAYLZB010000008.1, on the reverse strand, counting down.
AAGTACAAGGACAACGCTATGAAAAAGCAGCAGGAGACAATGAAGCTTTATAGCAAAGCTGGCGCCAGCCCAATGAGTGGGTGTTTACCTGCCCTCATGCAGCTGCCGGTATTCTATGCTCTCTTTATGTTCTTCCCCAGTGCTTTCCAGTTAAGACAAAAAGGATTCTTATGGGCAGATGACCTGTCCAGCTATGATACTATAGCTCAATTGCCGTTCTATATTCCGTTCTATGGAGACCACGTAAGTCTGTTCCCGATTTTGGCTTCTATTGCTATCTTCATATACATGATGATGACAACAGGACAGACAATGCAGAACGCACAACAGCCCGGGATGCCGAATATGAAATTCATCATGTATCTTTCCCCGCTATTCATGTTGATCTTCTTCAACAACTATGCAAGTGGATTATCCCTGTACTACCTGACGTCTAACCTTATTACTATTGGGATCATGCTGGTGATCAAGAATTTCATCATTGATGAGGATAAGATCCATGCGCAGATCCAGGAGAATAAGAAGAAGCCTAAAAAACAGGGTAAGTTTGCCCGCAAGATGCAGGAAATGATGGAGCAGGCCGAACAGCAGCAGAAAAAAGGAAAGAAGTAAAACCCTATCCATAACAAAATGAAGAGCCCGGAATTTCCGGGCTCTTCTGCATTAACCAACCACTATAAAAAATGAACACTACATTGACGGTAATAGTACGGTATCTATAACATGAATAACTCCATTATTCGCCTGTACATCTGTAGCAATAATATTTGATGTTCTATCATTTGCATCTATAATGACTGCTCCATCGCCAAGATCAATTGTGAAGGATTGTTCGGCAAGTGTAGAAACTTCCATATCATCACTTAGAGCTGAAGATCTTACGTTTGCGCCTGCTACCACATGATAACTTAGGGTCGAAGCAAGAACATCTGCCGGAATATCATTAAGTGAAGATACCCCATCCAGTTCCTCTATCAAATCTAAAAATGCCTGATTAGTAGGTGCAAATACAGTAAAAGGCGCAGGAGACCCTGTTGCCATAAGTGTACTTACAAAGTTATAATCATCTTCCCTTGTGAGGGCAGCAACCAAAGTATCAAAAGTAGGATCTGCCAGTGCAAAAGTAACCACACTAGGTAGTCCTATTACAGCGTCTACGGCATGAATTACCCCGTTATCGACCTCAATATTGGCCTGCTCCACTGTTGCTACGCCATTGATCATAACCCCGTTCTCTGTATTGATATACATTGAAAGGTTTTCATCGGAGGCACCACCGGTCGCCATACTCTCAATATAACCTGTAGAAAGATCGGCTGCCATTAATTCTCCCATCTGCACGTGATTAAGTAATATTTGTGTAAGGGCACTTACAGGAACTTGGGAAAGTGAAGTGAAACCATTTTCTGCAAGAAATGCTGCAAAAGCATCATTATCTGGCGCGAACACCGTATAATTTTCTGCTCCGTCAAGCGTTGATGTAAGACCGGTAACCTCCAGTGCTGCTTCCAGTGAGGAGTAATTATCATTTGAAGCTACAAAGTCTGCAATTGTGTTCGTTTCCACTACAGGCGGACTGGTAGCGTCATCATCGTCACTGCACGCCGTAAAGGTGAGCAAAAGGAAGATCCCTGTGACTAATTGTTGTAAATTTGAAATAAGCGTCATGAGTTTAAAGTTTTTTGTTACACTTCAAAGATATATTTTTAAACAAAACTAAATGTTTAAGTTTAGTTAATTTATTTTAAACAAAATATGTTTCGTATTTTCTTTATTTTCTGTTTGACCATCTGTTGCTCCGTAAATCTCCACTCTTTATGGGCTCAGGAGGAAGTAAACCGCTATGACACCAAGGGTCAAAGACATGGACAGTGGATCGAATATTTTGACAACTCCGGATCCCATCCCAAATTTGAAGGACAGTTTCATCATGGTAAAAAAACCGGACTGTTTAAGTTTTATCAAGAAGGATTGAAACATCCGGTAGCCCTAATGGAGTTTGACACAGCTTCCGGAAAGGTGAGAGCAAAATATCTTACTCAGAAGGGAAAGACCATTAGTGAGGGTGAAATGGCAGATCAACAGCGTAGCGGTCTCTGGACCTACTATCACAAGAATTCAGACAAGGTGATGATGACCGAGACCTATAAAAAGGGTAAGCTTCACGGCCCCAGGCAGATCTTTTATGACAATGGAGCGCTGGCAGAAGAAGCAAACTACGTTGAAGGCAAACTTGAGGGGGCTAGAAAACTCTATTCGGTTAAAGGGGTTGTACTTGAGGACCTTAATTACAAGAATGGAGAATTACATGGTCCCGCAAAATTCTATAATGGAAAGGGAGAGCTCATGAGTGAAGGTTATTACCACCTCAATAAACACCATGGCACCTGGCGATATTATGAGAATGGGCAACTAAAGGAAGAAAAGGAGTTTTAATTATTCAAGGGGGGTCAAGGAGGGGGTAATTGGACAAAATTGTCCTATTAATTCCTTTACCACCCCCTTAAAATTTTCAACTTACAGCTCACAATTAACTTATATTTAGACATTTACTCAAATATTTCCTCTGAAATTGGTTATATTTAAGGATAAACAAAAACCACTGTTATGAAAAAGTTTCTTATTTTATTTCTGGCAACAAGCCTTTTCGCCTTCACCTCTTGCAGCGACGATGATGACAATAGCGATGTCAATCCTCTTATTGGAGAGTGGATCCTGGTATCGGTAAATCCGGCCATAATTGATCCTGCTGCGTGTACAAATAGCTCGAGCATAAGCGTCAACGGAGATAATTCCATGAGCTCAAATTTTTACCTTGAACAAAATAACTGTGATCTCTTGACTACTTCAGGTAGCTGGATGGATAACGGCAATTCCCAATATACCCTGGAGTTTCCGGAACTGGGCGAAGTAACAGGTACTGTGAATTTCCTGGATGCCAATTCTTTCACTTTCACGACCTCAACAAATACTGTCTTTACCTTTAACCGGCAGATCTAGACTAAAAAATATAGTTGTTTAGCAGGGGATAATTCCCCTGCTTTTTTATTGGTAGAAAGTATTAGGCTATCTTTAGATCTCGTAAAATAAACCTGATGAAAAAAATTTTAGCCCTCCTTTTATTTATAGTTTTTACCAGCCTCACTTCTTGCAGCATTGTTGATGATAAAGAACCCGGAGAAGACCTCCTGGGCAGCTGGAAACTCATTGAAATTAATGACACAGAAGTATATGATCCCAATGCATGTACCGGAAATACCCGAATCCTCGTCAAGGAAGAAAACCTGATCAAGACGACCTATTTTGATGCGGCTGCTGATTGTGGTGAAAAAAATTCCACCGGAAGCTGGGAATACCTTGAAGAAGATCAATACTCCCTGGAGATCATTCCGGAATGGGGACCAACAAAGGGCAGAGTAGACTTCGAAAGCATTCACATCTTTGATTTCTATACCAGGATTAATGATGAAGTTGTGATCTTCACCTTTGAAAGAATTTAGGCTTAAAAAAGCTTTTTGCATCTTACAATATTTGAATACATTAGTCTTACAAAAACCAAAACTATTATGAAGAAATTTCTTTTACTACTTGCAGCTTTTGGATTGTTCCTTTTTGCGTCCTGCAGTGATGATGATGACAATAATGAAGAACAATCAATTAACGGAACCTGGGAACTTACTGCAGTGACCCCTCCAATCCCGGGATGGGATTTTTCTGCCTGTCCCAACAATCCTGAAATTACTTTTACCGCTAATGGTACTGCAATGTGGACACTTTACGACTCAGAAAATGATTGTGCAGAAAGTACGAGTGAAGGAACCTGGGTGAAGAATTCCGGCAACAATTACACAGTGTCGGTTCCGGAATTAGGTGACGTAACAGGAACCGTGACCTTCTCAGGGGCTAACCAATTCAACTTTAATACTACCGTCCAATCCTTCCCGGTGGTACTTACCTTTCAAAAATAGGATCTTAGAACACAATATTTGACAGGCGGCTTTGGCCGCCTTTTTTTGTTCCCTACTTTTCGCACCACTCCCCTGCACCTTCACAAAGTGGCAAATTTTGTGTAATTTTGCAGCTCAATTTTAGCCTTTGGCGGACAGGAAAAGATCATGAAAAGAGTAGTTGTGGGATTATCGGGCGGGGTGGATTCAAGTGTAGCAGCCTACCTGTTAAAAGAACAGGGATACGAGGTAATTGGCCTCTTTATGAAGAACTGGCATGATGAAGGAGTTACAATTTCCAAGGAATGCCCATGGCTTGATGACTCCAATGATGCCATGCTCGTGGCCGATAAGCTGGGAATTCCTTTCCAGACGGTAGATCTAAGTGCAGAGTATAAAGAACGCATCGTGGATTATATGTTCAACGAGTATGAACGTGGCCGCACTCCAAACCCTGATGTACTTTGTAACCGGGAGATAAAGTTCGATGTATTCATGAAGATCGCACTTTCTCTCGGGGCAGATTTTGTTGCAACCGGGCATTATTGTCGTAAAGGTGAAACCACCGTAGATGGCAAACCCGTTTACCGCCTGCTCTCCGGAAAGGACAGAAATAAAGATCAGTCTTATTTTCTATGTCAGCTTTCACAGGAACAACTAGCCAAGACTTTATTTCCCATTGGTGAACTTCAGAAGAGTGAAGTCCGCCAGATCGCTGCTGAACAAAACCTGGTCACTGCAGAAAAAAAAGACTCCCAGGGACTTTGCTTTATCGGAAAAGTAAGGCTTCCGGAATTCCTTCAGCAGAAGCTACAGCCGAAAGAGGGTGACATTGTAGAGATACCTGCTTCCGAAGATAAATTCCAGAGATCCACTCCAGAGTTCCAAAGCAAACAGGAAGAACTCGATTTCCTGGCTAAAAAATATACCTACCGTGCTTCCGAAGGAAAGAAAGTAGGGAGGCATCAGGGAGCGCATTATTTCACAAAAGGACAGCGTAAAGGTCTTGCCGTAGGAGGAACACCCGAACCGCTTTTTGTCATTGAAACAGATGTAGAGGAAAATGTGATCTATACAGGACAGGGAAAAGACCATCCCGGAATCTTTCGTCGTGCCCTTTTTGTTTCACCCGATGAAACGCACTGGATTCGTCCTGATCTCAAACTTGCTGAAGGTGAAGAAATGCAGGTAAAGGCGCGTATTCGTTACCGGCAGCCTTTACAGGATGCAACGCTCCACCAGACCGGCAATGGACTATACATCGTTTTTGAAGAACCGCAGGCATCGATCACCGAAGGGCAGTTTGTTGCCTGGCACCTGGAAGATGAAGTTATAGGTTCGGGAGTTATTTCGTAAACATTGAAACCCCTTTCAGGGATATGGACTTAAAAGGGTTATAAATAAATCGTATGACCAACAGAATTACGCAGCTTTTTGACATAAAACATCCCATAATTCAAGCCGGAATGATCTGGGCGAGCGGCTGGAAACTCGCCAGTACGGTGAGCAACCATGGCGGACTTGGAATCATCGGGGCCGGCTCTATGTATCCTGAAGTGCTTAGAGAGCATATCCAAAAATGTAAAAAAGCGACTTCCTTTCCTTTTGCTGTAAATGTTCCCATGCTCTACCCAAATCTCGAGCAGATCATGGAGATCATCATTGAAGAAGAAGTGCCGATTGTTTTCACCTCTGCCGGAAATCCAAAGACATGGACCTCACATCTACAGGAAAAGGGAATAAAAGTAGTTCACGTTGTGAGCAGCGTGAAGTTTGCCCTTAAAGCTGAAGCAGCCGGAGTAGATGCAGTTGTTGCCGAAGGCTTTGAAGCGGGGGGACATAACGGCAGGGATGAGACCACTACCTTCACTCTCATCCCCATGGTTAAAGAACAGATAAAGATCCCTTTAATAGCTGCCGGAGGAATTGCCACCGGTCGCGGTATGCTGGCAGCAATGGTCTTAGGAGCCGATGCCGTACAGGTAGGAAGCCGTTTTGTGGCAAGTAATGAAGCCTCTTCCCATCCAAAGTTCAAAGACATGGTAGTTAAGGCAAAAGAAGGGGATACCGTTCTTACCTTAAAAGAACTGGCTCCAGTAAGATTACTTAAAAATCGCTTTTTTGAGCAGGTAACCGAGCTGTATTCCAGGAATCCTTCCAAAGACGAATTAATTGAACTTCTTGGCAGGGCCAGGGCAAAAAAAGGAATGTTCGAGGGAGATCTTGACGAGGGGGAACTGGAGATCGGGCAGATCTCGGGGCTAATTCACGATATAAAACCTGCCGCAGAGATCCTGCAGGACATGCTCAAAGAATTTGAAGAGGCTAAGGCCGAAGTCGCTGCTCTTTAAGAGGAAAACCCGTCCAGTTTCTTCAGCTCTTCTTTTATGAATTTTTGCCATTCCAGCTGGGCGGCTTCGTTCATGCTATGCCCGGTTTCCATATCAAACTTCTTCTGCATAGTTGCCCTTTCCATTTCTGCTTTTTTGTAAAGAGCCTGCAGATCTACTTTTAAATTACGCGCACCTTCAAAATCGAATTCCACAAGTGCCTTTCGAAGCTTTCTTGCATGAAGCTCTGTTATGTCAAAATGCAGTTGTTCATGCGCCAGAAGGTTAGTCGAAGGGTTAACATTTTTCACCCATGACTTCCCCGGAATAAAAAATGAAATGACCTCATAGCTGTATTCCTTTCCGGTGGCTGAACCTTTCATGGACCAGGAATAGGAGATCCCGGAACTGGTATTGGCAGAAAAAGGACTTTTGGGATCCGGCGCTCCTTTGAAGTCGCTCCAGGTAAGAGCATCTTCCTCCCACCCCAATCTTTCCTCTTCCATTTGAGCCTGGGCTCCAAAGGTCATAAAAAGAAATAAAAGGCTGCTATAGATCGCTTTTTTCATGCTTGTAGTGAAAGCTAATATCCAAGACGATGTCGGGATGTAAGCTGTAAAGTACGGGACACGTCTTAGCCGCACGCTCCAGGATCGTCCTATGCTTTTCTTCATAGGCCTCCGGAAAAGAGATCACAACTTTTATGCCCGAGATCCTGCGGGGGTCGGCAGCCATGGTCTTGGTAACTTCGGCAACAGCTCCTTCCACTTTGATGCCCAGATCGCGAGCCTTTATTCCGATAATTGTAAACATACAACTGGCAAGGGCTGTGGCAACAGTATCGGTTGGAGAAAAAGCTTCCCCCTTGCCCTGGTTATCCACCGGAGCATCTGTTATAAATGTATCCTTGCTCTGCTCGTGCTCACACTGAGTCCTAAGCCCTCCAAGATAAGTGACTTTTGATGTCATTAACGCACAACATTAAGGTTAAGATTGCGGTCGTAGGAAACAATGTATATGGCGTTATTAATATAGCCGCCGTTTGGCCGGTGCTCATATTTGAACTTATTTTCCACGTACTGAGTAGTTCCTTCCTGCTTTATAGACTCATAAAGATCTTCGGCAGATGCCAGTCTTAGAAGCACATCGTAAGTGAGGTCAAATCCTCGTACTGCAGCTGCATCGGGTGTTACGCCATATTTTTGGACATAGCTCTTTATGAAGTTACGGTTCTTCTCGGGGTCAAAAGCCCGGTCCACCGATGGATAATGGAAATTCAGTTTCCCAAGATGATTGTTAGAAATATTATCACTGTCGAAAGACTTATTCCTGTCGGTAGTTAATAGGGTGATCTTATGACTATCTGCGAGAGAATTTAAATAAGAAGTAGCATTGCTCAGGATCCCGATCTTGTCCGATTCCAGGATGATCCAGTTAGGCCGGGTCTTATCCAGTGCTGCTGCAACCTGCGCCTGATTCAAAACTCCACCTTCAGAAGGAGTGATCACTCTTGCTGAAGGAAAAGCTGAAGTAAGTCTTCTTCTTTTTTCGGAAGCACTTCCATCGGCAATAATGATAAGGTTCTTGCCTGCAGAATTATCTGCGATATAGTTGATCATTGCTTCGCTTAGCATTTCATCTGTAGGCCGCGACTGAAGGAAATTATCAAGAGATGCTGTTTCTTTTTTTGTAAGTGGGGATATCACCGGAATGTTCTTTCGCTCCAACCCGCGGGCAACTGTCTCTACAGTAGACTGCAGGAGCGGGCCAATTACTGCATCCACATCATCAAAATTTCTGCTGTTAAGCAGCAAATTTACCTTCCCGGGATTTTGCTCGGTATCCATAACTGTTAGATCGGTAGAGATCCCCAGAGTTTTGGCAGAATCAACAGCCATAAGCACCCCGCTGTAAAAGTCCAGAGAAAGCTGCATTACCTTATCTTTTCTAATCCTCTCACTGAAGTTGTCTGTACTATCGGTTACTACTACTTTGTTCTTATTGAAAGGCAGCATCACCACGAGATTCTTCGTCTTATAATTAGTGATTTTACGTTCAAGATTGATGTAATCTTCAGCTACATACTCTCCAACACCTTCAGCCAGTTCCACATTGGGGATCCTTAGCACCATACCCGATTTTAATCCATCGGCTAAAGCAGGATTTAAAGAAACCAAAGAATCCCTGCTTATCCCGAAGCGGCGGGTAAGACTAAAGATGGTCTCCTGCGGTTGTACCTGGTAATACTTGAACAGGTTACCCTCAACGTCCACTACTTTTTCAACATTGCCATTGCGGACTTTTATCACCATTCCCGGCTGTAAAGTCTGCATGTTTGGATTTAGCCTTTGCAGGTCGGCAATGGTCACATTATATCTACGGGAAATTCCGTAAAGGGTTTCCTGAGGGAGCACAACATGTTCCTTGATGCTAAGGTCTAAAGGATTTGAACGGGAAGGAGTAGGATTCTGGGAAGCATCAGCTTTTGGAGCTCCCTTAGGGATCCTTATCCGCTCTCCCCTACGCAACTCTTCAGAATAGAGATGTTTGTTGAATCTTTTTATATCTTCAATGCTCACATTATACTCCTGGGAAAGGCTGAAAAGGGTTTCCTGCCGCTTCACCCGGTGCATCACAAATTGTTGTTGATCATCACCGTTAGAAGGTTGTGCTGTTTCGGTACGACCTGTGGCAATAGGAACTACAAGTTTTCCGTCAGGTTTTATTCCGCGACGGGCATCGGGATTATATCTAAATAGAGTTTCTTCAGAAATATTGTATTGCCTGGCGATCTGCGCTGTAGTTTCTCCTCTTTTTACAATGTGATATTTATACTGTTGTGCAAAAGCCTGAACGGCAAACATTTGTAAAAAAAGAAAAAGAACTGCAATTTGTTTCATAGGTTATATTTTATTCCCACTCTATAGTGGCGGGGGGTTTGGAGCTTATATCGTACACTACCCTATTAACGCCTTTAACTCTGTTAATTATTGTATTGGATGTCTTTTGTAAAAAATCATAGGGCAAATTCACCCAGTCTGCCGTCATACCATCTGTGGATTCCACGGCACGTAGAGCAACAACCTTTTCATAGGTCCTCTCGTCCCCCATCACTCCTACAGAGTTTACCGGCAAAAGAATCGCACCTGCCTGCCAAACTTTATCATAAAGCATCCACTCCTTCAATCCGTTGATAAAGATAGCATCCACCTCCTGTAAAATACGAACTTTTTCGGCAGTGATATCTCCAAGGATCCTTATGGCCAAGCCCGGTCCCGGGAATGGGTGTCTTCCAAGCAACTCCTTGTCGATCTCCAACTCGGCTCCTACTCTTCGCACCTCATCTTTGAACAACATTCGCAAAGGTTCGACCACCTTTAATTTCATATAAGCCGGTAAACCTCCCACATTGTGGTGAGATTTAATGGTAACCGACGGCCCATTTACAGAAACAGATTCTATCACATCGGGATAGATGGTTCCCTGTGCCAGAAACTTCACATCCTGTATGCGATGGGCTTCATCATCAAAAACATCAATAAAGGTTTTTCCTATAGCCTTTCGTTTACCTTCAGGATCTGAGATCCCTGCGAGGGCATCCAAAAAACGTGCCGAAGCATCTACCCCTCTCACGTTAAGACCCATGTGTTTGTATTGGTCCAGAACGCTGTCAAATTCATTCTTTCTAAGCAAACCGTTGTTGACGAAGATGCAATAAAGATTCTTCCCAATCGCTTTATGCAGTAATACCGCAGCGACAGTAGAATCTACTCCGCCGCTCAGCCCAAGAACAACTTTATCGTCACCAATTTGTTTTTTAAGGTCTTCTACCGTCATGTCGACAAAAGCCTCGGGAGTCCACTCCTGTGCAACTTCAGCAATATTAACGAGGAAGTTTTCGAGCAGCTGCTTGCCGTCTGTGGAGTGATATACTTCAGGATGGAATTGTATCGCAAAGGTCTCTTCCCCTTCAATCCTGTATGCAGCATTCAAAACATCAGGCGTACTGGCAAGGCGAACGCCGTTCTCCGGCAACTCCTTTATAGTATCGCTATGGCTCATCCACACCTGGGAATTTTCAGTAATATTCTCGAACAGCGCTTCCCCGTCCTTAATGACCGAAAGATTAGCACGGCCATACTCTCTGATCTCTGAGGCCTCAACTTTTCCGCCGTTGAAATGAGCGAGGTATTGAGCTCCATAACAAACTGCCAGAACAGGTAGTTTTTTTCTAATTTTTGAAAGATCAGGGTGCGGGGCATCTTCAGCTCTTACTGAAAATGGACTACCGGAAAGTATAACTGCTTTAAAAGTCGAAAGATCCTCAGGGATCTTATTGTAAGGGTGGATCTCGCAGTAAATGTTCAGCTCTCTTACCCGGCGGGCAATCAACTGTGTGTACTGCGAACCAAAATCTAGAATGAGGACATTGTTTTGCATGTGCAAAAATAGGAATTTGAGCCTATTATCCTCGCTGGAAATGCATTTTTGTATGATCAATAAAATCCCGGGGCACTTTTTTGTTAGCCGATGCTGCGTTACAGCATCCCCTTCCTAAAATACCTTTCAAAAATGACATTTTAAAGAGGTATTTTTTTGAATCCCGCTCGATATCCGTACATCAAAAGAGAGTTTAAACTTTTCACAAACCTGTCGGCCGACTCTCCTGCTTTTGATATTTTTGAGAGAAACACATAGGTTTTAAACATGAAACTCTCCATTTCTTCTGAATTTAGAAAAGTCGCACTGGTAAATTATATTGTTCCTCCCGAAGTTGTCGGGAAGTATATACCCAAACACACTAAAATTGACTTCTTCAACGGGGAATGTATGGTGAGCCTGGTGGGATTTCAGGTGCAAAAGCTCAAGGTCGCAGGCGTAAAGGTGCCCCTGCTAAAGGACTTTGAAGAGATCGATCTTCAGATCTATGTAAAAAGGTTCGACGGGGCCAAATGGCGAAAAGGAGTGGTCGTAATAAGTCGCATCTTTGATCAACCGGCAGCAACCCATCTTGCCAATACGGTCTTTAAAGCTAACTACAGTTCAATGCCGGTAGCGGGAAAAGTAGAAGAAACAGAGGAATATTTAAAAGTGGGCTATTCATGGCAATTTAGAGAAATACAGCAGAATTTCTGGGTTAAGAGCAACCGCCTTGCAGCACCATATGATAAGGACACCGCAGCTGCATTCGTCCTCGACCGGCCATATGGTTATGTAAAGTCTGAAGAGCAAACCTATGAGTATAAAATCGATCACGTGGACTGGCACCTCTACACAGTCGAAGAATATTCTTTAGACATAGATTTTTCAATGCAATTTGACCCGGCGTTCAATATCTTGAACAGCCAAACTCCTCAATCTGTGCTATTAACAGAAGGCTCAACGATAGAAATAGGAGAAAATCAGCTAGTCCGATCCTGATTGTAATTGTTTATCGAGTATTTTCTATTCAGCAGATTCTCCATAGACTGTAAGTACCAGTTTTCTACTACCTCCATGATCGCGGTGTTCACATAAGTAGATGCCTTGCCATGTGCCAAGATTCAACCGGCCATTGGTAATGGGGATCTGGAGAGAAGAACCAAGGAGGGAAGACTTTATATGCGCAGGCATATCATCACTGCCCTCCAAAGTATGCTTGTAGTAGGGCTGATCTTCAGGAACCATCTCGTTGAAATGACTCTCGAAATCCTCCCGCACAGTGGGATCTGCATTTTCGTTGATGGTCAATCCGGCAGAAGTGTGTTTGATAAAGACCTGAAGAAAACCAACCGAAACTTTCTTTAGCTCCGGAATTTGCTGAAGCACTTCTTGGGTCACCAGGTGAAAACCTCTTGATCTGGCTGCAAGTTTAATTTCCTTCTGAAAAATGTAGTTCAAATTTCCCATTTTTGACACCTATTATTATGTCTGCTTCAAGTTATAAAATTCGGCAGCATTCCTTCCAAAGATCTTTTCCTTTTCTGCCGTTGTATAATTCTTAAAAAAGTCCTCTACTACTCCAAGAACCTCATTATAGGTCGCTGCGGAAAGGCAGACGGGCCAGTCTGAACCGAACATAACTCTATCTACCCCAAAAGCCGAAACCACCACCTCCAAAAAGGGGAAAAGATCGTCGGGTTTCCAGCTGAAGTCTTCTGTTTCTGTCACCACGCCTGAGATCTTGCACCAAACATTACCGCACTTTCCTAACTTCTCAATATTTGCAATCCATTTGGCGCCGGGATTTCCGGAGATCTGCGGTTTTCCCATATGATCCAGCACGAACTTTTGCTCCGGAAATTTATTCACCAGTTCCACAGCCCCACCCAGCTGATAATCGAATGCGAGAATATCATAGGTAAGGCCAAAATTGGCAAGCGCTGCTATTCCCCGCTGAAATTCTGGTGCTCTCATGAACTCCCCTTTTTCATCCCAAACAGTGTGGCGTATTCCTTTCAAAAATGCACTTTTGGAGAAATATTTTAAACGCTCATTTACCTCTTCTGATGACAGATCTACCCAACCAACCACTCCCTTGATGAAGTCATACTTTTGAGAGTAGCGCAAAAGTTTTTCAGTTTCGGCTTCAGACTGATCTGCCTGTACAGCAATACAGCCTGAAAAGCCATTTTTGGAAAGAACAGGCTCAAGGTCTTCCGGATAAAAATCTTTTCTAATTACCGACATCTCTTCGCCGATCCAGGAATATTTTTCGGCATCGTATTTCCAGAAGTGTTGATGGGAGTCGATTCTCATAGATTTTAGATTTGAGATATGAGATTTGAGATTATAGGAATGATAGAGACGGCGGACCATGGTCAGTCTTTATAAAATCCATAGATGCCGAATCTATCTACGTTTTCTGTTTTTGTTTTTTAGCAGCAGGGAAAAGTACGTTATTCAGGATAAGACGGTACCCGGGAGAGGTAGGATGCAATTCAAGTTCGGTCTTTGGATCTCCCACCATGTGCTGATAATCCTCCGGATCATGACCTCCGTAAAATGTGAAAAATCCGTTGCCTTTTATTCCGTGAATATACCGGGCTTCCCCGTTGATCT
>CAYLZB010000007.1:0-35135 GCA_964388165.1 uncultured Flavobacteriaceae bacterium | reverse complement strand
TGGCTGAAGAAAAAAGATCCCTCAATTTTATTGAGCAAATCATAGAAGAAGATCTAAAGAACAATTATAAAAAAGAGGACCTGAAATTCAGGTTTCCACCCGAACCAAACGGGTATCTTCATATTGGCCACGCTTCCTCCATTTGCCTCAATTTTGGGCTGGGGGAGAAATATAATGCACCTGTTAACCTCAGGTTTGACGATACAAATCCAATAAAGGAAGAACAGGAGTATGTTGATGCCATTAAACGCGACGTGGAATGGCTCGGTTTTGAATGGGCTAAGGAGTGTTATGCGTCAGATTATTTTCAACAGCTATATGACTGGGCGGTAGCGATGATCAAATCGGGTGATGCGTATGTTGACAGCCAACCTTCCGAAGCTATTGCAGAACAAAAGGGAACTCCTACCCAGCCGGGGAAGAACAGCCCGTACAGGGATAGATCTGTAGAGGAGAACCTGGAGCTTTTTCAGAAGATGAAAGATGGGGAAACCAAAGAGGGAGAACATGTACTCAGGGCCAAGATAGACATGGCTGCAAAGAACATGTTGATGCGGGATCCTGTTATGTACAGAACGCTGCACCGTAAGCATCACCGCACAGGTAATGACTGGATGATCTATCCGCTTTACGACTGGGCGCATGGGCAAAGCGATTATATAGAATCTGTTTCTCATTCCTTCTGTACGCTCGAATTTTTACCCCACAGGGAATTGTACAACTGGTTCCTTGAAAAGGTGAGTTCTGAAGAAGATTTTAGACCTAAACAGCGGGAATTTGCCCGCCGGAATTTAAGTCATACCATTGTGAGCAAAAGGAAATTGCTACACCTGGTGGAAAAAGGAATTGTAAAGTCATGGGACGATCCAAGAATGCCTACGATCTCAGGGCTTAGAAGAAGAGGATATACGCCGGAATCTATCAGGAAATTCGCAGAGACCATAGGCATCGCAAAAAGGGAAAATATCATTGATGTTTCCCTGCTGGAGTTCTGTATTAGGGAAGATCTCAACAGAACTGCACCAAGAGTGATGGCTGTGCTTGATCCTGTAAAGCTGGTGATCACAAATTATCCTGAAGGGGAAGAGGAGTGGCTGGAAGCTGAAAATAACCCTGAAGATGAGTCGGCAGGTTCAAGAGAGGTTCCTTTTTCCAGGGAATTGTATATCGAACAGGAGGATTTTAAAGAAGAAGCAAACCGCAAGTTCTTCAGGCTTACTTTGGGCAAAGAAGTAAGGCTGAAAAATGCCTATATCATCAAAGGAGAAAAGGTAATTAAGAACGAGGCAGGGGAGATCACAGAAATTCACTGCACATATGATCCAAAAAGCCGAAGCGGAAGCGGTACCGAGGAGTCCATGCGTAAGGTGAAAGGTACCCTGCATTGGGTATCGGCCAAACATGCTATTGAAGCAGAAGTAAGGCTCTACGACCGTTTGTTCTCTGTGGAGTCGCCGGATGCTGATAAGGAGAAGGATTTTCTTGATTTCCTAAATCCCGAATCTCTTAAGACCATCACTGCATATCTTGAGCCAAGTCTTAAGGATGTGGAGCCGGGGGATAAATTCCAATTCCAAAGATTAGGATATTTTAACGTTGATAAGGAGAGTACTAAAGAGCAGATTGTCTTCAATCGTACGGTAACGCTGAGGGATTCCTGGGGCGGAAAAAATTAGAAGAAATTCCTGTTGATACCAATTAAGAATAATTTAGCATTGGTATTTGGATATTAACCGGTTATTAACAGCGCTACAGGCCACATTGAAGTATATTTGGTTGTAGTATTAATCTTAATAACCAACAATATCATGGCAAAATCAGGAAGTACATTTTTAGCATTGCTAACCGGGGCAGCTATAGGAGCCGGCCTTGGAATGTTATATGCACCTGACAGTGGAGAGGAAACCAGGAAAAAACTGGGAGAGAACGCAAGAAGAACTCAGGATGACCTAAATAAGCGATACCGGGAAACCTCTTCCAATCTTAGTCAAAAAGCTAAAAAGGCCAAGTCTGATTTTGAGCAGAGACTGGAGGAAACTTTATCTTCAGCAAGCTATAAAGCCGATGAGATCCTTAGTAGCCTTGAAACTAAACTCGACGAGCTCAAAAGACAGAATGCCAAATTTCAGAAAGATCGCAAAGGAGGCACAGATGACAATGCAAAAGTCGATGAAAGCGTAGCTTCTAAAGGAAGTAAGAATACAGGTAATGCTGCAGTCTAAGCATTTATGGCATTCGGAAGAATATCCAACAATTTTCAGGAATTAAAAGAGAATATCAAGGCCTTAGCACATAGTAGTGCCGAGTATTATAAACTTGATCTCTTTAATAAAAGTATGCATGGAGTTATTGCCGCTATAAAAGGTGTGGCAATAGCTCTTTTTGCGTTCTTTTTTATAATGTTTATTTCTATTGCCGTTGCTGTTGCCCTGAGTAACTGGATAGATTCACCTAGTAGCGGTTTCTTTATTGTGGCAGGTATTTATCTTTTACTGATCCTTTTCTTCGTTTTCTTTGGCAGTAAAGTGCTTATGAAGGCCATTTTACCGGGAGCGTCCAAAAAGTTCTTCCAGGAGGCCGAAAAGAAGCCTGTCCACGAAGAACATCACGAGTTCACTCCTCAAAAAGATTTTGAAACCGATGAAATCATAATCAAGGACAATGAGAGAGTATAAGAATTTTAGAGAGATAGAACGTGATCTTCAACTTCTCAAACTTCAAAGGGAGATCGATAAAGAAAAAGTGCAGTTAAGCATTAATCAGACAAAGGAAAGTCTCTCTCCAAAACGCATAATTAAAGACGCTGCAAACAGCCTTCTTAGAAACCCTTATATCCTTAAGGGCACTACCTCTGTACTCGCTTTTATTGGCGATAAGTTCAAATAATTATTCCTGTGGAGTATCCTCATCTTCCTGCGGAAGTTCCGGTGGAAGCTCTCTCTTTTTGCGCTCCTGTTTTTCTTTACGCTTTTTATCCCTTAACGCATTTTCCTTTTTCATGGCTTCTCCTATTTGATTCGAAGCAGTAAAAGAGGCGATCATGTTGTTGAGCATGTCACTACCCGTTTGAGGAGAGTTAGGTAAGAGGATCAGGTTACTTTGAGTTTCTTCACCAAGTGATTGCAGGGTGTCATAGTGCTGGGTAACCACGATCAAAGCCGAAGCTTCCTGAGAATTAATTCCCACGTTGTTCAGTACGTCCACACTTTCTTCCAATCCACGTGCGATCTCCCTACGTTGATCGGCAATACCCTGTCCCTGTAGACGCTTACTTTCGGCTTCTGCACGGGCTTTGGCAACGATCTTGATCCTTTCGGCTTCAGCTTCATATTCGGCGGCTACTTTCTCTCTTTCCGAAGCGTTGATACGGTTCATGGCCGCTTTCACCTGTACATCGGGATCGATATCGGTCACAAGGGTCTTAATGATATCATAACCATATTCTTCCATAGCTTCATTAAGCTCCCGCTTAACTGCAATAGCAATGTCATCTTTTCTCTCAAAAACATCATCAAGTTTCATTTTTGGAACTTCGGCACGAACTACGTCAAATACGTAAGAGGTGATCTGGTCATGAGAGTTCTCCAGCTTATAAAAGGCGTCGTATATCCTCGAGCTGATTACCTGGAATTGTACAGAGATCTTTAGTTTTACAAAAACATCATCTTTGGTCTTGGTTTCCACCAGGACATCGAGCTGTTGCACCTTAAGGTTTATTCTTCCCGAGATCTGGTCAAAGACCGGAACCTTGAAATGAAGTCCGCTGTTACTTATTCGCTGAAATTTTCCAAATCGTTCAATTACGGCTGCAGTTTGCTGTTTAACAGTGAATATTCCGGAGAAAAGGATGATCAATCCAAATACTACAAAGAGGGCGGTTAGAATAGTGGGAATCATGGTTGTAAGTTAATTTTAACGAAAGATATGAAATTATTCTCCTACATTAGCTCTTCATTTCTCAAATCGCACTTATGGATCTTAAGAAAGCCTTTCTTCTGGCAGGAATTTTGTTTTTTTCCTTCAACACCCAGGCACAACGCCGGCTTTGGGATGGAGAATACAACAGGCTGGGCTTGCAGGGGGGAGTTAATCAATTCAACATAATGACCGATGATCTCCAGGTCACTCCAAAGCTAAGCTGGACCGCAGGTTTTACGACCAGGGCTTCTTTCTATGAAGATTTTCAGTTTGTATACGGGATCAACTTTTACGATTTTAATATAGATATCGATGGTCGCCAAAAGATCGAAGAAACATCTGCCAACACCCCTATAGAATACAATATGATAGGGGTACAGGGGAATTTCTTTGGCAGCTATAAGCTAATTGACCACTACCTAAGTATTGAAGCAGGACCTGTAGTGCAGGTAAATGGAAAACTTGAAGCGAGGCAGGACAAGGAGCTGTATTACGTAGGGAATTACAACCTCAATGCAGTTGATATAGAGAATGTTTCAACTTTTAATTTCAACCTGGCCGTGGGTCTGAGTGGGGGATGGGAAACGGTAAAGTTCTGGGCGCAGTACCAGTATGGACTGAATAACTTTCTTAAAGGACTTGAAGATGAAGGTCTGCAGGAAATAGATCCCTCTACACCGTCCTTTAAAGGTAACATGAGTATAATTGCGGGAGGAGTTACTTTCTACTTGTAATTGTCAATAAGACCTATAAAAAAAGCCATTTTTGAGACCCCTCAAAAATGGCTTTTTTAGTGAATTTTCTTCCGGTTTAAAGCTCCTTCTGTGCTTTCTTTAATCGGGAAATAGTTTCCTCCTTGCCAATTGCAGCTGCAATATCAAAGACATCGGGTCCCTGCATTGCGCCCACCAGGGATAACCTGAATGGCTGCATTACTTTTCCAAAACCAATACCTTCCGATGTTATCCAGGATTTTACCCTTTCCTGCACATTTCCTGCACTAAAATCCCCGGTGTCTTCTAAAATCTGGATAACCTTATCCATTACTTCAGCTGTATCCTCTTTCCATGCTTTCTTAGCGGCTTTCTCATCGTAGTTTTCCGGCGCAGTGAAGAAGTAGCTCCCCTGTTCCCAAAAGTCGCTTACAAACGTTGTTCTTTCCTTCAGGAGGGAAACTATGTGCCGGGCGTAATCTTGTGAGGTGGTGATCCCTTTTTGCTGAAGAAGATCTACAAGTTCTTTTGCCAGTTCTTCATTGGTTGCCTCCTGCATATAATGATGCTGAAACCATTTTGTCTTTTCAGGATCAAATTTTGATCCGCCTTTCGAGACGTGCTCCAGGCTAAAGGCCTTGGTAAGTTCTTCCAGGCTGTAAATTTCTTTTTCGGTTCCACCCCCTGCATTCCATCCAAGAAGAGCGAGCATGTTGACTACAGCTTCAGGAAAATATCCTTCTTCCCGGTAACCTGTAGAAACATCTCCCGACTTTGGATCTTTCCATTCAAGCGGAAAGACCGGGAATCCCATCTTGTCACCATCACGTTTGCTCAACTTTCCTTTTCCCTGTGGCTTCAGGATAAGAGGTAGGTGAGCGAACTTAGGCGCTGTCCAGTCAAATGCACGATACAATAGCACGTGTAAGGCAAGCGAAGGCAGCCATTCTTCCCCTCTAATCACATGGGTGATCTTCATCAAATGATCATCAACAATGTTGGCCAGGTGATAGGTGGGCATTCCGTCGCTTTTGAATAGCACCTTGTCATCCAGGATCTTTGTTTCAATGGTCATTTCTCCCCTTATTTCATCTTTTAGATGCAGGGTTTCATCTTCGGGAGATTTGAAGCGGATCACATAAGGTTCTCCAGCCTCTATTTTCTGCTTTACTTCAGCCTCAGTTAAAGAGAGGGAATTCTTTAATTTTTGACGGTTGTGCCAGTTGTAAATGAATGTTTTTCCTTTTGCTTCATGATCTTCCCGGTGTTTATCCAACTCTTCAGAAGTATCAAAAGCGTAATAAGCGTTACCCGAAGCAATAAGCATTTCGGCATATTCCCTGTAGAGGCTTTTCCTTTCACTTTGGCGGTAAGGACCGGCATCTTTTTCTTTTCCGGGACCTTCGTCAAATGGTATGTTGCACCAGTTGAGGGCTTCAATGATATAATCTTCTGCTCCTTCTACAAATCTTGCCTGGTCTGTATCTTCCACACGAAGAATAAAATCTCCGCCGTGTTTTTTAGCAAACAGGTAGTTGAAAAGGGCAGTTCTTACTCCTCCTATGTGTAGCGGCCCCGTAGGACTCGGTGCAAAACGCACTCTTACTTTTTCTGTAGACATAACGCGTATTTTATTGCGCAAAGATAAAGGATTCTTTAGGTTATCGAAATGGTGCTGAAAATGTGGGAGTTCGAAAATTTCCCGAATAAAATTGTAATTTTATAAGATTCAAAAATGGGGAGGAGCATGGATAATTTTGAGGTCTTACGAAAGAAGCTGGAGGCGTTTATAAGAAAGTTTTATCTCAATGAACTGCTTAAAGGCTTCATTCTGTTTGTAGCCATTGGGCTGTTATATTTTCTCATGACGCTCTTTATAGAGCATTTGTTATGGCTTAATTCTACCGGCAGGAGTATTTTGTTCTGGAGTTTTGTGGGCGTGGAGATCTTTCTCTTCGGAAGGTTCATCATCTTTCCCGTGCTTAAGTTATTTCGAATTTCCCGCGGAATTGGATATACTGAAGCCTCACGCATCATTGGCCGGCACTTTCCTGAAGTCAATGACAAGCTACTGAATTTACTTCAGCTGAGTAAGAATGATAAAAGAACCGATCTTTTAATTGCCTCAATAGATCAAAAAGCTTCAGAATTACGCCCCGTTCCATTCACAATGGCGGTAGATCTAAGAAAGAATTTACCATACCTGAAGTATGCCGCTATTCCAGTATTCATAATTCTATTGGTAGTGCTTTCAGGAAGAACTGAAGTTTTTTCGGGAAGTTATGAGCGGGTAGTAAACTATAAAACTGCTTATGAACCACCAGCACCTTTTTCTTTTCAGCTACTCAATGATAGATTAAGAATAAAAGAAAATGAGCCGCTCACGATCCAGGTGAGCACTAATGGAAAAGTTATTCCCCAGGACGCCTCTATACACTACAACGGACAGAATTATTTTATGAAAAGGATATCACCGGGTCTGTTTGAATATACCTTCGAACCGGCCCAGGCATCTTTTGATTTCCAGATTTTAGCCAATAAGATCCGCTCTCCAAGATATGAAGTTGAAGTTATTGAGGTTCCAAAAATGCGGAATTTGAGGATGATCCTTGAATTTCCTGCTCATACGGGGTTGGGGGAGGAAGTAATCGAGGGTACAGGAAATGCTACTGTTCCCGAAGGAACCCGGGTTAATTGGGAGCTGGAAACCTCTGCCACTAATGAAGTAAAAATGAAATTCCCTGACACTCTTCAAAAGTTCCAAAGAGAGGGAGATCTTTTTTTGCTTCAAAAGCAACTCAGGTCAACAGCAAACTACGAGATAAGTACCTCCAATGCAAAAGTGAAGAACTTTGAGAACTTGAATTACCAGATCCGCACCGTTAAAGATGAGCACCCCGAGCTCGTTCTTGAACAACAGATAGATTCTCTGGATCCCGATCTTCAGTATTTTTATGGAAAAGTTTCCGACGATTACGGAATAAGAAGTGTAAATCTCGTGGTTGAGGAAAAAGGGGGGGCAGGTAATTCTTTTAAGGTACGGCTTCCTTACGGTAAGGGAAATGTTGGGGAGTTTGTGACCGGTTTTCCGGACACTTTGAGTCTTGAAAAAGGCAAAACCTATGAATTTTTCTTTGAAGTTGTTGATAATGACGCTCTTAACGGTTTTAAAAGGGTGAAGAGCAGGGTTTTTAGCTATAACAGTAAAACCGATTCCGAAGAAAAACAACAAAGGCTACAAGAACAACAACAAGCAATTCAGGGTATAGACGGCTCTCTGGAGAAAATGAAACTTTCTGAAAAGGAACTTGAAGAATTAAGCCGGCTGCAAAGAGAGAAAAAGGAACTCAATTATAACGACCGGAAAAAGCTGGAGAATTTTCTTGAACGTCAAAAACAGCAAAACAAGGTAATGGAAAATTTTACCGAAAAGCTTAAAAGGAATCTTCAGGAAGAAACCACACCTCAAAATGAAGGTTTAAAAAAGAATCTTGAAGAGCGGCTGGAAAACCGGAAGGAAGAATTAGAAGAAAACGAGAAACTTTTGGAGGAGCTTGAAAAATATTCTGAGAAGATCATGGATGAGGGGCTTCAGGAAAAGCTGGAGGAATTGTCGAAGAATTCCCGCAACCAGGAAAGAAGTCTTGAACAATTGCTTGAATTGACAAAGAAGTATTACGTACAGGAGAAATCGGCCAGGATTGCGGAGGAACTCCAGGATCTGGGTGAAGAACAACAAAGACTAGCCGAAGAGGACAGTTCAAATACAAAGGCGGCACAGGATTCCTTGTCCGGGAAAACAGAAGAGGTGTTTCAGGAACTTGAGGAACTTGAAAAGGAAAATGAGGGACTAAAGAAACCGCTTGAAATCCCGGAGAGCGGGGAGGAACAGGAAGAGGTAAAAGAGGATCAGCAAAAGGCAGGAGAAGAACTTGATAAGCAGAACAAAGAAGGTGCTAAAAAAGTACAGAAGAAAGCGGGCGAAAAACTTATGCAAATGAGCAAAAGGATGAAGCAGCAAATGCAGCAGGCGGGAATGCAGCAAATGCAGGAAGATGCTACAATGCTACGTCAAATACTTGATAATCTCGTCACTTTTTCTTTTGGACAGGAAGACCTTATGGAAGACTTCAGGAAATTAGGTGGTGATAATACCACTTTGCCGGGTAAGCTAAGGCGACAGGATCTATTAAGAGAGAATTTTGGGCACATCGATGATAGTCTGTACAGTTTGGCTTTGCGCAATGAGATGATAAGTGAACCCATTACAAAGAAACTCATTGATGTTGATTACAGCCTTGAACAAGCCCTCGAAAGGTTAGCTCAAAATGAGCTAAGAATGGGAGTGAGTAGTCAGCAGTATGTGATCACTGGAGCTAACGATCTGGCCTACTTATTGAGCGATATTCTCGGGAATATGGAAGAGATGTTGAATTCTTCACCCTCGCAAGGTAGTGGACAGGGTCAACAGCTTCAGGATATAATTCAAAAGCAGGGAGAATTGAATGAAGAGATGAAAGAGCAGATGCAGAAAGGGGATCAAAAGCAAAAAGGAGAGGGCGGTGAATCTGGAGAAGGGGAAAGTGGAGAACTCTTCAGGATTTTTAAGGAGCAACAAATGTTGAGACGGGCACTAGAGGAAAAGCTTAAAGAAGAAGGCCGTGATGGTCGGGGCAACGGAGTAAAGAAGGAAATGGAGCAGATCGAAAAACAACTTTTAGAAAAAGGTTTTGATCCCGGTGTACTACAAAGAATGCAACAACTGGAACACAGGTTACTTGAACTGGAAGAAGCAGAATTACAACAAGGGAAGAAACCTGAAAGAGAATCCACTACCGGTAAGGAAATGTTTTCTAATGAGACAAAGTCGGCCAGGGAACGGGCCAAAGAATATTTCAACACGACTGAAATTTTAAATAGACAAACCTTACCTTTGCGCCCCGTTTACAAGCTTAAAGTAAAAGAATATTTTGAACGAAGAGATAATTAATTTTTATTCGGAAAACGACTTTGAACTGGAAGATATTTCCCGTTATGAGGGCTGGGTCAAAAAGGTTATTTCCTCTGAAGGAAAAAAGACCGGGGAAATAAGTTTTATTTTCTGTGATGACGAATATCTTTTAGACATCAATCAGAAGTATCTGGATCACGACACTTACACCGATATTATCAGTTTTGATTCTTCGGTTGGGAATATTCTCAACGGGGATATTTTTATAAGCACCGAAAGGGTGGCAGAGAATGCCGATTCCTATAAGGTAAAGTTTTCTGAAGAACTTAAACGGGTTATCATCCACGGTATTCTTCATTTTTGTGGTTATAAAGATAAAACTGAAGAGGAAGAGCAGATGATGCGGAAGAAAGAAGAAGAAAAAATGAAAATGTTCCACGTGGAACAATAGCAGGAGATTTATGTTTCAAAACAAATATGATGTTATAGTTGTAGGCGCGGGTCACGCAGGAAGTGAGGCCGCAGCAGCCGCAGCTAATATGGGTTGCAGTACACTTTTGGTGACAATGAACCTTCAGAATATTGCCCAAATGAGTTGTAATCCCGCTATGGGCGGAATTGCAAAAGGGCAGATCGTTCGGGAAATAGATGCTCTTGGAGGTTATAGCGGATTGGTGAGTGATACCAGCGCCATCCAATTCAAGATGCTGAATAAATCAAAAGGACCCGCAATGTGGAGTCCCCGGGTGCAGAGTGACAGGATGATGTTTGCTGAACATTGGCGACTGCGTCTGGAAGGCACACCAAATCTTGATTTTTATCAGGAAATGGTTTCAGGTCTTATAATAGAAAGTGAAGAAGTTGTTGGTGTTAAGACCTCCCTGGGAATTGAAATTAAAGCCAAAACTGTTATCCTTACCAATGGTACTTTTCTAAATGGTTTGATCCATATTGGAGATAAACAATTCGGAGGCGGTAGGGCAGGAGAAAGAGCTGCAACCGGAATTACCGAGGAGCTTGTTCAATTAGGTTTTGAGGCGGGAAGAATGAAGACCGGAACTCCGCCAAGAGTTGATGGAAGATCCCTGGATTATTCTAAAATGATCGAACAACCTGGGGATGATGTTCCATCTAAATTTTCTTATTTGGATGAAACAAAACCTCTCACAAAGCAAAGATCTTGTTACATGTCTTATACCTCTCCAGAGGTGCATAATTTGTTGAAAGAAGGCTTCGATAGATCCCCTATGTTCAACGGTAGGATCAAGAGTATAGGTCCGCGTTATTGTCCGTCTATTGAGGATAAGATCAATCGTTTTGCAGATAAGGACCGTCACCAGCTTTTCATTGAACCCGAAGGTTGGAATACCGTTGAAATGTATATTAACGGATTCTCAACTTCCCTTCCGGAGGATGTTCAATTTAGAGCTTTACGTTCGGTTGCGGGATTTGAAAATGTCAAATTCTTTAGACCGGGATATGCAATTGAATATGATTATTTTCCTCCCACTCAATTAAAACATACCCTGGAGACGAAGCTTGTTAACGGACTTTATTTTGCAGGACAAATAAATGGAACTACAGGATATGAAGAAGCCGGTTCGCAAGGTTTAATGGCGGGAATAAATGCTGCTCTAAAAGTACAGGAAAAGGATGAGTTTGTTCTGCAAAGAAGCGAAGCATATATAGGTGTTCTTATCGATGATCTTATCACTAAAGGAACAGAGGAGCCCTACAGAATGTTTACTTCAAGGGCTGAATACCGTACTTTGCTAAGACAGGATAATGCCGATTTCCGACTTACCGAAAAATCACATAAAATTGGTTTGGCGTCTGAAGAAAGGCTGCGTAAAATGGAAGAAAAGAAATCTAAATCTTATTCTTTTGTTGAATTTCTGAAAGAGACCAGCGTGGTGCCGGAAGAAGCTAATGTTGTTTTGGAGGCGAATAATTCTGCACCCATGAAGCAAAGTGATAAGATCTTTAAGGTCTTCTCAAGACCCAATATTGATATGCAGGATATCCGGACCTTTAGTGGGGTAGAGGAATATATTCAGGAGCATGATCTTAATGATGAAGTGCTGGAGCAAACCGAAATTCAGGTGAAATACTCCGGATACATTGAGAAGGAAAAGAACAATGCAGACAAACTTCACAGGCTTGAAGGAATTAAAATTCCGGGTGATTTTGATTACTCCAGGATCAAATCCATGTCTTATGAAGCACGTGAAAAACTGAAAAAAGTTAAACCTACTTCGGTGTCTCAAGCCTCAAGAATTAGTGGAGTAAGTCCAAACGATATTTCGGTTTTACTTGTTTACATGGGTCGGTAAATCTTGACCGTTCCACGTGGAACATCCTTTAAAAATTTTCAATGCTGCCACTTGAATTTTCTAAAAAAGCATCTCTTGTTTGTAAAGATCATACCGTAACTGGAGAATCTTTTGAGTTGCGAAAAGCAAAGGATCTGGATCTTATGGCTACTTTTCCACAGCCCGATCTTGAGAAATTACCCGCTTATTACAAGAGTGAAAACTATATCTCACATACCGATTCAAAAAGAGGATTTTTAGATAGAATTTATCAGCAGGTTAAAAATTTGATGCTTTCCAAAAAACTGGATTGGATAGAAAAAGAAAGATCGGGTCGGGGTAAAATTCTGGATATTGGTGCAGGAACCGGTGATTTTTTACTGGCGGCCAAGAAGCGAGGTTGGCAAGTCTATGGTGCCGAACCCAATTCCGGAGCCCGTGATCTTGCTTCTAAAAAAGGTTTGGAATTAGATGAAGGCACCACGTCATTTCCCTCTCACAGTTTTGATATTATAACGATGTGGCACGTACTGGAACATGTGCCCGATCTGGAAGAACAGATCTCTGAACTGCACCGTCTTCTAAAACCCGATGGTCTGCTTGTCATAGCCGTTCCAAATTTTAAAAGTTATGACGCCGGGAAGTACCGGGAATTTTGGGCAGCATATGATGTGCCCCGACACTTATATCATTTCTCCCCTTCAGCCGTAGATAAAATTTTCAGTTCAGCCGGATTTTTGCTTACCTCCCAAAAAGGTCTTTTGTTCGATTCTTTTTATGTGAGCCTTCTATCTGAAAAATACGCTTCAGGTGCTTCAAATATTCCCGGGGCTCTAATTACCGGACTGGTTTCTAATTTTAAAGCCCGATCTACAGGAAACTATTCTTCCCTGGCCTATTTCCTTAAGAAAAGGTAGTGAAACGCATTTTAAAGCGTTTTAAGGAATCTTTTGGCTCATGCTGATGCTCCGCCTATTCTTTTTTATGTATTGAGCTATTTTAATGTTCTTTTAAAGCTGATATCCATAGGATTTTAAAATAGGAATCCTGTTTTCAATTTAATTACTTTATAGCTTCATAATTTTGGCTTTTTACGAAGCGAATGGAAATGCTTTCTTACTTTTGCTGCGAACAAAATTAAAATTAAGATGAAAAAACTATTTATTGCTCTTTCCTTGGGAGCCATACTAACCGGATGTAATAATGATAAAACTGCTTATGTTGATACGACCGTATTGATCCAGGAGTATTCAGAAATGAAAGAAGTGGAAGCAGATTTTAATAAAAGGTCCGAAAGTTTGAAAAGAGAACTTGATTCAGCCGCACAGAGCTTTCAGCAGGAAGTAATGGAATTCAGGGAGAATATGGCAACAATGAGCGACGCCGAAAAACAAGCTGCCCAGGAAGAACTAATGCGCAAGCAACAAGTGCTTCAGCAGCAACAACAAATGAGAAGTGGGCAACTAAGACAGGAGGGAGATCTTGTTATTGACTCTCTTATCACCAAAGTGAAGGATTTCGTTAAGGTTTACGGAGAAGAGAACGACTACACCTACATTTTTGGATCTAATGAATCTGCAAACATTATGTATGCCGAGGAAGGATTGGACATTACTCAGGAAATTCTCAAAGAATTGAACGAGAGCCGGGGAGTGACCAAGGAAGATGCTGCGGTTACTGAATAAAACCTGTTCTTTTAAAGATAAAAAGGGTTCCACATGGAACCCTTTTTTTATGCTGTGACCAGGAAGATCCCAAAAATGATCACTATAAAATATCCGACTATTGTAAAAGCGCCGGCATAATCGTTGGCTACGCGTTGCCCAAACAGAAGCATAAGCAGTGTAACGGCCGCCAATACCAGTGACCACAGGGCAAGGCTTGGATCATCATTTAAATAGAGGGTAATGATGGAAATAAATGCCAATACTCCTGTGATCACCTCTAACAAAAGGATGATCCCCAACAGAAGCGAAACCATTCCTCCCATGAAGGTGCCCTTAAAATGGCCTGTGAGCCATTCATAATTACCACTCCAATTGAAGATCTTGTCGAGGCCCGACTGTAAAAAGGTAATGATGGTAAAGATGAGGATAAGGTAAACAGGAATATTTGGAATTAAGTTGTCCATTTTAAGCTAGTTTTTATGTATTAGACGGGTTAGTTTAATTGAAAGATCTGTGAGAATGATCTTGGCATTTCCATTTCTTTCGATGTGGTAAACTGCATCTTCAAGTTCTTTGGTGATACCGGTGATATTATTTCCTGTGATAAAAGGCGCAAATTTTTCAAGTTTAAATCCTTTGGTTTGCGGTTCAAAGAAAACGAGGTCCTTTGCATTGTAATTGTACATGAGGGCCTGCCGGAAAAAATCCATGCAATAGAGCAGGAATTTTTTCTGAGGTTCTCTTCCCGTTCCGGCAATCATTTCGCTCCAGGCGATCAATTCGGCAAGAGCGGTCTTGTCTCCCTTGGCTTTAAAAGCTGTTCGAACCCATGCAATGAACCACTCCTCAAATTGTTCATCTCCCGAATTTTCCTTCAGGATGTGAAGTGCATTATTAAAATTGCCGTTTGCTCTGTGTGCAATGGTCATTGCTTTTGCACGGTCGCAGCTTTCTCTTTCTATTAAACCTTCTGCAATTACCGCTTCATTAAGGGGAGGAAAGTGTAAGGTTTGGCATCTGGATCTAATGGTTTGGATAATATTTTCTTCCTCTTCGGTGATCAATAGAAACAGAGTTTTTTGTGGCGGTTCTTCTATGAGCTTGAGTAACTTATTTGCACAGCTGTCGTTCATCTTTTCGGCCATCCAAATGATCATCACCTTATAACCCCCCTCGTAAGATTTAAGAGAAAGGGATTTCACTATATCCTGGGCCTCGTCTACCCCAATCTTCCCTTGTTTGTTCTCAATTCCCAGTTTCTGGTACCAATCGAAAAGGCTGCCATAAGCCTCCTGTTCCACAAACTGCCGCCATTCCTCACTAAAATGAGAAGAAACAGCATTCTTTTTCACCTTATCATTATTTGCAACCGGGAATGCAAAATGAAGATCGGGATGGGCCAATTTGTTCATTTTTATATTACAGGCTTCTCTGCCGCTATCATTTTCGCCCCCGCTATTACTGCATAAGACATATTGGGCATATGCAATGGCCATGGGAAGCGTCCCGCTACCCGAAGAACCTACAAATAATTGAGCATGAGGAATCCTTTGATTATCTACCGTTGTAGTAAGGTGATTCTTGATGTGGGGCAGGCCTAAAACTTCAGAAAATAGCATAAGCAAAGATAAAATTTCTTCACACTTTAGTATCTTAGAGAAAAATTTATTTACGCCAAACCAAGCAATATGAAAACCATTGATGATTATAATTTTAAAGATAAAAAAGCTCTTGTACGGGTAGACTTTAATGTTCCTCTCAATGAGCAACAAGAGGTGGGGGATACCAGCCGTATTGAAGGAGCAAAACCCACAGTAGACAAGATCCTCAACGATGGGGGCAGTGCAATTCTTATGTCTCACCTTGGGCGTCCTAAAGGAGTAGACAAAAAGAACTCCCTTCAACACATTGTGGATAAAGCTTCCGAGATCCTTGGAGTACAAGTAAAATTTGTGGATGACAGTGTTGGAGAAAAAGCTCAAAAGGCTGCTCGTGATCTTAAGCCGGGGGAAGTACTTTTACTGGAAAACCTTCGTTTTAATGCTGAAGAAGAAAAAGGGGATGAAGAGTTTGCTAAGAAACTATCTACCCTTGGAGATATTTATGTGAACGATGCTTTTGGTACGGCTCACCGCGCCCATGCCTCAACCACTATTGTCGCCAATTATTTTGAAGATAAATGTTTAGGGGCTCTTCTTGCCAAGGAAATTGACAGCTTAGAAAAAGTCCTTGGAAGTTCAGAAAAGCCTGTCACAGCAGTGCTCGGAGGCGCCAAGGTCTCTACAAAGATCACGGTAATTGAAAATATCCTCGATAAGATCGATCACCTGATCATAGGCGGAGGAATGACCTATACTTTCACCAAGGCCAAAGGTGGAAAAATCGGTAATTCCCTGGTAGAGGAAGATAAACTGGAATTAGCCCTTGAGATCCTGCGCCAGGCCGAAGAAAAAGGGGTGAAGATCCATTTACCGGTTGATGCTGTAATAGCCGATTCTTTTTCTGAGGATGCCAACACAAAAATAGTTCCTGTAGATGAAATTCCTGATGGATGGATGGGTCTTGATATTGGACCGGAAACTGTCAAGAAATATGGCGGAATTCTTGAAGATTCAAAAACCATTTTGTGGAATGGGCCTATGGGGGTCTTTGAAATGCAGCCTTTTGCAAAGGGAACTATTGCTGTTGGAGAACACATAGTAGCCGCCACACAAAAAGGAGCTTTTTCTCTCGTTGGTGGAGGTGACTCTGTCGCAGCCGTTAAACAATTTGGTCTGGAAGACAGGGTGAGCTACGTATCTACGGGAGGTGGAGCCATGTTGGAAATGCTTGAAGGAAAGAGTCTACCCGGAATTGAAGCCCTAAAAAAGTAAAGGGGTACGATAATTGAGGAAAATAGGTACCGCTTTTTGAGAAATGAATTTATGATGAAACTACTTTTGCCATTTTTGATGCTATTTGTGTCAGTAACTACTTTTGCCCAGGATGTGAAAACCGAAGCAGAGAATGTTGAAGGACAGGAGAACGGAGAAAAAGGCGACACCATACGACTTCCCGAACAAGATTTTTTTCTCCTTTTAGATAATGATGATGTAGATCTTGCCAATAAGGTACCGGCGCATAAGATCATCAAAGACTCTCTTGTTTTTGCGCTTTTGGATGACCCCGATGCGGCAATGATAGATTCCTTGTGGCAACAGGAGCTTTTCCAATCCAGTTTGTATATGGATCTGAAGGATTCTTTGCTCAACCAGGAGTACAACGAGGTAGTCTTTGATGAACTCCCTACAGACACTCTTAAACTAAGGCTTGAAAAGTTAAATGCTAAGACACCTTTTAAAGTAGAGTACAATCCTCTGTTGGAGAACGTCATTAAATCTTACCTTAAACGGAATAAGAAAGGCATGGAGCGTCTAATGGCGCTAAGCACCTATTATTTTCCGCTTTTTGAGCAGAAGCTTGACCACCATAATATTCCATTAGAGATCAAATATCTGGCTATCGTGGAATCTGCTTTAAACCCACGTGCCCGCTCCAGGGTGGGTGCCACCGGGTTATGGCAGTTCATGTTTGCAACCGGAAAAATGCACGGTCTGGATGTTAGCTCCTATGTTGATGAACGCATGGATCCTGTTCTGGCTACAGAGGCTGCAGCGCAATATCTTTCAACGCTCTATAGGGTATTTGAAGATTGGGATCTCGTTTTGGCATCTTATAATTCAGGCCCCGGGAATGTTTCTAAAGCTATCAGGAGAAGCGGGGGATCCACCAACTACTGGAACTTGAGGCCTTATCTTCCCCGGGAAACAGCAGGTTATGTGCCGGCTTTCCTGGCGACTATGTACATTTTTGAGTATGCCGAAGAACACGGTTTTCAGCCTCCACACCCGCGTACCACCTACTTTGAAACCGATACCATCCATACTAAAAAGATGTTGACCTTCGACCAGATCTCACAGGTCACCGGAGTAGAGAGGGAAATGTTGCAATTCCTTAACCCAAGCTATAAGCTGGATGTTATTCCTTTTATCGAGGGGAAGGAATACAGCCTTAGATTACCCCGCAACAGGACCGGACTCTTTGTAAATAATGAGGAGGCAATCTATGGATATGCCGAAGCTTTGGAGGAAAAGAAAGAAGAAGCCCTTCCTGAGCTTGTAAAGGCAGAATCAACCTTAAGGTATCGCGTAAGACGCGGAGATTACCTCGGGAAAATTGCTGAAAGATATGGGGTGGGAGTAAGCCAGATCAAACAATGGAATAACCTGCGGAGCAACAATCTCAGAATTGGTCAGAGGCTTGTGATCTATCCAAGAAATAATAATGCCACAGCCCAAAATTCTTCCTCTCCGAAGATATATACGGTAAGGCAGGGAGATTCCCTGTGGAGTATATCCAAGAAATTTCCGGGTGTAACCGTCCAGGAGATAAAAAATCTTAACAAGATGAATAGCAATCGGCTGAAGCCGGGCATGAAATTAAAACTATCTGATGGGTAAATAACCCTCCTGAATCTATATTTATGAAAAATCTCTTAGCATTCTTTTCTCTTTTATTTTTTCTAACCGGTTGTGGTGATGGCAAGGACGATCCTGTAGTGGTGTCCAATTCCTCCGGAAATATCAACAATGTCACTGTCGTAATGCCTAACGAAATGTGGACGGGGGAAGTAGGTGAGGCCATAAGGCGCTATTTGGCAGCACCGGTAGATGGTCTACCCCAGGAGGAACCATTGTTCTCCCTTAGCCAAATGCCACCTGAAGCCTTTGCAGGCTTTGCCAGAAAGAACAGGATATTTTTACATGTGGAAAAGGGAAGTGACGCCGGAATAAAAATGGCAGAAAATGCTTATGCCCGTCCTCAAAAAGGAATCTTTATTAAAGGAGAAACAAATGAAGAACTTATTTCTCTCATTGAAGAGAACGCCAATAAGATCATTTCAACTTTCAAGGAGACTGAACTAGTAGAACAGCAGCGTAGGATCAGGAAATCTCTTAAGAACGACGAGAAGCTGGAGGAGAAACTGGGAGTTGCATTGAAATTCCCTACGGCATATAGATATGCTAAGGAGACAGATGATTTTTTCTGGATCCGCAAAGATATTCCTACCGGTAGTATGGAGATATTGGTATATGAGGTTCCCAGGCATGTAATTGAAAAGGATACTAATATTGTTGGAAATATTATTGAAATGAGGGATTCTATAGGTAAGACCCATATTCCCGGGAGACTGGATGGCTC
This sequence comes from uncultured Flavobacteriaceae bacterium, assembly GCA_964388165.1. Taxonomy (GTDB): domain Bacteria; phylum Bacteroidota; class Bacteroidia; order Flavobacteriales; family Flavobacteriaceae; genus Salinimicrobium. The sequence continues at coordinate 16,333 of CAYLZB010000007.1, read as the reverse complement.
CTATATGGTAACTGAGTCTGCCTACGCGCCTTACTTGTTCGAGTCTGAGATCGATGGCAACTTCGCATGGGAATCAAAAGGGATCTGGGAAGTAAAAGGTGATTTTATGGGAGGCCCGTTTATCAATTATGCTGTCCTGGATGAAGAAAATGACAGGTATGTGATTCTGGAAGGTTTTGCATTTTCACCATCGGCCAGGAAGAGGGAAAACATGATGGAGCTTGAAGCTATTCTGAGATCGGCAGAAATTAAATAGAATAAAAAAACCCAACGAAAGTTGGGTTTTTAAATATTATCAAAAGACCTTTTATAATCTTTTCTTGTCTTCTTCCGGCTTACTGGCAGGAGCGTCATCTTTAGAAGCGTCTTTAAATTCTTTAATTCCGCTACCCAATCCTCTCATTAGTTCAGGGATCTTTCTTCCGCCAAACAACAACAACACTACAATCACGATTAAAATGATCTGCGGTGCTCCAATTTGTAATGGTATAAAAACTGCACTCATAATGATGTATTTAATGCTGCAAAGTTAGTAATAAAACTTTAATTCCTCTGTTTATGAAGGGATAAAACCTCTTTAAAATATCTTTATTATATCTTTGCCTAAGGCTTCAAATATGACCAAGAACACTGAAAATAAAAGAAACTTCCGCCAAAAGCTCCTGCATAAATACAGGCTGGTCATTCTTAATGAAGATACCTTCGAGGAGAAAGTATCATTTAAGCTTACCAGGCTCAACGTCTTTGTGGTGGTTACCCTTTCTGCAATATTATTGATTGCCGGCACCACGGTGTTGATCGCTTTTACCGGTCTTAGGGAATATATTCCCGGCTATTCTTCTACAGAACTTCAGCAAAGAGCTGTAAATCTCGCCTACAAAACCGATTCCCTTCAAACTGTGGTCGAATTGAACAACCAGTATCTGAATTCGATAAAGAAGGTGCTTTCCGGGGACGTCAAACCAGCAGAATTTAACCGCGATTCTCTAATGGAAGCGCAAAGACTTAGTGCAGATGAAGTGAATTTAAATCCTTCAAAAGAGGACAGTCTGCTAAGGGAAACTGTTGTACAGGAGGATAAGTATAACTTTTTGGAAACCGCAACTTCAAGAGCTAATTATGCGCTGTTTCCCCCTCTAAAAGGTCCTTTTTCTGAAGGTTATAATATTAAAGAAAAACATTTTGGGGTAGATATAGTTGCTTCCAACAATGCACCTGTAAAATCTACGGCAGATGGAACAGTTATCTTTTCGGGCTGGACAGCAGAAACCGGAAATGTAATTATTGTGGAGCATAGCTATGGTCTCACCTCTATTTATAAGCATAATTCCTCTCTTACCAAGGAGCAGGGCGACCGCGTGCAAAAAGGAGAAGTTATTGCCACGGCAGGATCCACCGGAGAATACTCCACGGGTCCACACCTGCATTTTGAACTGTGGAGTGAAGGACGGCCTGTAAATCCCACAGATTTTATAGATTTTGAATAGTAATTATGTCAGTTAAATCTTTTGCATCTAAAATATTTGCAGCCTATATAAGGCGTCAGATCGATTCCTGGGCAACTAAACCGGTAGAGACCCAAAAAAGGGTTTTTGAGCAGCTTTTAAAAAAAGCCGCCAACACCGAATTTGGAAGAGATCACGGTTTCAGCAACATTGCCGGCTACCGGGAATATGCTGCGCGGGTTCCGGTGAGGGATTATGAGGATCTAAAACCATATGTAGAAAAAGTAGTAGCAGGGGAAAAAGATATCCTTTGGCCGGGGAAACCTATATATTTCGCGAAAACCTCGGGTACTACCAGTGGTGCAAAATATATTCCGCTCACAAAGGAATCAATGCCCACACATATTGATGCTGCCCGAAATGCGATCTTATGCTATATCAATGATACCGGAAATTCAGATTTCGTAGACGGCAAAATGATCTTCCTACAGGGAAGCCCCGAGCTGGAAGAAAAGAATGGGATAAAGCTTGGAAGGCTTTCAGGTATAGCCGCTCATTATGTTCCGGGTTATTTACAGCGCAATCGCATGCCTTCATGGGAAACCAATACGATCGAAGACTGGGAGACCAAAGTTGAAGCTGTAGTGGATGAAACTTTAAAGGAAGATATGTCAGTCATCAGCGGGATCCCCTCCTGGGTGCAGATGTACTTTGAAAGACTACAGGCCAGAACAGGTAAGAAGGTGGGGGAGATCTTCCCAAACTTCAATCTCTTCATTTACGGCGGAGTGAACTTTGAACCCTATCGGGCAAAATTTGAAAGTCTTATTGGCCGTAAAGTGGATAGTATTGAGCTTTTTCCTGCTTCAGAAGGTTTTTTTGCATTCCAGGACAGGCAGGATGAGAAGGGAATGCTCCTGCAGTTGGATTCCGGAATCTTTTATGAATTTATAAAGGCCGATGAATTCTATACCGAAAATCCCCGCCGCTATACCATTGGCGAAGTTGAGCTGGGAATCAATTATGTTTTGATCATTTCAACTACTGCGGGGCTATGGGCGTATAATATTGGAGACACGGTTCAGTTCACTTCTTTGGCTCCTTATCGTGTGATCGTTTCCGGCAGGATAAAGCACTTTATTTCGGCTTTTGGAGAGCATGTGATTGCAAAGGAAGTGGAGCAGGCAATGCAGGAAGCTACGGCCGGTACAGGCGTGCAGATCTCAGAATTTACCGTTGCACCACAGATTACTCCGGAGGGCGACCAGCTTCCTTACCATGAATGGTTCATAGAATTTGAAGAAGAACCTAAAGATTTAGATACTTTTGCTTCAGCTTTGGATAGATCTCTTCAGCGGCAAAATTCATACTACCTGGACTTGATAGAAGGAAAGATCCTTCAGCAATTAAAGATAAGCCGGGTTCCCGCAAACGGTTTTCAGCAGTATATGAAGTCAATTGGAAAACTGGGCGGACAAAACAAATTACCAAGGCTTTCAAATGATCGCAAGATCGCCGAAGCCCTGGAGAACATTATAAACAGTAAATAATATATGGGTAATTTAAAATTACAGGGACGTACAAGAGCACAGGAAAGTTCTAACGCTATTGAACGCATGTACATTACGATGCGACACCTTTTTAACCGTGGGTTCTACAAACCTATGGGTGTTTCTGGGGAGACGCTTCGCGAGTCTTTATTAATACTTCGTCCCGAAATATACGGCTCGGTAGCCGAAGAAAAAGTAGAATTAAATGGTCTCCTGTACGTGATGGACAGGCTGCCGCTAGGTATAGAAGAATGCCGCTTCATTAACCTTACCAGTGATGAAGGTTACGGCAATTCGCATTTTAAACCTATTGTTCCACCAAAAAGACGCAGGAACTGTTACAGGATCGATGAGGAGCAAATGAATATTGAGATCACCCGCGGGCGATCTGAGATCTATGATATCCTTACCCACCTTACTTTTCTTTTTATTGAGTCTCATAAAGTGATGAGACGTGTGCTCATAGATGAAGAAGGAGAAGTTTCTCGTGACTGGCAAAAACTGGAGATGGCAGTGACCCAAAAGGAGCCGTTAACCCAGGCACAGCGGGAAGTTGCACTCACTCACACGGCAAATATCCTTGGCCGCACCTTCAGGGAAGTGACCACAATTTATCCCCTTTTTAGCACCTCATCAAGCCCCGAAAGATTCCTTCATATCATCTATTACCTCGGGAAACTTGCAATTGACGAGATGCTAAATAACAACAAAAGGATCGTGACCTTTAGTCCGGTATTGCGTGAGCGACTTGGACACCATATTCATGGGGAGATCTGGGCGAATAAGATCAAAGAGGTATTGCTTGAAAAAAACCTCATGAATCGTCCTCTACACATCATTAGTGCTAATATGCACAGTGTAATGAATACGTTTTATGCTTCGGAAGCTTTAAAGACTGAAGTAAAAAAGAAATCCCTCTTCGGAATATACGAAGACCTTAGCAACAATGCCAATGGGCAGTTGAGGATGAAGGTGATGAAGAATGCTGTTTCTGAAGGTATGATCTTTATTGAAGATACCAGCGGTGCCAATATTGATGTACAGATCTTTGACACGGCTAAAATGTCTTCGGTGAACCCAAAGTTCAAAATGAACGGCAAGAAGAAGGATGAAGAAAAGCCGGTGATCATGGTCATGGATTACGCCTTTGGAGAACAGGCATATGAGACTATGGATGAAATGCTGAAGCCTTACCAGTCCGATCATGGTAATATCCACCTTAACGTCGCTTCCATTTCATTAATGGGTAAAGCAGGAATCCTGGTTGGGGGGAAAGGTGATATCATGATCCCTACAGCTCACCTCTTTGAAGGTACTGCCGACAACTACCCATTCCAAAATGAACTTACAAAAGCCGATCTCGAAGGCCAGGGCATTCATGTTTGCGATGGCTCCATGGTAACAGTATTGGGAACTTCCCTTCAAAATAAGGATATTCTTAAGTTCTTCCATGAATCTACCTGGAATGTGGTTGGTCTGGAGATGGAAGGAGCACATTACCAAAAAGCCATTCAGGCCGCATCGAGATTGAGAGGTAATATAAGTGAAGATGTAAAAGTGAGATATGCCTATTATGCTTCGGATAATCCTTTGGAAACCGGAAGTACATTAGCTTCAGGCGGACTTGGAACTACCGGAGTAAAACCCACCTATCTCATCACCGAAAAGATCCTGGAACAGATCTTTGAATCCCCTAAGGAAAAAGGAAAGAAAGAAAAATCAGATAAAAAGGAAACCGTTAATGGATAATAAAAAATATACCCTGGTCACCGGAGGTGCCGGATTTATTGGTTCTAATTATATCAATCTGTTTATTGAAGATAAAGATACCCACATAATAAACCTGGACCTGCTAACCTATGCAGGGAATCTCGATAACCTGGAGGTGAATGGCCATGAGAATTACACCTTCGTAAAGGGAGATATCCGGGATAAAGAGCTTGTAAAAGATCTGTTCGAAAAATACCATTTTTCGAAGGTTATAAATTTTGCAGCCGAATCTCACGTAGATAATTCCATTCTCAATCCTGCAGCCTTTGTTGAAACCAACATCAATGGAACTTTCAACCTGCTTCAAAGTGCCTATAACTTATGGATGAACGGTCCTTTTGAGCTTAAGGAAGAATATAGCGACGCTAAATTCCTTCATGTTTCAACAGATGAGGTATATGGAACTTTGGGAGCAGAAGGACTTTTCACTGAAGAGACTCCTTATGCACCAAACAGTCCGTATTCGGCCTCAAAAGCGGCTTCAGATTTCCTTGTCCGTAGTTATTTCCATACCTATGGAATGCCGGTATTGACTACTAATTGTTCGAACAACTACGGTCCGCATCAGCATGACGAGAAGTTGATTCCCACTATAATCAGAACTGCTCTTAAAAAAGAGCCTATTCCTATCTATGGGGACGGGAAGAACGTTCGCGACTGGCTCTATGTGGCCGATCATTGTAAGGGAATAAAGCTGGTCCTTGAGAATGGCAAATTTGGAGAGACATACAACATTGGAGGTCGCAATGAGCGGGAGAACATATACATCGCCCAAAAGATATCCGAAATTTTAGATAGATTAGTACCTCGTGAAGACGGAAAAAGTTATACAGAGTTGATCACTTTCGTAAAGGACAGGCCTGGCCACGACCAGCGTTATGCGATCGATGCAACAAAGCTGGAATCTCAGTTAGGCTGGAAAGCCGATGAGAACTTTGAATCGGGTATAGAAAAGACGGTACAATGGTACCTTGAAAAGTATAAAGCATGAAAGGCATTATCCTTGCCGGAGGATCGGGAACGCGATTACACCCTTTAACGCTTGCGGTAAGCAAGCAGTTAATGCCGGTGTATGACAAGCCCATGATCTATTATCCCCTGTCAACCCTTATGATGGCAGGTATAAAAGAGATCCTCATTATATCCACTCCAAAAGACCTTCCTTTGTTCAAGGAACTCCTTGGTGATGGCAGCCGGTATGGATGTGAGTTTGACTATGCTGTACAGGAAGAGCCTCGAGGTCTCGCCGAAGCTTTTATCATTGGTGCAGATTTTATTGAAGACGAAAAAGTTGCCCTTATTCTTGGCGATAATATCTTCTATGGATCGGGTCTTGATAAGCTACTTCAAACCAATAGTGATCCTAACGGCGGGATGATCTTTGCCTATCACGTACATGATCCCCAGCGTTACGGAGTAGTAGATTTTGACAAAACAGGGAAGGTGATCTCTATTGAAGAAAAACCTGCTTCTCCAAAATCGAATTTTGCGGTTCCCGGAATCTACTTTTATGACAATGAAGTTGTGCAAATTGCCCACGGAATCAAGCCTTCACACCGGCAGGAACTTGAGATCACAGATGTGAATAACTATTACCTCCAAAAAGGGAAATTACAGGTGAGTATTTTGGACAAAGGCACAGCCTGGCTCGACACGGGAACATTTGATTCTCTCATGAAAGCTTCACAATTTGTGCAGGTAATTGAGGAGCGGCAAGGCTTAAAGATAGGAGCAATAGAAGAAACAGCCTATAAAATGGGCTATATAGATAAACAACAGCTTCACAGGCTGGCCAAACCGCTGCTTAAAAGTGGTTATGGCGAATACCTTTTACAACTGGATTAGATGTTAGAACTGGAACAGACCCCTTTAAAAGATTGTTTTTTACTGAAGCCATCGGTGTTTCGGGACCACCGCGGCACTTTTTTGGAAAGCTTTAGTCAAAGAAGATTTGAAGAAGTGACAGGGCTGCAGATCGATTTCGTGCAGGACAATCAATCTTCTTCCAAAAAGGGCGTTTTGAGAGGTCTTCATTTTCAGAAAGGAAAATATGCACAGTCAAAGCTGGTAAGAACGGTAGTTGGGAAGGTACTGGATGTAGTTGTAGACCTTCGACCGGATTCTCCTACCTTCAGGAAGTCATTTAAAGCTGTTTTAAGCGATGAAAATCATCACCAGCTCTTTGTACCTGCCGGTTTCGCCCATGGCTTTCTAACGCTTTCGGAAATGTCTGTTTTTGCATACAAGTGTGACCGTTATTTCCATAAAGAGTCAGATGCTGGGGTTTACTTTAACGATCCGGAATTTGCAATAGATTGGAATTATCCTTTGGATGATCTCATTCTTTCTGAAAAAGATAAAAACCTTCCCCTTTTTAAAAACCTAAGTCTATGAAAATACTTGTTACAGGAGCGGGAGGTCAATTGGGAAAATGCTTCAGGCAAGCTTCTCTTAATTATCCAGATTGGGATTTCACCTTTACAACTTCCGAAGATCTTGACCTCTCGCAGTTCGCGGTGGTAGGAGCTTTTCTGCGCAGGGAGAAATTTGATGTTTGCATAAACTGCGCAGCCTATACCAAGGTCGATCAGGCAGAGAAAGAGCAGGAAATGGCCTATTTGACTAATGCTGAAAGCATAAGGAATCTGGCAAAGGATTGTGAAGAGATCGGTTGCACTTTGATCCACTTTTCTACAGACTACGTTTTCAATGGGAAGAAAACAACTCCGTATTCAGAAGAAGACGAAACCGAGCCGCTTAACGTTTACGGTGCCTCGAAGCTTCTTGGTGAGCAGTATATTCAGGAGGCTACATCAAAATATTTAATATTCAGGACATCCTGGCTGTATTCGGATATTGGAAAGAACTTTTTTAATACGATAAGAAATAAGGCAGAAGAAGGTGAAACTTTAAATATCACTACTTCCCAAAAGGGCACACCAACAAATGCACACGATCTTGCTGAATTCGTGCTGAAGATCATAGCACAAGCCAAACTGAAGAAGGGCTTATACCACTATAGTAATCTGGGGGAGGCAACCTGGTATGATTTTGCAAAAGAGATCTTGCACTTGATGAACTCCGATACGCAGCTCAATGTAAATAATGACTTCCAGACACTTGCTGTTAGACCCGCTTACAGCGTTTTGAGCAAGGAGAAGGTGCAGAAGGTTTTCGGCTTACCTGTTCCGCACTGGAAAGACAGCCTAAAACAGCTTTTTCAAAAGTTATAATCCCTTTCAATAAACCATTTGAAATTCCTTACATCTTCTTCGACCATGTCTTCGAACACCGGGTTAAAAAGTCGGGCGGCACTTTCCCCGGCTATTCCTCCCGGAGCGTGGTAGGAGATCACTACGTGCAGCTCTGTTCCCCCCGCGGCATCCCGGAATTCCACTTTGCCTGCATTTTCTATTGATGATCCCGGTAATGATTGCCAACCGAGCAGCTCATAAGGCCGCTCTTTCACGATTTCACTTTTCCATCGCAGCGTTCCTACGTGTCCCGGTAAGCTGGCTTCCCACACAGAAATGCTGTCATTAAGACTTTCCACACTTTCCAGGTGTTCCATGAACAGGGGAAGGTTCTCAAGATTTCTCCAGAAGGTGTAAACCTCTTCCCGGGGCTTGTCCACGATCATTCTCAGCTGAATGTTCACATTGCGGCTGCGATTGTCTGGCTTTGTTTTTCCTATTGCGTTGTAAAGAAAACAATTACCCGATATTCCCCGGTAGAGCAGGTAACCTGCAAGAACAGCTTCAATTCCACTTTTCTTTTCCTTTGCCAGAGCATCATATAAAAAATAAGCTCCTGCCAGAAAGGAAGCACCTCTTTCGGCCGGACTCACATTGGTGTACAAATGTTGTAAAAGTTTCCTCATTGGTCTGGTTTTATCAATTATACAGCCTAATTTACTCATATTGAGACTCAAGCTTAGTTTCAGTTATGCTTAAATTGGGTTAAATTATTCTTAAATGCAGCAGAAACAGGAGCAGCCGCCTATTTCCGTAATGGCATTCAGGCCTAATTTTATTACTTTCGGATGTAAAACCAACCAATGAAGAAAAGGATACTCATCACCGGGGCCGCGGGATTTCTCGGTTCTCATCTCTGCGATAAATTTATAAATGAAGGTTATCACGTGATAGGGATGGATAACCTTATCACGGGGGATAAGAGAAATATCGAGCATCTTTTTAAGCTGGAAAACTTCGAATTCTATCACCACGATGTCACCACTTTTGTACATGTGCCCGGCCAACTTGATTACATATTGCACTTCGCTTCTCCTGCCAGCCCTATTGACTACTTAAAAATACCTATCCAGACCCTCAAGGTAGGTTCCCTTGGGACACACAATTTATTAGGCCTTGCAATGGAGAAAAAGGCACGCATACTTATTGCCTCTACTTCTGAAGTCTATGGAGATCCACAGGTGCATCCCCAGACCGAGGATTACTATGGAAATGTCAATACCATTGGTCCCCGCGGGGTCTATGACGAAGCTAAACGCTTCCAGGAATCTATTACAATGGCTTACCACCGCTTCCATGGGCTGGAGACCCGAATTGTAAGGATCTTTAATACCTATGGGCCCAGAATGAGGTTAAATGACGGCAGGGTAATTCCGGCTTTTATTGGTCAGGCACTACGAGGAGAAGATCTCACTGTGTTTGGTGACGGATCACAGACCCGCTCCTTTTGCTATGTAGATGACCAGGTGGACGGAATTTATAAACTGCTTCTAAGTGATTATGCTTACCCGGTGAATATTGGAAATCCGCATGAAATCACAATAAAGGATTTTGCAGAAGAGATCATTAAGCTAACCGGTACAGATCAAAAGATCGTTTACAAGCCTTTGCCCGAAGATGATCCCATGCAACGTCAACCCGATATTTCCAGGGCTAAGGAAATCCTTGGATGGGAACCTAAAGTTTCCCGAAGTGAAGGCATGAAGAAGACCTATGAATACTTTAAGGGTCTTACAGAAGAGGAACTTCACCGCAGCGAACACAAAGATTTCTCAAAACACATCCGAAAGTAGCATTTTTAAGGACCTCATCTTTTGACTGTTCCCAAAGATTTTTTATAATGACCAAAACTTAAGAATGAGTAACGAGTCTGTGGTCTCTGTCATAATGCCGGCATACAATGCAGGTGGATTTATTGCGGAAAGCATCCGGTCTGTTCAGCAGCAAACCTACTCCCGGTGGGAGTTGCTGGTAATTGACGATGCCTCCACAGATGAAACTTCGCAAATAGTGGAAGGTTTGGCTGTAAATGACGATCGCATTAAACTGCATGTGCTTCCCACAAATCAGGGTGCCGGTTTCGCCCGAAACATAGGGATCAAAGCTGCGACAGGTGACTTCATTTCCTTCCTGGATGCAGATGATCTTTGGAAGCCCCACAAGCTGGAAACACAGTTAGCTGTTATGGAAAGAGAAGGGGAGAAGGTATGCTTCAGTAGCTATGAACTCATGAGTGAAAATGGTCAAAATCTCGATAAGCAGATAAAGGCATTAAAAGATCTCACTTTTGACAAACTTAAAAAAGCCAATTACATAGGCAATCTCACTGGCATCTATAATGCGAGGGAAATGGGGAAGATCTATTGTCCGCTTATCCGGAAAAGGCAGGACTGGGGCCTGTGGCTCCTGGCGGTTAAAAAAGCAGGTGGGGCACGGGGCATTCAGGAACCACTGGCGATCTACAGGGAACGCAAAGGATCAATTTCCCAAAATAAGATAGAGATGCTTCAGTATAATTACAGGGTTTATAGAAAGGTGCTGAAGTATTCCCCTCTAAAAAGCCTTTTTTGGATGCTCTTGTTCCTGTGGGAGCAGTTATTTGTAAAACAGAAGCGGAAGGTAGCCTTAGATAAGTGATTCAAATTGCTTCAGCTTTCCTCTTTTGCTTCGATTGAGGGTGGTTCTATGCTCAAAATCCAGGTCAAGGCCTTTTTCAAGATAGATCTCCATTGCTTCTGCGATCTTCTTCCTTTTTTCAGGTGCTAATTCAACTTCAGAAACATAAATGACCTTAAATGCGCCGGGCTCAGTTTGTTGAACGATGAACTCCTTTATTTGTCCGTCATTCTCAATAACACTTTTAGTGACATAGTAAAACGTAAGGCCGGGGACCACTTTTCCGCTTGGCAGAACGGCCACATCATTTGTTCGTCCTAAAAGCTTCTTTAAAATGGGCTTTTTGGGGGTGGAGTTTTCTGATAAGGAGCCGGCGTCACCTATGTCATACCGGATGAAAGGATGAGCTTTATTGTATAGGGAAGTAATGACAATTCTTCCTTCTTCCCCCGCAGGTACAGCCTTTCCCTGGTCATCGAGGACCTCCACGAACATGGTCTCACTGTTTAGCACCCATTCCTCTTCAGGATTTTGAAATGCAAGCAAGCCCAGTTCGCTGGCGCCATATTCATTAACTATGGGTACGCCGAATGTCTCTTCCAGCAAGATTTTATCCTCCTCAAAGAACATCTCACTGGTCACGATACACAACTTAAGATGGGGACAAATTTCTTTAAGGATGAGGTTCTTTTTCTTCAGGAATTTCGCAAACAGCACAATTGAACTGGTGTAACCGTTGATGTAATCAAAGCTTTTCTTCTGAAATTCCAGCAGGAATTCCTCCATCTTCTCGTCGCTCAAATTGAAAATGGGAAAGCGGTATCTAAAGCCGAAACGATCTTTGATCCGTTCTTTGAAATAGCCAAATTTATCGAGAGGAATTCCATAAAACCGCGCCTGCACAGATCTGTCGAGATCTATACCATACCAGCGATAGCGGTCGTTGAATTCTGCCCAGGAAAGGGCATGGCAAAACCGGTCTTTGGCAAAAATAAAAGGATGTCCACTTGAACCTGAAGTTTTCCCCACATAGCTGTTCTTCGAGCTGAAATTTTTGCTGAAGCGCTCTTCTAAAGGCCTTTGCAGATCACTCTTTTTCATTACCGGCACCTCTTCCCAGTTGCTGTAGTTTTCCTTACCAAAGAATTCTTTGTACAGGGAATTGTGCTGCAGATGATAGTTTACGATCTCCTCCTTCTTTTTTTGGATATAAGCCGCATATTCCTCTTCGGGAATATTTTTGATCTCCTCCAGGGCATTTTTTGCCTTTTTGATGGGGAATCGATTGAGTTGTAATGAAAGGCTAAACCAGTTCAAGAGTCAAGAAAGATTGTTTTTTATGCCAATAAGTTAGTGCTTCAATTTACAAACAATTATTTTTGAGCCAAGAAAGAAAATACAAGCCTTATGAATATTCTTATCCTTGGCTCCGGCGGCCGCGAGCACACTTTTGCACACCAGCTTTCCAAAAGTGACAATTGCGACAAACTTTTTGTAGCTCCCGGAAATGCCGGTACAGCAAAAATAGCAACAAATGTCGCATTAAATGTGACAGATTTCGAGGCTGTAAAAGAGCTGGTACTAAGAGAAAATATCGAAATGATGGTGGTGGGGCCCGAAGATCCTTTAGTAAAAGGGATCGTGGATTTCTTTAACCGGGATGAAGAACTAAAAAGTGTGGCAGTAATAGGCCCTTCAAAGAGAGGTGCTTTACTGGAAGGAAGTAAGGAAAGAGCCAAGGAGTTCATGGGAATGTACAAAATTCCCACTGCGGCCTATGAAAGTTTTAAAGCAGAAAGTCTTGCTGCAGGTAAGGAATTCCTCACTACGCTTCAACCGCCTTACGTGTTAAAAGCAGATGGTCTTGCGGCAGGGAAAGGTGTTTTGATCCTTGATTCCCTTGAGGAAGCACAGCAGGAGCTTGAAAATATGCTTACCAATAACAAGTTTGGTGATGCCGGAAATACTGTCGTGATCGAAGAATTTCTAGATGGGATCGAACTAAGCGTATTTGTGCTAACCGATGGAAAAAATTATAAGATCCTGCCTACGGCAAAAGATTACAAACGAATAGGAGAAGGAGACACAGGACTAAATACCGGCGGGATGGGTGCAATTTCCCCTGTTCCCTTTGCAGATCAAGATTTCATGAAAAAGGTGGAAGAGAGGATCGTGAAACCTACTATTGAAGGTCTTAAAGCTGAAGAAATCGACTATAAAGGCTTTGTGTTCATAGGTCTTATAAAAGTGGGAGAGGAGCCCTATGTTATTGAGTATAATGTGCGGATGGGTGATCCTGAAACAGAAGTGGTGCTACCCCGCATAGATTCTGATCTTGTTGAGGTTTTTCAAAAAGTTGCCGAAGGTAAGCTGAATGAGGTGGAACTACAGGTAAAAAAAGAAGCTGCCGCTACCTTAATGCTGGTCTCCGGAGGATATCCCGAAGCTTATGAAAAGGGCAAGGAAATTTCAGGGCTTGAAAAGATAGAAGAATCTATCATCTTTCATGCAGGAACTGCCGAAAAGGATGGGCAGGTAGTCACTAGTGGAGGTCGTGTATTAGCGATCACCTCATTCGGGAATGATTACAAAGAGGCCATAAAAAAATCTTACCAAAATGCCGAAAAACTTCATTTTGATAAGATGTATTTTAGGAAGGATATAGGTTTTGACCTCTAGCCCAGGAAAGAATGTGCGCTGGTTTCGCGTTTTTCTTCGTTGCGGTCGTTGAATTTCTTCAGCTGTTTCATCCAATAGATAAAAGCCGCAAAAGCAACAATGATAAAGATCCAGTTCACTGCATTTGCCAGCCACCAGTTCCCTAACTCAAGATTGGCCAGTTCGTTGAAAGGCGCGAACAGGTAATCTTCAAAAATGGTCTGTATCCCCTCGAAAAAATCCTTCATAGTAGTTATATTTAACTCCACAAAAATATAAAAAACCCTAATGCTAACAAGCTTTTTTAGCAATTCACGGCCTATCAACTTTATTATAGTAGCCGTTTATATCCTGATTTTTTACCTGTTCGCTAATGTTAGCACCCTGTTATCCTCCAATATTTGGATCATTTTGCAGGAGGTAGGGATGTTGCTTTTACTTGTATTAAGTGTTTTTTTGCTCAATTTTATTTCCGGAAGAAATGAGTTAACAGGACGCAATGCGTATAAAAGCATCTTATTTGCAGGCTTTCTCTGCATGTTTGCTGCTGCCATGCAAAACAATGATGTCATTCTTGCGAATTTGTTCCTGCTGCTGGCGCTAAGGCGCATTCTTTCTTTCCGTTCCCAACGTGAGACCGTCAAAAAGATCTTTGATGCTACTTTATGGGTGGGTGTAGCCTCTCTCTTCTATTTTTGGAGTATTCTGTTTTTATTCGTCGTCTACTTTGGAATTCTGGTGCATGTGGGACACAGGTTCAAAAACTGGCTTGTGCCGGTGGTTGCCTTTCTCACGCTCCTTTCCCTTGTCACCTGTCTCGATCTATTGATCACTGATTCCTTTTACACGCTGACAGATTGGGCGCAGGCTTCAAATTTTGATTTTGAAAATTATCGCAACCCCGAACTATTGTTCCCTGCGGCCTTCCTACTCGCCCTTACAGCATGGTCTACATTTTTTTACATGTTGATCATCCAAAAGGCCAGTGCCAATGCAAAGGCCTCTTTGTTTATCATCCTGCTTTGTGCGGGAGTGGGTTTAACCATAGCAGTTTTGGCACCTACGAAGAACGGCAGCGAACTCATGTTCTTCTTTGCGCCATTGGCGATTATTGTCACCAATTATTTTCAGAATATGAAGGACAAATGGTTCAAGGAAATCTTATTTGTGACCATAATCCTCCTGCCGGTATTGCTTCTGCTGCTGTTCTAAACTTCAGAAGTTCAAAAATCACTCCTTAAAAAAGTTAAAAATCCGGTACCTTTGCCAAAATTGTAAATCGGAGGTTTTTCTTCAGAATAACCTTTAAAAAATTCAGAATATGTTTTCAGATAAAGCCAATCAAATATTCAACGAAGTTGTTGAAAAATATCACGAGATCAATACAGTAGGACAGGAATTTCACAACCCTTATGATGAGAAGGAGCAGTTGCTGGAGCATTTATTATTTCGCAAGTGCTGGATCGATACCGTCCAATGGCATTATGAAGACATCATTCGCGATCCAAATATCGATCCTGTTGCGGCGCTTAAGCTTAAACGACAAATTGATGCTTCCAACCAGGACCGTACAGACATGGTGGAGTATATTGACAGTTATTTTCTCGATAAATACAAAGATGTTGAGCCAAAGGCCGATGCTACTATTAATTCAGAAAGTCCCGCATGGGCGATAGACAGGCTTTCGATCCTTGCCCTTAAGATCTATCATATGAATGAAGAGGCCAATCGTGTTGAAGCAGGGCAGGATCACATGATCAAATGCCAGGCAAAGCTCGATGTACTGCTAGAACAGCGGGTAGACCTTTCTACCGCCATCAATCAACTTTTGGAAGATATCGCCAATGGCGATAAATATATGAAAGTGTACAGGCAGATGAAGATGTACAATGATGACGAGCTGAATCCTGTTTTAAGAGGAGCTAAAAAATAACATTTTTGGATGGAGAGACCGCGCCACATCTTAGTGATTCGCCTATCAGCCATGGGAGACGTGGCGATGATGGTGCCGGTGCTCAAGGCTTTTTCTGAAGCATATCCCGATGTTAAGCTCACGTTACTTACCCGAAGGTTCTTTGCGCCACTTTTTGAGGAACTTCCAAATGTTCAGGTTTTTGAAGCTGAAGTCAAGGGCAGGCACAAAGGTGTTGCCGGCCTTTATAAGCTTTCTTCTGAACTTCTCGATCTCAAGATAGATGCAGTAGCCGATCTTCACAATGTTCTCCGCTCAAATATTCTGAAGCTTTTTTTTAAGCTGAAGGGCTTGCCGGTGCGACAAATTGATAAGGGGCGTAAAGAAAAAGCCGCCCTCACCCGGAGTAGAAATAAAGTATTTAGGCAGCTGAAGTCCACTCATCAGCGATATGCCGATGTTTTTGAAAAGCTGGGATATCCTTTGAACCTGGAATCGGAAGAATTCCTGAAAAAGCAGAAACTCCCGCAGAAGGTTACTGAGATCACGGGAGAACTCTCGGGAAAATGGGTGGGAATTGCCCCTTTTGCCCAACATGCCTCAAAGGCTTACCCCGAAGATCTCATGAAGCAAGTTTTACAGCAGCTTCAAAAAGAGGAAAATTTAAAGGTGTTCTTGTTTGGCGGCGGACCGGTGGAAACCGGAAAACTCGCTGCATGGGAATCTGAATTCTCCGGAGTGATCTCTGTTGCCGGGAAATTCATTTTTAAGGAAGAGCTCGCCCTAATATCCAATCTTGACCTTATGGTCTCTATGGATAGCGGAAACGGACATTTGGCTGCCAATTACGGAGTGCCGGTGATCACCCTGTGGGGTCTTACCCATCCTTTCACAGGCTTCGCTCCCTTTCGCCAGCCTGAAACCAATTTCCTTCTGCCCGATCTGGAAAAATATCCCGCTATTCCAACTTCTATTTATGGGAAGGAAATTCCGCAGGGATATGAAGAAGTGATGAGGAGCATTCCTCCGCAAAGGGTGGTTGAAAGAATAAAAGAAGTGTTGGAGCAGAAATAGAATTTGAAATTCCAATTTACAAGCACCAAATCCCAATAGACTTAAAATTTAAAG
>CAYLZB010000006.1:0-35719 GCA_964388165.1 uncultured Flavobacteriaceae bacterium | reverse complement strand
CCCATTCCCACAACGCGATGTTCATTTCTTTAATCATAGTAAAGAGGAGTGATCAATGATCAGTGGTCGGTGGTCGGTGGTCAGTGGTCAGCAGTGGTCAAAAGTGAATTTTGGAAACGGCACGGATTAGAAATCTGCGCCGGTGGTGTAACACATACAACTTTGAATTTTAAACCTTGAATCTTTTAACCTGCCATGAAATCTTTCAGGTAATACGGTTCAAAATAGGCGACATCTTCAAATTTCTTCTTCTGAAATTTCTCCTCTGCCAGGATCACCATTTCTGCCGCCGAGGGTAATTTGTCTGCTATAAAAGTAGCATTGGGATGAGTACAGATGTTCCTGAATTTCTCTACTCCGTTGCCAATAAAGGTCACCGCAGCATTTTCAAGATATTTTGAAAAAGAATCGGGGGTAAGGATCTCGGCGCGGGTTTCGAATACCTTCCGGTTTTCTGAAGTAAACCCTGCAGAATAGACCTCCATCCTGCGGGCATCCAAAAGTGGGATAATAAAGCCGTCTTTTTCCTGCTTTACCTGCAGCGCAAATGCCTTTAGAGTGGGTATTGAGATCAAAGGCAGGTCAAGGGCAAAGCACAATCCCTTTGCCGCAGAAACACCTATCCTAAGCCCGGTATAAGAACCCGGACCTTTACTTACGGCAATAGCCGACAGATCTTTTGCCTGTAGCTCATTTTCTTTCAGGATCTCCTCAATGAAAATATGCAACCTTTCGGCATGCGAATAACTGTTGCTGTAGTCTTCTTTTAAAGCCAGCAGTTTACCTTTTTTCCCCAGCGCTACCGAGCAGTTGGTGGTAGCTGTTTCAATACATAGAATCACCGCCGCAAGGTAAGAATTTATTCCTTTTCCTGTTTTACCTCGATCTTATCACCCGGCTTTAAGACTTTCGTAACTGTATTATACGGCCCGGTAATGACTTCCTCTCCTTCTTCGAGTCCTTTTGTGATCTCTATTCTTGCGTCATCCTGGATTCCGGTTTTCACTACCCGCATCTTGGCCTCATCACCTTCTTTGATATAAACTGTCTCAAAAAGTTGCTCAGGAGCACTTCTTTCATCAGCATTTTTACGATTCCCAGATGCAGTATCTGTTTTTACTACCACTGCGCTAATAGGCACAGCAATAACATTATTTTTACGATTGGTGATGATATCTACCGTGGCAGTCATTCCCGGTCTAAAAGGGGAATAATTTTCGGGCTTTCCTTCCAGGAGGTGATCGTAAGACTCTTTAAGAATTCTCACCTTCACTTTGAAATTCGTCACCTGGTCTGCAGTGGCTGTTGCATTGGCCGAATTTGAAATTTCGGTCACTACTCCTTTAAACTCCTGCTTCAGGTAAGCATCAACCTCAACAATTGTGGAGTCACCAATAGAAACTTTTACAATGTCATTTTCATTGACATCTACCTCAACTTCCATATCAGAAAGATCGGCTACTCTAAGGATCTCCGTCCCGGCCATTTGCTGGGTTCCTACCACTCTTTCTCCGAGTTCGGCATCAAGAGAGGAGATAGTACCGCTCATGGGAGCGTAAATATTTGTTCTCCCCAGATTTTCTGCAGCTTCTTTGACGCTGGCTTCGGCACTTCTTACATTATAAAAGGCTGCCTGTCGTGTAGCTTTTGCTACTTCATAGGCCGAGACAATTCGGTCCCATTCGGCTTTGGAAATGATCCCTTTTTCAAACAGAGTCTTATTTCTTTCATAATTTGCTTCAGCTTCTTTTAGGGATGCTTCGGCTTGTGAAAGACCGGATCTTATATTCTGAAGTCCGGCGCGTGAACGTTCAAGATTGGACTGATAAATTTCCGGATTTACTCTTACAAGAAGATCGCCTTTTTGGACCTGCTGTCCTTCAACTACCGGAAGTTCAATGATCTCTCCCGAAACTTCCGAAGAAAGCTTCACCTCAACCTCGGGCTGAATTTTCCCGGTAGCCGAAACTTTTTCAATGATATCAAACCTCTGTACTTCTGTGATCTCTACTTCTTTAAAGTTGCCCGATTTACCAAACCAGCCGGCTTTTTTACCTACTACCAGGAGAACAACTAAAACCAGGGCTACTCCTGCAATAATGTAAATAGTTTTTTTCTTCATTATTTAAAATTTGAGGTCTGCAATGGGCACTCCGAAATAAAGTTCCAGCACTTTTAATTTAAAGATGTAATCGTATTTTGTTCTTACCACTTCGCTCTGGGCATTCTCGAAATTGAACTTCGCCTGACTGAAATCAAAGGCATTGGTCATTCCTACGTTATAACGTTCTGTGGCATACTCATAAGCCAACACCTGCGCTTCAAGAGCTACCAGGGCAGCTTCGTATGCTTTTAGCGCCCCACGAGCATCCATATAAGCCTGGTAGACATTGGCTTCCAGGTCAAGTCTTGTCTGCTCCAGTTGGTACTCCGAGCGCAATACTCCTACTTCTCTTCTCTTTACCTGGTTGCGGGTAGCAAACCCATTGAAAATCGGAACACTTAACTGTACTCCATATGAAATACCGTCGTTTAGCTGAAGTTGTTCAAAGAAAGGTAATGGGCTACCAATTTCTGTGGCCATATTTGGGGCAACTACGATCTGCTCTGTAGCTTCAACAAATCCAATTTGACGGTAAGGCTCATCGGGATCGAGTCCTGCTGCCCTGATCCTTCCGGCACCGGATTCCCTGGTGTTGTAATTGAAAAATGCTCCCAGGGTAGGCCAATATGCGCCGCGGGCGATCTCCAGTTCCTTTTCAGCAAGTTTCCTGTTCATTTCGGCTACCTGTACTTCATATCGCTCCTCTTCGGCTACATCGATCACTTCAGAAACCGGAACTTCCAGAATTTCACTTCCGAAGACATCGTAATCTCTTTCGGCAATATCGAAGTTCTCATAATCCTTAATAAGCAGTAGCTGAGCCAGAGAGATCAATGAGATCTCGATCTGGTTCTCGGCAACGATCATTCGTTGTACTTCATTGGCTGCAGTAGCCTTGATCTCAAGAAGATCACCTCGAGGTAAGGAACCTGCCTCTACAAGGGCTTCGGCTCTTTCAAGCTGTTCAAGGGTGATCTCGTGCTGTGCCTCGATCACTTTGAAGTTCTCTTTGTTGAACAAGACCTGCAGGTAAGCATTGGCGACAAAAAGGGCAATATCATCCTTCATTTGCTCCAGTGAATACTCGCTGGCCAGTTTTGCCATTTTTGCGTACTGGTACTGTTTGAAATTTCTAAGACCATCAAACAAAGTCAATCCTGCGGTAACACCGGCAGAAAAGTTCCTGGTAGTTTGAGTTTGAAGAATTCCCGTGGTTACGTTTTGGGTAAGACCGGTGTTCCATGAGTTGGAAGCCGATGCATTTACACCGGGAAGGAAATTCCCAAAGGCATCAGAGATCTGTATATCTGCCAGATCCACATCCAGCTGGGATTGCTTTACCGAAATATTGTTCTCGAGTGCATAAGCTATACATTCCTGAAGTGTCCATTCCTTTTGTTGACCAAAACCAAAAAGGCTTGAGGAAAGGAGAACTGCAGTCAATAAAATTCTTTTCATAATGGTAGTTGTAAAATATAAGTCTGTAGTTAGCTGGTTTTGTTACACCTGTGCAATCACTATTGCGCCTGTGCCATTGGACCGGCCGGTTTTAGCTGATTCCACACTTTTATTTTGTCATTGGCAGAAATCCCATTCTTTACCTCTACAAAGATGCCATCGCTAACTCCAAGTTCCACGTCACGACGCTCAAACTGTTGATCGCCGGTGGCAACCTCCACAAAAGGCTGCTGAGTCTTGGGATCGAACTGTATCAAAGCTTCACGAACGGCAAGAACGTTCTGGGCTTTTGCGAGGATGATAGAGGCATTGGCACTTAGCCCTGCACGGATAAAGGTAGTATCGGCCTTGTCAAGCCGTCCTTCAATATCAAACTGAATTGCTCCATTCTCCTCTACTCCTTTTGGAGCGATATAATCGAGCACAGCATTAAAGGTCTTGTTCTCTATTGCCCCTACAGTTACTTCCAGAGGCAGGTTCTCCTTGATCTTACCAACTTCACTCTCATCAACTTTTCCTTCAAAGATCATCTCATTTACATCGGCCAGAACAGCAATGGTGGTACCGTCATTAAAGTTGTTACTCTCGATCACCTGGTTCCCGACTTTCACTGGCACATCGAGTACCATTCCTTCTACTGTAGATCGAATCATAGTATTCGCTGCAGTTCCCAGTCCGCTGGTAGTTCCGGTACGAACGATCTCGTAGTTTTGTTGAGCAGATCTATAATTTTGTTCTGCCCTTCTATAGGCTACCTGTGCATTGTCAAATTCATTGGCAGAGATCACTCCCTTCTCAAAAAGGCCTTTTTGACGCTCAAAATTTTTGGTCTCATTATCAAAGTTGATCTTTGCCGTTTGCACGGCATCCTTGGCACTTTGCAGGGAGGAAACATTGGGTATCACCCTGATTTTTGCAATTTGATCTCCCGCCTTTATTCTATCGCCGGCCTCAATGTAGATCTCTTCAATGATTCCTGAAATATTCGGCTTGATCAAAACCTCCTCTTTTGGCACAATATTACCTGTGGCCACCGTCTTTTTCACAATAGTTTGTTCTGAAGCCTGTTCGGTCTCATAAACTGTTGGATCCTCCTGATTCTTTGCGTACAGATAGTACAAAGCACCGGTAAAAGCTATGGCTATTACAACCAGGATCAGGATAGTTACAACTCTTTTCAT
This sequence comes from uncultured Flavobacteriaceae bacterium, assembly GCA_964388165.1. Lineage (GTDB taxonomy): Bacteria > Bacteroidota > Bacteroidia > Flavobacteriales > Flavobacteriaceae > Salinimicrobium. The sequence goes on along the minus strand of CAYLZB010000006.1, from coordinate 30,976 downwards.
TCTGTTACTTATTTGTATTTAATGTTATTCAGTTCTTAAAGCATCTACAGGTTTTATCTTTATGGCATTCTGAGCCGGGATCAAGCCTGCAAGTAATCCCGATATCACCAAAATGGCCAATGCTATCATCACCACCCCCAGGTTCACACTGGGATTGAGAAACATCATTTCTGAAGTGTCCATTCCGCTCAAAATATTATTTACAATAGCAATTACACCAGTTGCAAGTACAATTCCCGCCATTCCCGAAATAATGGTCAGAAATATAGATTCCATTAGGATCTGCCCTCTTATCGCCCAGGGGGTAGCACCCAGAGCACGTCTTACTCCAATTTCATTTGTTCGCTCTTTCACGACGATGAGCATAATATTGCTTATCCCGATAATTCCTGACAGCAATACCAGGATCCCCACGAAGTAAGCCACTCCTTTTAAAGCGATGAACAACCCGTTGATCTTATTATACTCCTCAAAAAGGTCAAAATTACCTACAGCTCTATCGTCTTCGGGATGTATGGAGTGCCGGGATTTAATGACATCAATTACTTCACTCTTGAGTTCGGTGATAGAAGAACCATCCTGTGCAGTGATAGCCATCCATCCTACGTCGTTACCTTCGTTAAAAGCCTGGGAAAAAGCAGTAAAGGGAACATAGATCTGCTTTTGTTGCTCCTCGGCATTACCGTTATTGCCTTTCTTCTTATACGTACCAATGACCATGAAGTTCACCCCGTTTACCTTGATATAGGTACCCAGAACTTCTTCATCCTTCTCGTAAAGGGTGGTACGAACGCCTTCCCCAATTACAGCCACCTTCCTTTTCTCGTTGATATCGGAATAGTTGATGAACCTGCCGGAAGTAATATCCATTGGCTCCTGCTGAATGATCTCAGGGTAATCTCCGTAAACATTGAAGGCCCCGGTATTTAATCCTCTCACCACGTTATTGGCACCACCAAAACCTCCAAGTTGATTCCGCGGAGAAACAAATCTCATATTTGGTACTTCGCGTTTAATGGCAGCAACGTCATCAATTTTGAAACTATACCTTCTGCCCTTCGGTAATCCTTTATAAGGCTTGGAAGTTACCTGGGTCCACATGAACATGGAGTTTGTGGCCATTCCGCCGAAGCCCTGTTTCACGCCGTTCTCGAGACCTTTTCCGGCTGCAAGCAGGATCACGAGAATAAAGATCCCCCACAGTACCCCGAATGCGGTAAGCACCGTTCTAAACCAGTTCGCACTAAGTGCTTCAAGTATTTCGTCCCAATTATCTCTACTGAACATGCTTATTCATCTCTTAATGCTACAATAGGTTTAATTCTCGCTGCCCTGTAGGCAGGAAAGAATCCGGCGAGGGCTCCGGCAAGGATCAGGATGATCACTGTGGTAAGCGCCACACCAAAATCTACTGAAGGATTTGCAATAAAATTCGTTTCTATCATTGGCCCTACCAGCTCAAGCAAGGCAAGGCTGCCAATGAGCCCAACCAATCCGGCAATGGCGGTCACAAAAATTGATTCATGCAATATCATTCCAACGATGGAAAGAGGTTCGGCTCCTAAGGCCTTTCTCACTCCTATCTCCCTGGTGCGCTCCTTCACAATGATGAGCATGATATTACTCACCCCAACAATTCCCGCGATAATGGTACAGATCCCAACTCCCCAAAAGAAGAACTTGATCATATCCATAAGGTCATAAAACCTCTTTGCGTTCTCAAGGGAATTGTTGATGTTGATCGCCCGGGTATCTTCGGGAGCTATGCTGTGCTGTTCTTTCAGGAATTGCTGTAGTTCTGCAGAAAATTTATTTGAAGCCGCCAAAGCCGATGCAAAATTATCCTGCTTTTCGAGGGTGAAAGCCATGTTGTTTATATTGTTCTGCCCATTAAACACCCTTTGCCCTGTAGATAATGGCACATACACTCTATTCTCTTCACGTTCCCCACCGGGATCTGTAAAGACACCAATAACTTTAAAATTAATTCCTGAGATCTCTACGTACTTACCAATGGGATCTGCATCTTTAAAAAGGTCATTTTTGACCCGGTTTCCAATAACAGCTACTTTTTCATAGTTCTCATGGTCAAGATAATTGAGATATCTACCATTGGTCATTGTACTGTTTTCAAGGAACTGGTAATCTGGCAATACTCCTTCTACCCTGTAAGATCCCGATTCCTTCTTGTAATTCACAATTCCATTCCAGATCCTGTACACCGCCGACTTATACTCCAGTTCATCGATGTATTTCTGAGCAGTGGTCTGGAAGTCTGTATTCCTTAACTGTATCTGCCGCCCCGGATTCAAGCCTTTGTACCCAACCGAAGTTCTTCCTGTCCATACATAAAGAATGTTGGCGGCATCCTGCTCAAATTCGGCTGAGATCCCATTCCTCATTCCCTGTCCTATTCCGAGAAGAATAACGAGAATGAAAATTCCTGAAGCCACAGAAAGCCCGGTAAGAAAAGTTCTTAATTTATTCTTGCGGATGGTTTCGAAGATCTCTTCCCAACGTTCCAGACTAAACATACTGCAGTGCCTTTACCTGATCTACTTTTTGATCGTCAATGATCACACCGTCCTTTAAGTTCACGATGCGCTTGGTCATGTTGGCTATATCATGCTCGTGCGTCACGATAAGTATGGTACGCCCTTCTTCATTGATCTTCTGAATAAGGTCCATAACTTCATATGATGTCTTGGTATCAAGAGCACCCGTTGGTTCATCGGCCAGTAAAACCTTTGGGTCACTGGCCAGCGCACGTGCTATTGCCACCCTTTGCTTTTGTCCTCCCGAAAGTTCGTTTGGAAGGTGCTGTGCCCACGGAGTAAGTCCTACCTTATCGAGATAAGCCATAGCCCGCTCCATTCTCTCCTTGCGCTTCATTCCCTGGTAATACAGAGGAAGTGCAACATTATCAAGAGCCGTTTTATAATTGATGAGGTTAAAAGACTGAAAAATAAAACCAAGGAATTTGTTCCTGTAGCGTGCCGCGATCTTTTCATTCAGGTTCTTGATTGGAACCCCATCCAATGTATAGGTGCCGGCATCGGCTTCGTCAAGCATCCCAAGGATGTTGAGGAGAGTCGACTTTCCGGAGCCGGAGGATCCCATAATAGAAACAAGCTCCCCTTCAGCAACATTAAAGTTTATTCCCTTGAGAACGTGCAGGGAATTACTTCCGGTCTTATAGGACTTGTGTAAATCTTTAATTTCAATCATACCGGGTATAATTCGAATTGTTATTGGGGGTCAAACATTAGACTTGTAAAAACAGGAAATGTTACATTATTCCGGAAAAAAGATCCGAAAAAAGCCATTTTTGAGAGGGAAGGAAATTACTCTTCGGCGCGGGTTTTCTTGCGGGATCTCCAGATGAAGTAGGCTACCCCGGCCATAAGCAGGTATGGAAAGATCATTAAATAGACGATCCCATCATTGATACCCTCGGCTGCCGATTGATCTTCCTCACTTTCAAGAACTGCACGGCACATGGCACATTGTGCATCTACATCAAGGGTGATGAACAGAAGAAAAAGTGTAGTGAGAATGATCCGTAAACGCATAAATCTAATAATATGGCATCATGAATAAATAAACCAGCACTCCGGTCACCGCCACATACAACCAGATAGGAAAAGTATAACGGGCGATCTTTCTATGTTTTTCTACTTCCCCGGTGAGCCCACGATACATAGTGAACAGCACAAGGGGAACAATAATAGCAGAAAGGAGGATATGGGTTACCAACACGAAGAAGTACACATATCGAAGTACGCCGTCCCCGCCAAAAGGCACCGGTTCATTGCTGATCTTGGAGATCACATAACTCACCAGAAAAACTGCTGAAAGTAGAAAAGCAGAGATCATCAGGTTGCGATGCCAAATCAATTCTTTTTTTCTCATTGCCACGTATCCCGCGACCAGGAACATTCCGGTGAAGAAATTTAGAACAGCATGAAAAAGAGGGAAATTATTGAAACTTCCTCCCAGGATCTCATAACGCTCGGGCAGGTACATAAGGATCAATACCAGCACTGGAACAAGAAAAGATACCACCACTATGGCCGGCACCATCACCTTATCTGAATTTCTATTTATCATTTACCAGTTTCTTAGCATCTGCAATTAAAATATCGATCTGGGGCTCTTCTTCTCCCGGCTCAACTACAGCCTTACGGGGGATCGACCCCCTGTAATATATTATCGGATTTCCATAACGATCCTGCCGTGACCTTATATATCCTTCCCTGTCTACTAAGGCAAAATACCCGGAATGAGCAAAACCTCCTTCGGCCGCCTCGTCTTCCCCGGCATATATATTAAAGCCGGCATTTGCAAGGTCATAGATCTCTTCCCGCTCTCCCGTCAACAAGTGCCAGTTTTTGTGGGTCACCCCCGTCCTTTCGGCATAATCCATTAATACCTGAGGCGTATCGTGTTGTGGATCTATACTAAAAGAAGCGATCCCAAAATCCTCATTTTTGGCAAACACATCCTGCACCTGTACCAGGTTATCTTTCATAATAGGACAGATCGTAGGACAGGTAGAAAAGAAGAATTCAGCTATATAGACCTTTCCTTCATAATCTTTGTTAGTTATTGTATCTCCATGCTGATCGACGAATTCAAAAGGGGGAACTTTTTTCCTCTCACCATTCACCATGATATACTCGAGCTCAACCGCGGCAGCAGCACGTTCCTCCTGTCCGTCTGAACGGTTCGAAGAAACCACTTCCCGTTCCTGGACTCTGTCAATGATCTCAGGTACAACTATGATCCCAAAAATGAGGATCACAAGTGAAATTCCTATGTAGGAGTAGTTTTTCATTTATTGCTGAGTATTCTCTTTATTGTATTTTTTAAGCTCCAAGCGATATTCGGCAAGGATCACCTTTACATCGTCGTTCATTTTGTTATTGAGAACGAAAATAGAGCCGGTATCGTATCCATAAAGTTCGTTACCGTCGTCATCCTGATCCCTACCCCTCAGTTTACCCTCTTTATCAATTATAAATACGTTTGGGGTTGACAGATCGCCGGTAAGCTCCAGGTTGGTATTAAGGCTGTCAAATAAGGCATTGATCTCTTCTGGAGAACCTGTTACAAATTTCCACTTTTTAAGATCTATGACCTTGGAAATTTTATTCTTGAGCTCTTCAACTTCCGTTTCACTTCCTGCAGGTACAATGGAAACGAATTGAAAGTCATTGAACTCGTGATAACGCTCATAGATCTTTTCGGCCAGGTGATAAGCGTTATTGAGATAATCCATAGGTTCACTTCCCGGAAAACCAAGAATGGTGATCTTCCCATCGAAGCTCACTTCTTCCTCTGCTTCATCAAGACTTCTGAAGGATTCCAGCTGATAGATCTCCTTTGTAAGCACCGGTAATTTTGCAAAATTATTTACTCCTGAAGCGAAGAACAGATATGCTACCAGGGGGAGGGCAAAAAGGACAAAAATGACAAAGAATTTTTTCATGTTATCTTTCCGGAAAGATGTGCACAAAAATAAAAAAAGGCGGTTTCAAAACCGCCTTTCCCTAATGTTTTAACGTTTAGAAATCCCAGGCGACCTGCCCCCTCTGCATTACCTCGTGAACGTAATCACCTTCAGTAAGAAGAATAAAAACAAGATAAACAATAAGGAAGCCTGCTGTCCATACCACAGAGCGTCTTAGCCCTTTGGTCTCACCTTCCATGTGCATGAAGGCCCAGGTAATATAATATGCCTTCCAGATCGTAAGGACAATGAATATCCAGTTGATCAATTTAAGGCTAATGAAATATGTGTGCACTAAAAAGTCTGGCTTAATAATTCCCAGTATAACTTCAACAAGAGTTATAACAGAAAGGATAATGAATACCGTCCAGATCCTTTTTGTGTTCGATTCGTGTGCGTGTGTAGTATCGTGTGCCATTTTAGTCCTTATTCCAGATTATACCAAATAGAAGAAAGTAAATACAAATACCCATACAAGATCTACAAAGTGCCAGTACAGTCCAACCTTCTCCACCATTTCATAGTGACCTCTTCTTTCATAGGTTCCAATAAGAACGTTAAAGAAGATAATGATGTTGATTAATACTCCCGTCAAAACGTGGAAACCGTGAAATCCTGTAATGAAGAAAAAGAAGTCTCCAAAAAGAGGATTACCGTATTCATTTTTTTGAAGGTTTGCCCCTTCAATGACTCCGATCCCCTCATTCTCAAGTTTGGCTAAGGAAGCCTGTCTTGAAAGAACTACCTTCTCACCTGTCTCTGTCAATTCCTGAGTTCTGATGAGCAGATTTGGATTAGCTTCAAATCCAAGCATCACATCTTCCATGGTGAATCGCGGAAGGGTAGGCTCATCTGTAAACCATAGTCCGTTTGAGCGCATATGTTGCACCCTTTCTGTAGGTAAAGCAACAACAAACTCATCCAGCGCCACGCGATGTCCTTCATCATCTATCACCTGCAGCACGTTACCGCCCCGGGTTTCAATTGCACCGTAAGTTCCCTGAATGAAATTTTTCCACTCCCATGCCTGTGAACCAAGGAAGATAATACCTCCTATAATGGTCAACAACATGTAAAAAGTAACTTTCCCTCTCTTCATCTGGTGTCCTGCATCTACTGCCAAAACCATAGTTACAGAAGAAAAGATAAGGATAAAGGTCATTAATGCAACGTAGTACATTGGAGCATCTACTCCATGTAAAAATGGAAAGTGATTAAAAACCTCATCGGCTATTGGCCAGCTATTAGAGAATTTATATCTGGCAAAACCGTAAGACGCAAGAAAACCGGAAAAAGTAAGCGCATCTGACAATATGAAGAACCACATCATCAATTTTCCATAGCTCACCTTCAAAGGTTGATTCCCACCGCCCCATGTTTTTCCTTCGGTACCTGTTCTGGTAACAGTCGCTTCCATAGAAAGAGTTTGATTTTTAAAGTATGGGCAAAAATAGGTTTTTTATTTATCTAAAGAAATATAAAAATAAAAACAGGTAGATCCAAAGGGCATCTACAAAGTGCCAGTAAGTAGCACCAAGTTCTAATCCAAGTGTTTGCCCAGCATGGTACCGCTGTTTAAAATGGTTATAAATTATTACTAAAAGTACGATTATTCCTCCCAAAAGGTGGACTAAATGGGAGCCTACGATCAAATAAAGAAAAGAGGTAGTCACGCTACTGGCACTACCGGTGAAAAAATATCCGGTTTCCAAAAGCTCACTAAAACTCTCAAATTGAAGTGCAATGAATATAAAGCTAAGCAACAGGGTTGCCACTAAATTGGTCATTGCGACTGCGTGTTTATTCTGCTTTACAGCTCTTTCAGCAAAATGGAAAGTAACACTGCTAAGAAATATTGCCGCTGTACTCCAAAAGAAAGTTGCCGGCAGTTGTAACTCCGCCAGCCAGTCAGGACGGTTCTTACTCACTACATAAGCGCTGGTAAGGCCTGCAAACATCATGGCCATACTTATGATCCCAAACCAAAGCATCATCTTCTTTGCCCGATCCTGCTTATGTTCCCGGGTTCCTTGTGTTAAATCCATACTCGAATTAATTTATCTAATACATATATTATTTGCAGCAGAGTGATGTACGATACACTCGCAAGCATAAGTTTTTTAGCCGAGCTTTCATCCCTGTTCCTGTAAAGCTGCACGGCATAATACAACATCCCCAATCCCAGAAGTAGCACAAGCACTGCAGAGAAAGGAGTAATATAGAGAGCCCCTGTCATTCCAGTTACCGGAATTAAAGAAACTATAACAGTCCAGATAGTATAAAGCACGATCTGCACTGCCGTACCCTTATCCCTCTTGCCTGTTGGCAACATAAAAAATCCACCTTTTGCGTAGTCATCATACAACCACCAGCCTAAAGCCCAAAAATGCGGAAATTGCCAGAAGAACTGGATCATGAACAAAGTTCCCGGTTCAATTCCAAAATTGCCGGTAGCAGCTACCCATCCTAACATGAACGGTATCGCGCCGGGAAAAGCACCCACAAAAACAGATAACGGGGTTTTGGTCTTAAGAGGGGTATACACGCTCACATAGAGAAAAATGCTTATCGCTCCAAACATTGCTGTCCTGGGATTGATAAGGTAAAGGATGATCAACCCTAGAATTGTAAGCGAACTTGCAATAATAAAAGCGGTATTGACAGACATTCTGCCCGCCGGTACAGGGCGGTTACGCGTTCTCTTCATCAAGAGATCGAGATCTTTTTCAAGGATCTGGTTATAGGCATTTGATGCTCCCACCAGGCAGTAGCCTCCAATTGAAAGCATTACCACAGTAAGAAGATCAATAGATTCTGCTCCTAAGAAATAACCGGCAACCGAAGAAAAAACAACGCTTATAGCCAGCCTTACTTTAGTAACTTCCTTAAGATCACTTACCAGGGATACTGCAGGACTATGTACTTGGGTGTTTTCCAAAAAAGGCAATTTTGGCGCAAAGATACTTCTTAATTGGTTTTTACCAAGAACCTGACGCCGTTAAATTTAAAACTAGCAGAAAAAACAGGGATTGATTATCAGTCTTTTACCAAACCTACATATCGTAATACCAGTTGAAGATATCGGTTCGCAGGCCAATGTTGATCCAGTAAGTAGTATTGTCGAAATGTTGCATCGTATTCGCCTGGGGATCAAAATTGCGGTAAATGAAACTGCCAAAAAACTTCAGATTGGTAACTGGGTTGACGATATAACCAACTTCAGTTTGTGCAAAAAAGGAATCGGTATTATTTCCCTGGCCAATTCTCACTCCTGTTTCCAGAGGCCGCTCTTCTTCGCTACGGTAGATATTTCCGCCATAATAGTCGCCATTCTCAAAGAAATCGAATCCGCGTTCGCCATAGATCGCTTTGACATGCCCGTAATATCTTCCTCTTTTATACCTCGCTATAGCCACCAGTTCCCTGAAGTTAGCACCCCATAGATGTGCCATGGATTGATTGGTATGCCCGTAATTGAGCGTGATCGTGTTATGGGAATAAGTATATGGCCGCACCTGATTGTACTCAAGTTGCAAATGGAGGTCCTCCACATTGAAGGCGTTGAAATACTTCGTTCCTATCTGGAATCCATGTTTATTCTTCCAGCTACCTTCCCCTCCAAATACATCACTGGAAGAGAATTCATCGATAAGCCATTGCCCGTAGGTAAGAAAACTATTATTCCACTTATACTTTCCGGTAAGGCCAATGAGGGCATTACCTTGCTGTGCCCCGGTGGAAAATTCGATAGCCCTATAGAAGATCACGGGATTTAGATAGTTAAGATCAAAACCACGGTTGTTGTCATTCTCCCAGATCACAGATTCAAAAAAGCCAATATTCAGCCTCTTTGTAACATTATAACTTAAGTAATGATTTGCCATAAATTTTGTACGGTAAGAACCTTCTCCCGTTACCTCGGGCCGCACATCCCGTAAAGACATCCAGGTATTGGTGTATTTGATTTTCCAGAAGGTAGTGTTGAGCTTAAAGAAAGGATATGGCGAGGCGTTATCACTTAGCAACAAGGACCTGTAACCGTCACCTATAAAGTTCTTACCGTGGCCGAACTGAAGGTTAAAATATTTTCCCGGACTAAAGGAAAGATAACCTTCGGCCACAGGATAGTCATAAGCCTGACCCATAAATCCTTTGGCAATTCCGCGACCGGGAATAATTGCAGCACCTTCGCTACCGGGCCTCATCGATTCAGCATAACGATTAAAATAATCGGCAAATCTTCCCTGATTCTCGTAAACAACAGAATAAAAGCTGAAATTCTTCCCCAATCCACCCTGGAAAATAGCTGCCCGGGTATTATTATAGGTAACATCAAGGTCGCTGTTGAAGTCTTTCCCTACCTGAAGGTCGAGTCCAAAATCCACTGTGAACCAGTAATCCTCTCCTTGAAATCGAAAAAGATGTTCATTCCACACTTTTCTTCCTACCCATGATTCCACCGGCTTTTGGAGCCCTAGCAACTCCTCCTCAAAATTGTAATAAGGCTGAACTTCAGAAAAAAGAAAGGGCTTGGAAGAAGTATGAAAATTTGTACCCACCATATTTACCTCATCTTCAAACCGACTGTAGAATTCGTGGGAAAAAGGAATATTGATCTCACTCTGCAGGCGGGGGTGATGAAAATCAAGGGATTGGATCCGGTCATACTCGTTGGTGATCTCTTTTGGGGAATTCCTCTCCTCTACCCGACTCTCGACTACTTCAATATCCTCCAGAGGGACTGAAGCTTTTGCCGCTTCGATCTCCATCGGGACCTTCACCGGCATGCGAAACTGCATATGGATAGGCCTGCTGTTGTATGTGGCGGGAGACACCTGCGGGAGGTTGTTAAAAACTCGATTTATTTCCTCTTTTAGTTCAGGATAGGCAGCGTCAACGTAAATAATTGTAAATCTCCCTTCCCTGGTCACTTCGAAAAGCACTACGACTTCCCCTTTATAATCTTCTTCGGAAACCACTTGGGGCAGCCTGAAATCTTCTCTTACCTTCTTCTTCAGGATACTATTGAAACATTCTTTCTCCTGCTCGTATTCCACGTTCTCACATTCAGAAAAGCGGGGGAATCTTTCAGGGTCACCTTGAAAAGTCTGGGAAAAGCTGAAGAATGGAAAAATTAAGATGAGGAGCGGGTAAAATTTTATCATATCCTGCACTAAGCTGAAGGTATTATAGGGGAAAGATACAGTTTTTTGAATTTCTGAAGAATTTTCCTTCAGACAAAAAGATCCCGCAGCAACTGCGGGATCAAAAATGTCATTTTTGGATCACTTTTTAGTTCTGGATCCTGAAGGTGATGGGCAAAGAATATATTACTCCTACGGGCCTGCCGCCTTGCTTTCCGGGAATTAATTCGGGAAATTTATTGATAACCCTTATCGCCTCCTCTTCCAGCTTGGGATGCGGGCCCCGTACTCCTATCACTTCCACCTTTCCGTCTTTTTCTACTTTAAAACTCACATAGATCCGGTGAAGTCCGCTTAACCCCAGTTCACTACCGAGACTGGTATCGAAAGTACGTCCTACCAGTTTATTGACCTTTTCACTAAAACATTCCTTACGGTCGGTATTGTTGTTCAATCCTTCACAGCCGGGAAAAATAGGGGCTACTTCCACGGAATGTATATTATAATCTTCTATTTCATCATCCTTTTCAACAAATTCTACTTCGGCTACCTCCAGGATCTTATCCTCACTCTCTGTCGATGCGATCTCGGTTTCCTCCACATCCAGGTCATCATCTTTAATATCTAACTCCTTTACAATTTCCCGGGGCGGCTCGGGAGGTTTCACTTCTTCTACCTTGGTCACAGGCACCTCTTCCTCCTCAAATTGATCTGTGTATACCAACTCCTCCTGATCTAAAGGACCGGCATCTACCTTCCATTCTATTAATTGCCACACGAGGAAGAGAGCCAGAATAAGGCCCACCTGAAAAAATAGGATACTTCTCTTTGAAAGATCTGCTTTGGTGTTCTTCTTGTTTTCCATAATGATATATTTAGAGATTAATGATTTCTGAAGGCAAAGCAGACACTATGAATATCTTTTTAGTTAATATTTTATCACAGCTTCAAGAATCAGGCCGAAGAGCAGCATCCTCTTCAAAAAATCCTACAGATCTGAAAAATCTCCTACAAAGGAAATATTGGAATAAAAAAAATCCCGCAACAAGTGCGGGATCATTTTATATAGTAAGAAACTAAATTTAGTCTTGTACCCTAAAGGTAATTGGCAGAGAATAAAGAACCCCAACCGGTTGACCACGTTGCTTACCCGGTTGCATCTTAGGCAGCATGTTAACTACCCTTTCAGCTTCCTGTTGTAGACGTGGGTGCGGTGCACGGGCACCAAGAACGGTCACAGTACCATTCTTTTCAATTCTAAACTGTACGTAGATCCTGTTGATCCCCGAAAGTCCAAGATCACTACCTAAGCCGGTATCAAATCTACGGTTTACGAATTCATTGATCTTTTCACTCATACAATCTTTACGAGCCTGATTGTTTCTTTCTTTTTCACAACCCGGGAAAACAGGTACATCTTCAATAACTGCAAACGGAACGTCCCCAATTTCTTCTTCTTCTTCAACAACCTCTACCTCTTCAACCTCCACGATCTCATCCTGGTTAGTCTCAGTAGACTCAATAACGGTTTCTTCAACCTCTTCTTCATCCTCAACGATCTCGATAATTTCGGGTGCTGGTGGCGGTGGTGGTGGCGGTGGTGGTGGTGGTGTATTCAACTCGGTGATTGGCACATCTTCCTCTTCAAAAGCATCCATATCTACCATTCCGGTATCAATGGCTTCCCTGTCATAGGTTTTCCACTCAATCGCCCTCCAGGTAATGAAAAGCATCAGGATCATTCCGATCTGGAAGAACAAAACACTTCTCCTGGATAAATCAGCTTTTGGGTTCTTTTTGGGTTTCATAATTCCGTTTTAATTATAGGTTGGCTAAAATAATTAATTTTTCATTAAATCTAAATTAATCTTGGCTTTTAACCTGATTAGATATTTCCTCAGGGACCATACGAAAACTCCGGCGACAAACACTCCAATAGTGTTGGCAAGAATATCATAAAGGTCCAGCTGTCGGTAACTGGTCAATGTATCCTGAAGAACCTCAATAAAAATGCCAAAGGCTATTGAAATTACAGAAATAACAACAATTCTCTTAAAAAGTCCTTTATCTTCAAATGCAAAGGTCCCAAAGAGCATCCACAGCAAGCCAAGACCAAAATAGGCTCCTCCGTGCATCATTTTATCACTCATCCCGAGATCCCTAACGGGGGTATCTGCCAGATTGATGAGAGACAGGTATAATATTATGCCGGTATAGAGAATGGCCGGCAAAAGGAAAAGAAGTCTAACCTTCGACAACTTCAGTATATTCCTCGGCGCTTAAAAGATCATCTATTTGAGAAGCATCACTAAAGCGGATCTTCACCATCCAGCCTTCACCATAAGGATCTGAATTCACCTTTTCCGGTTCATCTTCCAAACTCTGGTTGAATTCAATGATCTCTCCTGAAAGTGGCGCAAACAGATCTGAAACTGTTTTTACAGCCTCAACTGTTCCAAAAACCTCTTCTCTTTCTAAAGTTTCATCTACAGTTTCAACCTCAACATACACAATATCACCTAATTCGCCCTGAGCAAAATCTGTAATACCAACTGTTGCAATATCGCCTTCAATTTTCACCCACTCGTGATCATTGGTGTATTTTAAATCTTTTGGAATCTTCATTGGTTAGTTTTTTAATATAGCAAAGTTAAATTTTTAATTCTTTAAGTCAAGCCTCCACAATTAATTTCCGAAGTTATATCTCAAGGTAACGCCAGATCTTATTGTTGTTTGAGGAAAAGCGGTTGAGATAGCATATTCAGAAAAACTGTGATCATAATAGACCAGAGCCGTAAGGTTCTTTGAAAGCGCATAATCTGCAGTAAAATTGATGGCCCAGATATCCTGCCCAGCAGTTACCTGGCTGTTATCTAAATCAAGATATCTTATCACCGTCTCATTGTGACGGTATGAAATATCTGCTTTAAAGTTGAGGTCACTACTAAGGATCCTTTGACGTCCTCCAATCTTCGTATCGATCTTTAGATCCTTTATCCTGTATCCAAGCCCAAGGGTATATTGATTTCCGCTTATCTCGGTAAGTAAGTTGTTATCAAAGCTCAAAGATAAGGCTCTATCCTTCTGAACATCTGCCAGGATCTTAATTGAATTGGCCATTTCCATATCTATCCTAACCAGCGGACTGAATTGTTCGGTAAGGTTAATATTAGAAAAGAGGATCTCACTTTTGTAATTTCCTGCCTGGTCGAATTCCCGTGGATTTTGAGGATCATAATCCAGATTGGTTTGGAACTGGTTAATGGTATAACCGGCGGTATAGCCGTGGTTGACAGAGAACCTTTTGAAGTTCTTTTTAAACCATGGCAGGCGCATAAAGCCGGTATACTTTAAATTCCAGTTAGGCAATGGAAAATCCCGAAATGCTCCTAAAGAAACCTTATCGGGATCGGTTCCCGAATATGCCGCAAGAAATGCCGGAAGCAGAACATTTTGACTGTTCCTTCCGAAGCCTACAGGATATCCGAATTCATCTGTATTATTGGGATCCAGTCCGTTTTCAATAGCCAACCTTCTGGCCACTTCCAGCCGGTTCTCCCTGAACTCCTGGAAAGTTGCTGAAGATTCGGCCGAGCTTTGGTTAAAGGCTGTGCCGAGAAGTATGGTGGAAATATTAAAGTTTCCGAAGGTGTAAGGCGTTAGCGGCACATATTGATCTCCAATCACCCTGTAATTCTCCTGAAAGGTTTCAGAATACAACCTGCCGGCGGTAACCTGGATGGTAAGATCAGGCAGGAGGGAAACATCGGCATTGATGCCAAGCTGCTCATTCTCTACCTGTGTATACTGCTGGTTAAAATCCTGGTAAAGCGTAAGCCAACCTTTTCTGGCAGCCATATACCTCACCTCTTCCTGACTCCCCAGGGTAAATCCAAAAGTGGGATTCCAGGTACCCATAAAACCTATATCGTTGGTGTACCCGGGAAGGAAAATTCCGTTATTCTCCTGGTAATTCACCTGAATTCTTTGAATAGCAGTAAGAAGTCCCACAAATGTGTTGTAGGTTCTGTCACCGGCACTTAAACGCGTGGCATCTGCAGGTGTGATGGTATCCTGTGCTCTCCGGTTAAGAGTTGGTACAGCCCTGCTTCGCTCCTCAATGGTCTGTGCTCCTCCCGGGCGCGTTCTCTTCTTCAAACCTATATAGTCATACAGGGATTGCATTTCAAGACTCGCATTTACCTGATGTACATTAGAATTTTGAACGCTATTCCCAAGATCGGGAACATTTTCCAGAGTTTCAAAAATCTGCGACCCCCGCTCCCACTGGAAGTTTCCTGTATAAGAATATGTAGTCTTCAAAAATGCCAGGACAGGTATCTTTGAGAGAGGGAGATCGTAATTCACCTGCAGGGATTGGAAGTGCTGGTTTGGAATTCCAACATTGAAGAATCCATCCCAAACTCCGGTAGTAGTATCGGGATTGTTCTCGTCATCAAGATAGTTCCTTACAACCCTGTTGGTAGAAGAGTCAAAATTCAACCTCAGGCTC
The DNA here is from genome assembly GCA_964388165.1 of uncultured Flavobacteriaceae bacterium. Classification (GTDB taxonomy): domain Bacteria; phylum Bacteroidota; class Bacteroidia; order Flavobacteriales; family Flavobacteriaceae; genus Salinimicrobium. The sequence goes on along the minus strand of CAYLZB010000006.1, from coordinate 15,807 downwards.
TTGGTGAAGTTGTAATTGATAGTGTATTGCCAATCGAACAGGAAGTTTCTCTGGTAAAGGGTGGGGATCCCATTAATGAACCCGGGTGGCAAGTTGATCTCTCTGAACTTCTGCTCATTGTACTGCCTGAAAATAGTCGAACTCGCTGTGACGTTCGATGGAAAAACATTAAAGTTAAAATCACGTAAAAGAGCAAAGTAAGCACTACTATCCAGAGCCTTAACATTTCTTAGCGGCTCTATATTGACAGGGACAAACGTATAGTCATAGGTAGCACCCACCCGCACATTTTGATCAAAAGCATCTTCAATCTCAAAGTCCCGGTGGTCTATCTGGTTGTAACTTCCGGAGAGACTTAAGTTCTCAATGTCATAAGGCATTGGCTTATCATCTCCCACTCTTTCCTTACGCAGCCCAATAACGTTAATACTTTGGCGGCGGGTATAATCTTCGGCTCTTTCTCGAAGTTCATCTCTAATTTCATCATTTGCAGCATTATCCAGCACATTTTCCAGTTCCAGATCGAGAAATTCAGGATCGTATTTTGGAGTGATCAATTCTTCTCCATAACTGTAGCTCACCGGGATCCTCACACCCCAGGTGGGTGGCAATAACTGCCCCATATTAAGGTTACTCACCACATCATACTGCTGCAGGTCTTCCCTGCTCCTTTGGTTTGGCCCCTGCTCTATAGCTCCAAAACCTACGGTACTTCTTCTTCCGGTTGCCGAGAGGTTTGCAAAGTCGGCCACATTGGCATCCATGTTCACAATGGCTGCCCAACCTCCTTCGTTGTTCAATTCGGAAAGTCGGAGTTCATTGAACCACACTTCTCCACACAGGTTCCTGGAAGAAGCTTCAGAAAGACCATTTTTAACACCTAACATTAGCATCCTTACATTTCCAAAGCTGGGATTCCCTTTGATCCCGATCCTCAACTGGCCTACTTCGTAAGGTGCTTCGGCCGATACCGGTTCCCCGCTTTCTGTGAAGAAATTTAATTCCGAATTCAGCATGTTTGGATCACCTATAACGGTTGCTTTTACTTCCTGCAGCAGCTCCAGGGGAAGGTTCATCCTGTTCTCTTCCGGCCAGATTTCAGAGGCAGAGACTGCACCAAATTCTGTGGGTTTCAATGGGATCTCTATCTGGTAAAAATTGTCGGTAAAATCGGTTCCGATCCTTATAAATGCCACAAGTTCTCCCTCCTGCCATTTCAATCGATTCACCAACGGCTCTGCATGAACGAACATCTCCAGGTTCTTGTATTGCCTCATGTCAAGCTGGAAATTCTTGTAGACACCGCGGGAATCCTGTGGCTCAAGATCACAAACAGTAAGAGCAAGGGATTGTTCATTCTGCCTTACCCTGGTATTGTTGTTCATCAATTCCTCCCTGTCAACTCCCGGAGGCAGCACATAAGGAATCGGTTGCCTGTTCTCATTCTCCTCAATACTCACTGAAGCTACAGTGAAGGTTGTGCTCTCGTTAGTAGGATCAGATTTGTCGGGGTCAAGACTTTGGGTGTACCTGCGGTAATCTCCCCGTACGAGATCCATCGTGCCAAATCGCAACACGGTAGGATCCTCAAAGCCGGTGAGGTACATTCTCATGAACCTGATGGACCTGAAATCGCCAATTCCACCTCGTGCGGCAGTAGGTTCATAGATAGGCACTTTAAATTGTAACCATCTCACAGGCATTTGCTGTCCATTAGGAAGATCTATTGAAAACTCCTTGACATCTGTTACATATCGACTGTTGTCTATGCCCATATTAGGGAACACCGGCACCTCGTACTCATAGTAGCTGTCTACTGTGTTCATGGTGTTGTCCCTGTTAAGATCTTCGACCGTGGGCAGCGTGGTATTACCGCGATTGGCATTGGTAACATCTGGAGGCGAATTCCCCTCAATCCCATTGTAGTCAAAGTAGCGGCTGAGGATCCCTCCTGAAGCATTTAAAAAATAGTTGTAATTATCGGCCGAAGGATCGGGAAGATTGGCAAAAGCCCCGAACCTGGCAGCTTCTTCCAGGTCATCTAAACCGTCATACCCGATATCCTGATTTAGCCGCTCCTCCCCTTCGGTGTTGAACGCATAGATAAGGGATTGGTTTGAGGGTACTTTTCCAAATTCTGTAGAAGTAGTGTTTTCTATGCCACCATCCGGCGGGAGTCCGTTTTCGTATTGCTTTCGCCCATCTTTTAGAACATCTTCAGAAATGTTGCCAAGGTTGAATACCAATTTTCCGCCGTCATTACCCGCATTTTCTGAATACAGGAATGGGTCCATCATCCAGAACTCAATGTATTCCACATTGCTCTGCTCAAAATTGGTAGCATTTAGAGCACGGGTGATCCCCGCAAAGTTCTGTGAAGGATTTGGCAGGGTATTGCCGCCCATAGCAACAGGATTGTAGTTGTATGGCCCTCTTACGTTGGGGTAGTAAGCAAGGTCCATGGTATAAAGCACCTGGGATTGTCCCTGCACCACATCTACGTTTGGAAAGATCTCGTCAAGAAAGACGCGACGGGTGGCATAGCTCGAAAGATCGGCATCTGTAATACCCGATGGTCTGCTGCTTCCGTAGAAAATAGGATCTATTGTATACCAGGCGAGTTTCGCTCTTTTGTAGCCAGTGGCAAGATCCCCATTTGCCAGCTCGCCGCCAAAACCAAGTGGCACACTGGATAATTCCCACCCCAGCGGATTATCAATAGCTATAGAGGTTTGAGCCGCTTCAAAATCATCTACATAGGTCGTAGCACGGCCTTCGAACTCACTTCCTTTCGGCGCCCCCGGCACTAAATAAGCTACTTCTCCTCTTAGGGAAAGGTTGGAAATTACATCGGTATCGATGTTTGGCAGTTTATTTACCCAGCGTGTCAAAAAGGGTAAATCTGTAGAGTAATTCAGGTTAAGGCCAAGGATGGTATTATTAATTGGCTCGTAGCTAAAGTTGGACTTCTGGGTAAGCGGGCGCTCATTAAGATTGAGATATGTGGCTCCCATAAGGAAGTTCTCATTGAAGAGGTGCTCCACGTGAAGCCCGGTGAAGCGCTTTGTTTGCTGCCCAAAAAGGGCATTATTTTCTGTTGATACCTGGATGGGAATATTGGAAGCGAGTAAAGCTTCATCAAGGATCTGCACCCTTCCAAACTGATAGTTCACCACATAATCCACCCCTTCCTGCAGCACACGCCCCCCGGCAGTCACTGTAACCGAACCCTGTGGCACATTGAAAGCACCAATTGGAATCCCTTCAACATTGGAAGACTTATAGCGCCCCCGAAGCTGAAATTTATTCTTTTCTGCCTGCTGTTGCTCTGCCTGGGTTTTGGTGGTATTGTACAGAGCCCGGAAAACATACTTCTGCTGATTCGCATTCCAGGTCTCAGGAATCTCATAGACCTCTGATCCTGCATTTGGGTTGGGATCGAGCTGGTTGAAGAGATAACGCCCAAAAGGTTCCACAGATGTGAAAATAATACTTCCGGTTTCAGGATTGATCGTAATCCCCGGCACAAAGTCAAAAAAGCCGTCACCTCCCACAATAGGGTCTCCTGCAAAGTTGAGGTTATCCAGGTTAAACACTTCTAAAAGGGGAGTTTGCTCCACATCTTCGGGAAGAGGCACGCCATCAACTCCTGTAATATAATTGAGAGGCTGAGGATCTGTATAAACAATATTCATCCTGAAGTCTTCCCGCTCCAGGTTAAATGCTCCCAGGTTGTAAATGTTCTTCATCATCAGGTCCCATACCGGCTCATCTACATTGGTCACGGTACTCTTCAGCATTTTAACTACCAGATTCTGAGAGACAGAAGACTCTACCCCCGTACCTCCCGAAGCGTCAATACCATCACTGGCAAATTCACCCACCTGGTATACTTCTCCTCCAACAGTATATTGGAAGGCGACAGCGAGGATCTCATCGCTCGCCAATCTTTGATTAAGAGAAATATAGCCCAGTCGGGAATTTAATTTATACTCTGAAGGTCGTAATTGCCTTGCATTTTCAAGCTTTACATAATCCCTGCCTTCAGAAACCTGCAGGCCACCAAATCCCGCTTCTACTCTTGCAACATCCCGAATAGCCGGGGTAAGCACAGACTCCTGGGGCCCGGTGATTCCAAAAGGATTGAGGTCGTTATTGCGGTTGTCGGCAAAAGCGCCTGCGGGCCGATTGAAAAATCCGGCAGGAGGATTTTCCAGACCAATATTCCCCGGCACAGGCGATTCCCCAAGATCCTGGATGGCGACAATGTTTCTTGTGTCGGTAAGATTTTGAACATTATTGGTCCTGTTGGTCACCCAAACCTGGACGCGGGTGATCTGCACGTTGGAATTAATGAAAGGATAATTCTCAAGAGCCTCGTCGTAGTGATCCCTAAAATAGTGAGCCAGGAAGAAGTGCCTGTTCTCATCATACTCAATGGCGAACTTTTCAAATTCCTGTACTGTAGCACCACCTTCCACATTTACGGTCCTCCGTTCACTTTTTTGTTCAGAAAATACTCCCGTTATCGTCGTTTTTCCAAACTGCAGCTGAGTTTTGATCCCAAACAGGCTTTGCGCTCCCTGTATCAAAGCAGAATTGAGCGGCATGTTGATATTTCCCACCTCGATCTTCTGGATGATATCATCCTCGGTAGGGGTGTATTCTAACTTTAGTTGATTCTGAAAGTCAAATGTAGATTCGGTGTCGTAATTGGCAGTCACTTTTAGCCGCTCCCCGATGTTTCCGAGGAGACTCAGCTGTATTCGTTGATCAAAATCGAAGGTGAAAGTGCTTCTGTTGCGAGGTGAAAAAGCAGGGTTGTCCCTTTTAGAGTAAAGTATTCCCAGGTCCAGAGCGACAGATCCCTGTGGGATGAGTTCAATATCGCCACCGCCAAATATGTTCTGAAAAAATCCTGAATTGACATAAAATTCCGGAAGCAGATCCCGTTGATCATCCTCCGTTCCTTCTTTCCTTCCGGAAATGGCATCAGATTTCTCCTGAAAATACCGCTGCATCTCCTCTTTTATCACCAATTCCTGATATTCTTCGGGAGTGAGGATCAGAGGAGCCGAGATGTTTAGAACGCCAAGAGTTTCGGTATATACATACCGGTCCAGAATGGGATCATAAGTATAGGAGGCTACAATACTGTTGGGATTGGGAAGTTTCAGTTTTCCCAGGGAATATCCTGTTTTTGTCGTATCCTGCTGAACTATAGTATCCTGCGCCAGGGCAGGCCAAGACACTACCAGCACACATAGAAGCGCAAAGGAATTTCGCAGCCAAAACTTATACTTATAGTTCTGCCCCAAAGGAATTATAATTTTTTAAGTGCCTGCTTTATAAGAGATTCCACCGTAGCATCGGGTTCTTCCTTCACAATTCTTTCCACAACCTTTTCAGATTGCTTACGGGTATATCCAAGAGTCTCTAAAGCAGATAACGCTTCTTCGCGGTTTGTATTGCTCTGGAGAGGCGAAACTTCCTCCATTCCAAAGACTTTTACGATTTTATCTTTAAGGTCAATAATGACCCGTTGTGCTGTTTTGGCTCCAATCCCTTTTATTCCCTGAATTGTAGCGACATCACCGGCAGCTATGGCCTCCATGATCTGCCGGGGCTCCAGGGAAGACAACATACTGCGTGCAGTACTCGCCCCTACGCCCGAAACCGAGATCAATAACCTGAAGATCTCCCGCTCCGTCCTTTCCCAAAAACCATAAAGGGTATGAGAATCTTCTTTTACCTGCAGGTGTGTGTATAGCTGCAACGATTCCTGTGAGGGGATCTGAGAAAATGTATGAAGGGAAATGTGAATAAAATAGCCTACCCCGTTGCAATCGATCACCACATTTGTGGGGTTCTTTTCAACCAGGCGGCCTTTAATACTATAGATCATGTAGTGTAGAAGGTTAGTATGCCAAATGTAGTAAAATTCACAGGACGGGAAAACAACTATCTTATCTCTCTATTACCTCTCAAAAATGCCATTTTGGAAAGGTTTTTTTCTAAAACAAAAGCGGGAAAATATCCTTTTTCCCGCTCCTCTTTTTGATTTTTTCTATTGCTCCCTTTTGGCCTTCTTTTCCTTTTCCTGGGCGTCAACCACTGCTACTGCAGTCATGTTGACGATCTCCTCAACACTGGCTCCCAATTGCAGGACATGTACCGGTTTATTCATTCCCATAAGGATTGGGCCGACAGATTCCGTTTTATTGAGTTCCTTAAGCAGCTTATAGGTACTGTTACCCGAATCCAGGTTGGGGAACACCAAAGTGTTCACTTTGCGTCCTGCCAACTTCGAGAATGGAAATTTCTTCTGCAGCATTTCACTATTCAGAGCAAAATCTGTTTGCATTTCGCCGTCTACAATAAGATCGGGGTAGAAGCGGTGCAGGTAATCTACAGCTTCTTTTACCTTTTCGGCCTTCTCATTCCTTGAGGAACCAAAGTTCGCATAAGAGATCATGGCAATTACAGGTTCCATTCCAAAAAGCCTTACGGTTCGTGCCGTCATCTGGGCAATCTTTGCCAGCTCCTTAGCTGTAGGATCCACGTTCACCGAAGTATCACTTATGAACAAGGGACCACGAGAGGTATTCATAAGGTTGGTAGCAGCAACTTTGGATACCCCTGCAGCTTTTCCCACCAGCTCCAGCATTGGCTTTAGGACTGTTGGGTAGGCTCTGGAATATCCCGAGATCAAAGCATCTGCATCACCGGCGTTCACCATCATGGCTGCAAAATAGTTGCGTTGTCGCATCAACAGCTGGGCATCATAGCGGGTAACTCCTTTCCGTTTGCGGGATTCCCAGTAAACTTCGGCATAACGGTTACGACGTTCATTCTCATCGTCACTTTTGGAATCGATGATGTCAACATCATCAGCATGGAAGTCGATCTCCTGCATGAGCTCCTGGATCACATCGCGGCGACCAAGTAGTATAGGTTTTGCTATGCCTTCGTCATGAGCGATCTGTGCCGCCTTAAGCACATCCAGGTGGTCTGCTTCAGCAAAAACCACCTTTTTCGGACTCATTTTGGCCCGGTTCATTAGCAAACGGGTAATTTTATTGTCATTACCCATCCTTTCAAGCAGCTCATCCTCATAACGGCCCCAATCCTGAATAGGATTTTTAGCCACGCCACTCTCCATCGCAGCTTTTGCAACTGCCGGCGGCACCTGGGTGATAAGTCTTGGATCAAAAGGTTTAGGAATAATATAATCCTTTCCAAAAAGAAGTTTGGTTTCGCCGTAGGCAATATTCACCTGCTCGGGCACCGGCTCTTTAGCAAGGGCGGCGAGTGCCTTAACAGCTGCCATTTTCATTTCTTCATTGATCTTGGTCGCCCGAACATCAAGGGCTCCCCTGAATATGAACGGAAAACCAAGTACGTTGTTCACCTGGTTAGGATGATCACTGCGACCTGTAGCCATGATGATATCCTTTCGGGTAGCAACCGCCAGATCATAATCTATCTCGGGTTCGGGATTGGCCATGGCAAAAACAATAGGTCGTTTTGCCATTTTCTTCAACATTTCGGGTGAGACAATGTTTCCTACAGAAAGGCCAAGGAATACATCGGCTCCATCCATTGCTGCCGATAGATTTTCATATTTCTTTTTAACCGCGAATCGCTTCTGAAGGTCAGACAGATCATCCCGGTCCTTGTGCAAAACTCCTTTCACATCAAACATGATGATATTCTCCACCTTCACACCAAGAGAAACGTACAGGTTTGCACAGGCGATCGCAGCCGATCCCGCACCGGAGATCACCACCTTCACCTTTCCGATCTTTTTCCCGGCAAGTTCTAGGGCATTTAAAAGCGCCGCCGAGGAAATTATGGCAGTACCATGCTGGTCGTCATGCATCACCGGTATATCCAGCTCTGCCTTAAGTCTTCTTTCGATCTCAAAAGCCTCGGGGGCTGCAATATCTTCCAGATTGATCCCTCCAAAAGTAGGGGCTATATTTTTTACTGTTTCTACAAAAGCGTCCACATCCTTAGTGTCTACTTCGATGTCAAAAACGTCAATATCGGCAAATATCTTGAAGAGCAGGCCTTTACCTTCCATCACAGGTTTTGAAGCCTCGGGACCTATGTCTCCCAGCCCCAACACGGCTGTACCATTGGAGATCACTGCCACCAGGTTGCCCTTAGTGGTGTATTTATAGACGTTCTCAATATTTTTATGAATCTCAAGGCAAGGTTCTGCAACTCCGGGAGAGTATGCCAGCGAAAGATCACGCTGGGTAGAATATTTCTTGGTTGGCACTACCTGGATTTTTCCCGGGTGGGGCTTGGCGTGATAGACAAGTGCTTCGCGCCTTTTGCGTTCGTTCTTCATATTTCCCTGTTTTTTTCAGGTGGCACAAAGGTAACAGTTTAGCAATTACAGCTTAGTGATGCAAGTCATTTTTTAGTCTGCACCTAAACCGGGTTGCAATGGAAAGGATCTTTCTTCCATCTTTACCTGAAGCTCAGTTGATCGGGCGGAACCAGCTCATCCAGTTTTTCATGATATTTTTCAGGAAGTAACTCCAGCCCCAGTTGATATGAGGCATTCATCCAGCCAAAACCCGATGTGGTGATATAGTCAAACTCGGTTCCCACGTTACCATATTCAGCATAGACCTTGTGAGTAGCATCAACGACATCATATTTCTCGGGGATGGTTCCATTATAATCCACGGCATTTTTCGTGATCATCCAAAGCCACCTGTAAATGAGTTCATAGGCTTGCTTTTCATAGCCGTAGTTTAGGAGGCCCCGCCAAATCAACATTTGATGCGGCGCCCAGCCGTATGGATAATCCCATTGTCGCTGCACCTCATTTGTCGCTGCTTCTTCTACTGAAGCTTTTGCGCTGGAAAGTATTCCTCCCTGCGCCTTCAAGTCATCCATTAGCTGCGGAAGCATTCTTTTAGCCTGTTCTTCGGAAGCCAATCCACTCCACAGCGGATAGAAGTTGGTAGCTGAAATATATCCGGTTTGCTCGTCTTTCCTGAAGTTGTAGTCATAAAAGCTGCCCTCTTCTTCATTCCAAAGGTACCTGTTCATGAGTTCTTTTCGCTTTTCAGCTTTTTCTTCCCAGTAGTCATCGGTGTAGGTTTTTCCGGTTGAAGTCGTAAAGCTTTCATCGAAATATTCATCAATGAGATACTCAAAATCCTTTTCATATTTGTAAAGCAGCGAATTGAGGTCGACGGTATTCAGATATGCTGCACGATCCTCCAGTCGCCAGGAAGTATCATGACCGCTTTCCCTCAAGGTCCTGTCGTGAAGAAAATATTCATCCAGCTCCCTATCCTTAATTTCACCCGATTTATATTTCTCTTCAAATTGTTTGGGGGCCATTTCATGTTTTGCAGCAAAGTCTTTTAAGACCTCCTCAAAATGCCCTTTTTCGGTCTCCGGTGGAATACCTATTCCCTGGGCGAAGTATCTGTTCAGGCCGTTTTCGGTTAGTCTTTCGCCTTCAACCATCCAAACCTGCTCGTACTCCTTAATTGCCGCCTCAAGAGCCTTCCGTAGCCAATCCTTATCCTTTTCTTCCATTGCCTCAAAAACCTCCCGCACAAAGGAGGACATGAATGGTGGCTGCGTACGGGTTAAATAATAAGAGCGATTGGCGTTGAGGATCTTTCCGTAGTGGTTGATCTGGTAGATGAAGTTATCCACCATGGCCTTAGCCAGATCGAGTCTCCCGTCAATAAGCAGCCCTACTCCCTCAAAATAGCTGTCCCAGCCATACATCTCATTGAACCTGCCTCCCGGAACTACAAAAGGTACACCTTTACCGTCTTTAATTTTCAGCGCCAAAAGGCCCGGTTTATCGTTGATCGATTTCACATACTGCGGAGTAATTTTCTCCGGAAGGATTACTACTTCGAAGCCGCTCAATTCATCCTGTAGATCTTTGTAATATTTTATTCCTGAAGTATCGGTAGCCGGCACGTAAAGCCGCTGCACCCCATCTGAGGCTTTGGTGTCTTTCAGGATCTTCCTGAGGCCTTTACGATCAATGGTTCGGGTAAGGTCATCCCAGAATTGTTCTTCAATTCGGCGGGAAATACGCTCACTTGGTGGTTCCTTTATCCTGCCAAGAGAGGTTTCCAGCGTTTCTTTCTCTTCTGCTCTGGCGATTGCCAATTCCTGAAGCAGGTTTGACAAGTAATAAATGCGGTCGATCTCTATAGAATCTCCTTCTGAAAGAGGGACCAAAAATGGCATTTTTGGATCATCTTCTATCGTGATCTTTTTATCGGCATCGGTATCTGCCTGCTCAAGAAGGCGCGGCATGGTTTCATCCACCTTCAGCCGAAGTTCCTGTGCTCCGACAGAAAAATTCAGAAATAGACTGAAAATAATAAAGGCTGAAAAAAGCTTTTTTGACACCATAACTTTTCCGTTGAAACAGAAAGTTACAAATTCTGCCAGAGAAAAAGAGAAGATTTAGTCTTTCAGGAATTCAATGTTGCGTGTAAGTCCGCTATACTTGGTCCTTTTAACGGCCGACTTTTTAAAGACTTTCCTAAAAGTGTCTTCGGTGATCTCTTCCCAGTCTTTTTTACTCATGCTAAGCAGCTCGGGGTGCGGATCGAAAAGCGGTTCGCGATGAGGTTTTGAAAAACGGTTCCATGGGCACACATCCTGGCACACATCACAACCAAACATCCAGTCATCAAATTTACCTTTCATCTCCTGTGGAAGTTGATCTTTAAGCTCAATGGTAAAATAGGAGATACATTTGCTGCCATCAACCTTGTACGGTTCCACAATGGCCTGGGTAGGACAGGCATCGATGCAGGCGGTACAGCTGCCGCAATGATCTGTAACGGGAGTATCATGATCCAGTTCGAGATCTACGATCAATTCAGCAATAAAGAAGAACGAGCCGGTTTGTTTGGACAATAAATTGGTATTCTTCCCAATCCAACCCAGGCCGCTTTTTGCTGCCCAGGCTTTATCCAGTACCGGTGCCGAATCAACAAAAGCCCTGCCTTCCACCTCACCTATCTCTTGCTGAATGTATTGCAGTAAATCCTTCAGCTTGTCCTTTATCACAAAATGATAGTCGGTTCCGTAGGCGTATTTACTGATCTTGTAAGAATCCTCACGCTGCCTTTCTTCAGGAAAATAGTTAAGCAGTAAAGAAATGACACTTTTGGAACCTTCAACAAGTTTGGTAGGATCGAGTCGCTTGTCGAAGTGGTTTTCCATATACTTCATTTCGCCGTGCATATTCTGCCGAAGATAATTTTCCAGGCGAGGCGCTTCCTCTTCCAGGAAACCTGCCCTGGAAATTCCACATGAGAGAAAGCCGAGACGTTTGGCTTCGGCTTTTATTAAAGCAGTATTTTTTGATCTTACTGAACTATTCACTTGTTAAACTTTGCAATTTCCATGCCCGGGTAAAAAAACAAGAGGTGCCAAAAATAGCATTTTTGGAAGGTATTATTTCCTCAGTTCAAATTTCAGGATGGCATTCTTTGGTTTGAGCGTAATAAGCGGCAGGATATCAATGGAATTATTCACCGGCAGGATCCGGTATTCTGATACCAATTCGGTAACTGCGATGATCATTTCGAACATGGCAAAGTTGTTACCAATGCATTTTCGCGGTCCTGCCCCAAAGGGAAAATATTGGGAAGAGAACTTTCTACCTCCTTCTTCGAATCGCTGAGGCCTAAATTCTTCCGGATCCTCCCAAAGATCCGGATGTCTGTGAATTTCATACACAGAGAACAGAAGATTTGATCCGGCTTCAAAGTATTTCCCTCCAAATTCATCATCCTCAATATTTACCCGGTCAATAAAATAGGCAGGAGGATACAACCTCATGGATTCATCAATAACCATTTGAGTTACCCCGGCCTTAGAAACAAAGCTCATTAGATCAAGATCCTCTTCTTGCAGCTCCTTAATCTCATCATAGATCTTTTCCTGCCATTCGGGATGTTGAGCAAGTAACTGCGCGGTGAAGGTCAATGCATTGGACGTGGTTTCATGACCTGCAGTAAAAAGGATAAGGATCTCATCAATAAGTTGCTCCTCGTCCATGAAATTACCGTCCTCGTATTTGGCTTCCAGCAACATGTCCAAAAGGTCATCATACCGCTTTTTTGAAGCCCTTCGCTCCTGCACTATTCCCTTCAAAATAGTTCTTGCTTCGGCTGTTAATTTGAGGTAGCTGTCAATCTTCCCACTCGCTTTGAACCACCAGCCCAGGTATGGTTGTCTTAGCTCTTTTACCAGCATTTTCTGAGTTTCTTCAGTAATATATTGAAGTCTATTGATCTCGTCCTTACTGGCGGCTTTGCTAAACAAGGATTTTACCACAGTTTGAAAAGCGAGGTCATTGAAAACAGGGAAAATATCGATTTCCTTACCCGGCTCAATTTTTTCATATTCCTGGGTTATGGCCTGTTTAATGGAATCAAGCAAATTGGCAAGTTGCTTCTTATGAAAAGCAGGCTGGATCAACTTACGCTGCTTTTTCCAATGTTCTCCTTCTGAAGTCAACAAACCTTTCCCAACATATTTTACCAGGTCCTTGGTTTGAATGTCGGATTTCACATAGTTCTTTTGGTTCTTTTGAAGCGCATGTTCCAGCAGCCCCGCATCCCTTGAAAATATGACCGATTTGTTTAAACCTATATTCAGCCGGAAACAATCTCCTTTTTCCTGAAAATTCCTGCTGTGGAAAGGCAAAGGATTCTTAACGATATTCAGAGAGTGCCGTAGGAATTTCAGCAAGGATACTTCAGGGATATTAGAATTCTTATTTTCCATTTAATTTTTTTTAGAGATGGAAAGCCGGCCAGGAAAAACATATTTTTTTAAGACCTAACAGGTCTTGGAGACCTGTTAGGTCTATTTCCATAGCATTTAAAACAATCCTCCCTGGATTCCGCCCCTAACTCTTCCGAGGTGTTTATAGGCTGCCTCAGTGACTTCACGTCCACGCGGGGTTCTTTGTATGAATCCCTGCTGTATGAGAAAGGGTTCATACACCTCCTCTATGGTCTCGGCGCTTTCACTTACAGCTGTGGCTAGAGTAGTTATCCCTACAGGCCCACCTTTGAACTTGTCGATAATGGTGGTTAGGATCTTATTGTCCATTTCGTCCAGGCCATGTGCATCAACATTAAGGGCTTTTAGGCTGTATTTTGCGATCTCGATGTCTATCTTCCCATTACCTTTTATCTGGGCGAAATCCCTTACCCTTCGTAAAAGGGCATTTGCAATACGCGGTGTTCCACGGCTTCGCCCCGCAATTTCAATAGCCGCTTCCATAGTGATAGGCACCTTGAGGATCTGAGCACTTCGCTGTACGATATCAGCGAGTAATTCGGTGGTGTAGTATTCCAGGCGGCTGGAAATTCCAAAGCGGGCACGCATAGGTGCGGTAAGCAATCCGCTACGGGTAGTCGCCCCAATAAGGGTAAAGGGACTAAGATTGATCTGTACTGACCTGGCATTGGGACCGGTCTCGATCATGATATCGATCTTATAGTCTTCCATTGCCGAATAAAGATATTCCTCAACAATGGGGCTAAGCCGGTGTATCTCGTCGATAAAAAGAACATCCCTTTCTTCCAGGTTAGTGAGCAGTCCTGCAAGATCTCCGGGTTTGTCCAGAACAGGACCTGAAGTGACTTTAATATTCACCTGCAATTCATTGGCAAGTATATGTGCCAGGGTAGTTTTCCCAAGACCGGGAGGACCATGAAAAAGAGTATGATCAAGCGCATCACCTCGTTGGTTAGCTGCCTTCACAAAAACCTTCAGGTTATCCAGTACCTGGTCCTGGCCGGCAAAATCATCAAAATCAAGAGGCCGCAAGGCTCTTTCGATGTCCATTTCTTCAGGAGAAAAGCTCTCCCCGGTTGGATCCAGGTTTTCATTCATAGCATTCAGGTTTAAAAACAAAGATAAAAGAAAAAAGCCTTCTCATTAGATGAAAAGGCTTTGTACTATACAGGTCAAAAAAGGCTTAATGGTTCAGCTCTTCTTCACCTTTTTGAAGCGGGACATTCTGTGGCGCAAAATCCTGTCCTGCGATCACATATTCTCCTTTCTCATTTGTTTTACTGTAGTCATACGCCCAACGATAAACGTGTGGGATCTCTCCAGGCCAGTTCCCATGGATATGCTCTACAGGAGTAGTCCATTCCAGAGAATTGGAATTCCATGGGTTTGCAGTCGCTTTCTTCCCTGCAAAGATGGAATGGATAAAGTTGTATAAAAACACCAGCTGTACCAATGCTGTGATGATAGCGAATACAGTGATCAAGACATTGATCTCTAAAAGGTCATCAAAGTAAGGGAAAGCTGTGTTGTCATAGTATCTACGTGGTAGACCTGCCATACCTACGAAGTGCATCGGGAAGAAAACTCCGTAAGCACCAATGATGGTGATCCAAAAATGGATATATCCCATGTTCTTGTTCATCATACGGCCGAACATCTTAGGGAACCAGTGATAAATTCCGGCAAACATTCCGTACAGGGCAGAAATACCCATTACAAGGTGGAAGTGAGCTACTACAAAATAAGTATCGTGCACGTTGATATCCAGTGTGCTGTCTCCAAGCACGATCCCTGTCAAACCTCCGGTAATGAAAGTAGAAACGAATCCAATAGAGAATAACATGGACGGGTTCATTTGCAGATTTCCTTTCCAGATCGTGGTGATCCAGTTAAAGGCTTTTACTGCAGAAGGAATAGCAATAAGTAATGTTGTAAAGGTAAATACCGATCCAAGGAAAGGATTCATACCAGACACGAACATATGGTGTCCCCAAACAATTGTTGAAAGGAAGGCGATCCCCAGGATAGATGCGATCATCGCACGGTATCCAAAAATGGGTTTTCTGGAGTTGGTTGCCAGGATCTCTGAAGCAATACCCATGGCAGGTAAAATAACAATATAAACTTCAGGGTGACCAAGGAACCAGAAAAGGTGTTCGAACAGGATAGGCGAACCTCCCTGGTAGTGCAATACTTCTCCTCCAATGTAAATATCACTCAGGAAGAAGGAAGTTCCAAAGCTTCTGTCCATGATCAACATCAAAGCTGCCGATAAAAGAACAGGGAAAGATACTACCCCGATGATAGCGGTAACAAAAAGAGCCCAGATGGTCAATGGTAAACGGGTCATTGACATCCCTTTGGTCCTTAGGTTGATCACCGTTACAATGTAGTTAAGTGATCCAAGTAGGGAAGACGCAATGAAAATAGCCATAGAAACAAGCCATAGCGTCATTCCAAGCCCCGAACCTCCAATAGCCTGTGGCAGTGCACTAAGCGGCGGATAGATCGTCCATCCTGCAGAAGCAGGACCTGCTTCAACAAACAAAGAACCTAACATGATCACACAGGAGATAAAGAACAACCAGTATGAAAGCATGTTCATAAAGCCTGAAGCCATATCCCTTGCTCCAATTTGAAGTGGGATCAAAAGGTTACTGAAAGTACCACTCAGTCCCTGAGTAAGTACAAAGAACACCATGATGGTCCCGTGGATGGTTACAAGTGCCAGATAGATCTCCTGACTCATTACTCCTCCCGGAGCCCATTTTCCGAGGAAAATTTCAAATATTTTAAATGATTCGGCTGGCCAGGCAAGCTGCATACGGAAGAAGATGGACATTGCAATTCCAATGATCCCCATAAAGATCGCCGTGAAAAGGTATTGCTTGGCAATAACCTTGTGATCCATGCTGAATATATACTTCGTAAAGAAATTACCCTCATCATGGTGGTGATCATCATGAGCGTGTTCATTAA
>CAYLZB010000005.1:32395-36297 GCA_964388165.1 uncultured Flavobacteriaceae bacterium | reverse complement strand
TTCAGAAAAATATTTTCTTCGGCTATTGGCTATTAGGTAAAAAAATCGTTAATTTGCAGCCTGTTTTGAAATAACGAGTTAAAGTATAGAGCAATGTCAAGAGTTTGTGAACTTACAGGTAAGAAAGCAATGGTAGGAAACAACGTTTCCCACGCGATGAACAAGACAAAACGTAAATTTGACGCCAATTTGGTTAAAAAACGTTTTTATATCCCTGAAGAAGATAAGTGGGTAACTTTAAAAGTATCTACTTCTGCTATTAAAACAATTAATAAGAAGGGAATTACAGCTGTAATCAAAGAAGCAAGGGAAAAGGGTTTTTTAAACAAGTAATCCTAACATTTAAGACGCAGTAAAATGGCAAAGAAAGGTAACAGAGTTCAGGTTATATTAGAGTGTACAGAACACAAAGCATCGGGACAGCCCGGTACTTCAAGATATATTACAACAAAAAACAAAAAGAACACGCCAGATAGAATGGAGCTGAAGAAATTCAACCCTATTCTAAAGAAGATGACGGTTCATAAAGAAATTAAATAAGCATAAGTCATGGCAAAGAAATCAGTAGCAACATTACAGACAGGATCAAAGAGATTAACTAAAGCCATTAAGATGGTAAAATCTCCAAAGAGCGGTGCTTATACTTTTGTCGAAGGAATTATGCCTCCTGAAATGGTAAATGACTTCTTGAACAAGAAATAAGTTATTTTCAAAATATTTAGAAGCCGTCCCGGTACTCATCGGGACGGCTTTTTGTTTTTGTGTATATTTACCCACGGCTATATTACTGCCTAAGTTGAAATAAAGACCAAGCTAAATAATGAGTTTATTTAAGAAGATTTTCTCCCGTGAGAAGAAGGAAACCCTTGACAAGGGTCTTGAAAAATCTAAAAATGACTTCTTTTCCAAACTGGGAAAAGCCGTTGCCGGTAAGTCTAAAGTTGATGATGAGGTACTGGATGACCTTGAGGATATTCTGGTGAGCAGTGACGTGGGCGTGGGCACAACCGTGAAGATCATTAATCGCATTGAGGAAAGGGTTGCGCGCGACCGCTTTTTAGGGACCGATGAACTTAACAAGATCCTGCGGGAAGAGATCGCTGCTCTATTAGCCGAAACCAACTCGGGCGAAGCTACCGAATTTTATGTGCCGGCAGATAAAAAACCTTATGTGATCATGGTAGTGGGTGTGAATGGCGTTGGAAAGACAACCACCATTGGTAAGCTTGCGTACCAGTTCAAGAAAGCCGGAAAGAAGGTTGTCCTTGGTGCAGCCGATACTTTTAGAGCTGCTGCAATTGACCAGCTACAGGTTTGGGCAGATCGTGTTGATGTGCCGATCGTAAAGCAGAAAATGGGTAGTGATCCGGCTTCTGTGGCTTATGACAGTGTGCAGAGCGCTGTAAAGCAAGGGGCAGATGTGGTGATCATTGATACTGCAGGCCGACTGCACAATAAAGTAAACCTTATGAATGAATTGTCAAAGGTGAAGAGGGTAACGCAGAAAGTTGTTGAGAATTCTCCGCATGAAGTGCTTTTGGTGCTCGATGGTTCTACGGGACAAAATGCCTTTGAACAGGCCAAGCAGTTCACCGCCGCGACAGAAGTTACTTCCCTGGCTGTTACCAAACTCGATGGTACTGCAAAAGGTGGGGTAGTGATAGGCATCAGTGACCAGTTCCAGATCCCGGTAAAATATATTGGAGTAGGCGAGGGCATGGAAGATCTTCAGGTTTTCAACAAGTATGAATTCGTAGACTCATTCTTTAAATAGTCATTTTCAAAATTCTTAGTATGAAGCAGATCATAATTCTCTTTCTGGTCCTATTTGCTGTATCCTCCTGTAAGGTCAAGACAGAGGAAGAAACAAGCGTGAACCAACCGACTGTTCGTTGGGAAGCTCCCGATGAGACAGCCGAACTTGAGGAGCAGGCAAAACACGAGAATGAAAGAATGAGGTTCAAGCTCATCAATTCCAAGACCCTTGATAAAAATGAGATGTGGGCGCCTTTTGAAGCAGATCTGGCTTCTTTTTCTGCGGAAAAGTACGAAGGCCTAAAGCAGCTTATTTTTGAAAGGACCATTCCTGAATTGCAGCGTGCTGTGAAGGAGGGGAATCTCTCATATGAAGATATTACACTATTCTATATCTACCGTATCAGGGAATTTGAGAGCAATAATGATCTTTCCCTTAATGCGGTTATCGCATTGAATCCTGATGTAGTGGCGCAGGCAAGAAAGCTGGATGAACAGGGAGCTGCCGGTGTTGATGATAATTCTGTTCATGGTATGCCTATTCTATTGAAAGATAATATCAATACCGCCAGAATGAAAACCACCGCCGGAGCTTTGGCCCTGGCTGAAAATCAACCTTCCAAAAACGCTTTTATTGTAGATCGTTTACAACAAAATAATGCACTTATCCTTGGCAAAGTGAACCTTAGCGAATGGGCATATTACTTCTGTGACGGTTGCCCGCTGGGATATAGTGCCGTAGGTGGTCAAACTCTTAATCCCTACGGAAGAAAACAATTTGAGACCGGTGGTTCAAGTTCGGGTAGCGGAGTGGCCGTAGCCGCAAACTATGCTGTTGCTGCAATTGGTACCGAAACTGCAGGCTCCATACTTTCCCCGGCTTCAAAGAATGCCGTGGTGGGGTTAAAACCGACTGTCGGCTTACTAAGTCGCACAGGGATCATTCCAATCTCTGGAACTCTGGACACTCCCGGTCCTATGACTAAATATGTGATCGACAATGCCATTTTACTTAATGCTCTTACCGGCAAAGACCCGGAAGATCACACCTCGGTTGCTTCAGATAAGAACTACGTGAAGGGGCTTTCTGCAGAAGGCTTGAAAGGGAAGAGAATAGGAGTGATGAAGTCTCTAATGACCGATTCCCTCTACAATCGTGCTGTGCAGGAAATGAAAGAGGGCGGAGCGGTAATTGTAGAATTTGAAGCTGAACAGATCCCGCTCGACAACTTTCTTACTTTGCTCAACGCCGATATGAAAAAGGATCTTCCTGCTTACCTCTCCAAGTATGCAGGAAAAGAAGTGACTTACAAGAACGTGGAAGCGATAGTGAAGTACAATCTTAGAGACAGCCTTTTAAGAGCGCCTTACGGGCAGCAGTTGTTTGAGAATATAGTGGCCGATACTACCAGTGCCGAAGAACTGGAAAGGATCTCGGCCCAGCTGCAGGAAAGCGGAAGAAAGTTCTTTGATGTGCCAATGCAACAGCATAATCTGGATGCGGTGGCATCAATAAATAATTATCACGCGGCCTATGCTGCAGTGGCGAAATATCCGGCCCTCGCAGTTCCGGCAGGTTTTGAGTTTAGTGGAGAGCCAAAGAGCATCACCTTCATAGCCAAACCTTATGAAGAAGACAAGCTCCTCAACCTTGGCTATGCCTTTGAGCAGCAAAGTTACGCGAGAAAGCCTCCAAAGAATTACAGGTAATGTCACATAGAAACCTGGTGATCCTAACGAAGATCATCCTTATTTACAGCATTTTTTACATTGTGATGAAGATGGTCGTCATCTTTGGAGGTGCCTGGTTGATGCCAAACCTCCTGTTGATGATCCCATACCTTATCCTGGGTACCATTGCGGCAATTCAGGTAAAACGGGAAAATTATTCCTGGTGGTTCGTTGGAATTGGCGCAGCAGTGATCATACTTACCCGTGTCTACGAGACACAATTTGCTGTTTGGATGCAGCAGCAGGTTACAGGTTAGATCATTCATTTGTAATATCATATTTAAGTGGTGGGAAGAAAGCTTCTCACCGCTTTTTTATTATATACTTGTCCAAAATCACCTGCCCTATTTCTTATGGCTTACCAGACCTTTTTGAAAAATTGAATTTTTTGAAAGATAATTTCCTACATTTATTTC
>CAYLZB010000005.1:29676-32295 GCA_964388165.1 uncultured Flavobacteriaceae bacterium | reverse complement strand
GAAAGTGATTTCTTCCCTACACGCCACTTTTTCCCGGGAACATGGTCAGCAATTACAGCACACAATTAGTTTAAAATTCAATTGGACAATATGAAAAAATTAATACTTCTTTTATGTGCATTCGCTTTTTTATCTTCCTGCAGTAGTGATGATGATGATGCAGACACTAACACAGAATTGGTTGGAGAATGGAAGTTAATAGAAGTTTTAGCCGATCCGGGAGATGGTAGTGGAACTTTCTCTGCCGTAGAAAGCGAAAAAAAAATAAGGTTCCATCAAGACGGAACAATTACATCTAATGGGTCCATCTGTGATTTGTCAATAGAGGCAAACAATTCGACTTCCGGCACTTATTCCCTGGTTGATTCCACTTTTAAATCCCCTTATTGTTATGATTCAGAATTTAATTACCAGTTTGAACATAATGGTAATACACTGATTATCATTTATCCTTGTTTTGAAGGTTGTATGGCCAAGTACAGGAAAATATAAAACCTTGATGATGCTTGGTACGCCAAAAACAATTTATATAAGTTTTGGTAGAGGATATACAAATGAAGAAAATACTGCTTTCGCTTCAACTTTTGCCTATTATGCCCTTGCAGAATTATCAGAAAATAAAATGGTTTTCTATAAATCCCATACCGGTATCATCGGTGATTATTACGAAGCATATACTTTTGAGTCTGTAGAAAAACCTGATTAAAATTTGAATTAGATCCAACGCAAGGGAGGATGCCATGAGTCAATAGCTACTGGTCGATCCCGTTAAAAAGAAAAAATAATCACAGAATTCGGCATCTCTAATTCCGCAAATTGTGATTGCGATAACCGGTAACCCATATGTGATAATATGAAAGAATGGAATTTTCAAGTTAAAAGTAGCCCAAAAGAGGTCAGTAAAAAATTAGATTCTTCACTTGGAGCCCGAAACCTTTTTGTACTTAACCTGTCCTATGGCAAACAGGATTCAGTGAAATTTAAACTGCGAAAACGGGTTCTGCTTGCATTTGAATTAATTTCTCAAAATAACATTATCGTTAATGGGAAAATAATAAAGACAGAGGCTGAAAATCAAACCGATGTAAAAATCTTTTTCACTCTACACCCTTTATCAAAACTGCTTCTATATAGCCATTTTGTATTGGGATTACTCTTTTTAGCTGCAATGACATTACAAATTAATAGTAGCTCCTATAACCTCATTATAGGGGGATTACTATTAATTATAGGGGTTTTATATAAGCTTCATTTACAGAAAGTGTTTAATAAGCATGTCCAGGAATATAAGACCTTGATTTCTGAAGTATTGAGTTTAAAAAAGAATAGACAGCAGGTAACAATTGCAAAATAGAGGTATTAAATCTTTCACGGACCGGCTATTGAAATCACTGTAAAAACATGGAATTGAGATATTTATTAATCGGCTTATTTTATTTTTCACTTGCAGGTTGTTCCTCACACCAGGTTGTTAAGGAAATAAAGTGTCCTCAAATTTACAGAAATGGGTTTAGTGAAGTCTTGAGCACAAAGTATCTTACCATTTACAATAGAGATACCATTTCTTTTAACCAGATCCGGTTTCAATGTGTTCATTCTGCACTTTATACTCAAAAGGTCCTGTATGATAGATTTGGAAAGTGGGATAAGGAAATATATCCTAAGAACAGTAGTCATCCAATTCTAGTCTGGGAGAATGTTCAATTGCTTTCAAACGGAACAAAATATAATATAATGGCAGATGGAGTGGAGGAATGGAAGAATATCTATGCATCTGTTATGGTTTTTGATGATGAGGGAAATGATATTTTGTCGGATTCCTCCAGCGAAAAACTTGCTATAACAGAAGTGCTGGCAGATTTGATAAGAAATAATGATGACCGGAAAAGAGAATTTTACGAGATATACTGGAAAATGGTGGATCCCAAACATTGGAAAACTCTAAAAAGATATCAGGAAATGTAATTCCTGCCATTTTAGCTGCTTTTAAAATGCTGGGCATCTTTTAAGCCTGAATTTCCAATTTGGCAATTTATTTAAAATGAAAGACTTCTTTAGAGATATTTTTGAGTACCATCATTACTTCAATCAAAAGCTGGCTGAGCAGTTGATAGAACATGAAGATCAATTGACGGAAAGAACGATCCCACTTTTTTCTCACAGTATTAATGCCCAGCAGATCTGGAATTCCAGAATAACAAAAGAAGAGCAATTTGGGGTTCACCAGCTTCACAGCCTGGAGGAATGTAGACAGCTCGACAAGGAGAATTTTCGGAAGACTCTTGATATTTTGAGAAATCGTGAGCTGGATGAAGTAATAAAATATCGAAATTCAAAAGGAGATGAATTTCAGAATTCGATTCAGGAGATCCTGTTTCACATTGCAAACCATTTCACCCATCACAAAGGCCAGATAATTTCAGATCTGAGGCAACGGGGAATTGCGCCAATAGTCACCGATTATATTTTTTATAAGAGATAAAGAACAATTTCAGAAGAGCCCTTCCTTATACTCTCCTTTAGCTCTATCATGCTACCTGCTCAAAAATGCCATTTTTGACTATCTTTAAAAAAAGCTAGTTCAATGAGAAATTATGTGGTTCTAGGGGGCTCATCGGG
>CAYLZB010000005.1:0-29576 GCA_964388165.1 uncultured Flavobacteriaceae bacterium | reverse complement strand
TTCCTCAATTAAATAAAAACTGAAAAATAATCCCCTTTTTGAGCAATCGCTTCAGCACTGATCGGGAAATGGGCTGAGAAATGTCTGCCAACTCCTTTGTAATATATCTTATTCAATTTATCTTGCCGACCCAATAAAATCAAAGGTATGAGAGAGAATAAAGTGCTGAATTATATTAAAGATGTTCTGGTAAATATGCCAACCGATTGGTTGAGGCTAACCACTCACAGGTTAGATATATATAATGAAGAACTCGCCAAAACAGAATTCCTGGAGCAGTTTGAAAGCCTGTTCAATAGAGATAATGCAACAACGGCTTCCCTGGCTGCTTTACCTACCGCCTATGATTATATACGATTGGGTCATCCCCTGTCCACTATATTGGAGTGGGCTATTGCAGAATTGAATGAGCTGGACCCGCAAAGCGTAATAAGCTTTTCTTCCAGAACTGTTCCCATTCTTGCGGTGCTGAGAAAGAACCTGTTTGAAAAGAAGGAAACCAGGATCCTTTATTCAGGAAACCTGCCGGCTTCATTTGATGCTGAAACCGTGAAGCGGGTTTATGGTTATGATTTTGAAATAAAGGAGGTAGAAGGTATAGAAGATGTTTCTGCCTTCGAAGGTAGCACTGTCTATATTACTAATAAACAGGATTTTGGCAAGGTGGAGCTGAATCAAAATATCGATTTTTTCATCAGTCTACATGATGATCTGGGAAGTATCCTGATGGTAAACGGCAAAGAAAATGAGAAGTACGTCAAAGAAATTCAGCATGTAAGAAGAAGGGAGACCATTGCTATGACTCCGGCAAACTGTTTTACTGCTTTAAAAAAATTGACGGGGCAAACCTTAAATAATGATAACCAAACCAATATTAAGGCCGATAAAGCAAGTGTGCTGCAATCGATCAAGGAGATCACCGCTGCAGATACCCCGGCCTTGCTTGCCTCTTCAGGGCTTTCCATGCAGTATGCAATTATGATGGGCCTTATTGATGATGCCCTGGAAAGCCACCCGGGAAAGGATATCAAGATCATTGTGCCTCCAAACTGTTATGGAGGAACGAATGACCAGGCAAGACGGGTAGCAGCCTGCGTGAAAAATGTGGAGATCATGGACCTGCTTGTAGATGGGGATAACGATATGGTGCAGAGCATCGATCAGGTGCTGCAAACGGTGGCAAATGAAGATGCCGTGCCTTTCATCATTGCTGAAATTCCCACCAACCCAAGAGTGGAAGTTCCCGATCTTGAGAAATTGAGAGCTGTGCTTAGTGCAAAACGAAAGACTACCAGCGGAGAAAATGCTATTGATCCTGTTTTTATATTAGATCAAACGTTTTGTCCAAATGTGCAATTTTTAAGTGAAGACGGAATCCTTTCCGAAGTCAGGACCATTTCATACGTTAGCGGCTCTAAATTTCCAAGTGGCGGTAGATGTACTGCGGGTTATTGTGTAGCCAATAAAAAAGCTGCCGCGTTAATGGAAAAAATAGAGAAGCATCTCATACTTTGTGATAATGAGGCTACAGATCTTCAGGTTGAAATTTTAGCCGAACAATTGCCTTCCATGAACGAGAGGATCAAGGAAGCTTATAGGAACACCCGGGAGTTCGTGAACTTCATTAGGAAGACCTTGCCGAAAGCAAAGATCAATTTTGTCTCGGAAGAACTTGCACAGCAGGGATTCACTCCTTCGGTATTTTCACTTGACCTGCCTACTAAAGGAGATACGCCTGAAGCAAGGGAATCCTACAAAAGAGCACTGAACAAGAAGCTCATCGATCTAATGATCACCGAGATCCCCAATGAAAGCAAGTACTGTGTAAGTTACGGACAGTTGAAGGGCTGCTACTGGACCATTCCTGCAACCTCCACACAAGGTACGACCAAGGAAAGTGACAAGGATTATATTGCACGGGTTTCCCTGGCACCACATCTGGACCTTGAACGACATAAGGAGGTGTTTAAAGAGTTTGTGGAGCAGATCTGAATAGTGACTGTTTAAAATTATAAAAGTGGTTCTATTTTAGAACCACTTTTTTTATGACCGTTTTGAAGAGTCCGGAAAAATCTTTTGTTGAAGTTTCTGTGGCAGCTGAAATTTCAGGAGATGTTTTTGTGGTCAGTTTGGATTCCGGGGGTAGGGAGCTTTGGACAAAATCGTTTGTTTCACCACAAAACAGTTTTGAAGGCGCCAGAAGCCTTATACTATTTGATAATAATGATCTCATGGTGGCTGGTCATAAAGAAGATAAATTGGATCCTTCGTTTGAACGACACTAGAAGTGATATTTGGATAATAAAACGTACTAATAATTAGACATCAAATTCGTACGGAGATATGCGGGAAAAATAATTTGTCTGAAATCTTCCGTTGAGTTTTCTTTTGCCAAATTCCTATATTTAAGCTTTCCAAAAATTTAAATTCATGAAAAGATTTTTCCTGGCAATTCTGGTTGCCATTTTTTCAGCTTCTATGTCGGCACAGGAGGAAGCGCGCTGGTTGCGTTACCCAAGCATTTCGCCCGATGGTAATACCATTATCTTTAGTTATATGGGCAACCTGTACCGCGTGGCACAAAATGGCGGAACTGCCATGCCGCTTACAACAGGTGACGCGTATGATGGTTGGCCGGTTTGGAGTAATGACGGCAAGACCATTGCCTTTGCCAGTGACCGCTACGGGAATTTTGATGTCTTCACCATGCCTGCCACCGGCGGTGCGCCTGTAAGGCTCACTTACAACAGCACAGATGATCTTCCTTATGATTTTACTGCAGATGATGCGAAAGTACTTTTTGGTAGTGGCCGTAATGCGCCGGCAGAGAGTGTAAGGTTCCCAAGTCCCGGACTTTTTAAGAACATTTACACCATTCCCGTAAAGGGAGGTAGACCAATTCTGCTTACCGCGGCAGGAGCCGATAACGCAAACTTCAGCAACGACGGATCAAAACTCGTCTTTGAAGATCGTAAAGGTTATGAAGATGCTTTGAGAAAACATCACACATCTTCGGTCACCAGGGACATCTGGTTGTACGATATTGATAAAGATACTTATGACCAGCTCAGCAGTTTTGAAGGGGAGAACCGGGAGCCGGTTTTTAGTGCAGATGCTTCAGAAGTATTTTATCTCAACGAAAAGAGCGGAACACAAAACCTCTATAAAATGCCACTTTCGGGAGGTGCAGAAGAGCAACTAACACAGTTTGAAGATTTCCCGGTAAGGCATTTGACAATTTCAGATAATAATAAACTCGCTTTTACCTGGAAAGGAGATATTTATACCCTCACGCCCGGAGCAGCTGCTCAAAAGCTGGAGGTGATGGTAATGAGCGATTCGGGTTATGAAGCCGTAAAGAACATGGATATAAGTTCGGTCACCGAGTTTGCAGTTTCTCCCAACAACAAGGAGATCGCTTTTGTGAACAGGGGAGAGGTCTTTGTCACCGGGGTAGATGACTCCCGTACAAAAAGGGTGACCAATACCCCGGAGCAGGAAAGGATGGTGAGCTGGAGCCAAGATGGAAAGACCTTATTATTTTCAGGAGAAAGAGACGGCAGCTGGAATGTCTATAAAGTGACACTTTCCCGTCCAGAAGAAGAGTATTTCTACGCTTCAACTGTCCTAAATTCTGAACCTGTTATTGCTACGGAAGCGGAGGAATTTCAGCCAAAATATTCGCCTGATGGAAAGAAGATCGCATTTATTGAAGAAAGGAACATCCTTAAGGTGCTGGATCTGGATTCCAAAAATAAGATCACGGTTTTTCCTGAAGGAAGGAATTACTCCTACAGCGACGGTGACTGGTCTTATGCGTGGAGCCCCGATAGCAGGTGGTTGCTCGTAGATGACCAAAAAGGCTATTTTACCAATAATAATGTTGCACTTATAAAAGCAGATGGATCGGGAGAGATCTTCCACCCGGTGAACAGCGGCTTTGGCGAATCGAATGCCAAATGGGCCATGGATGGAAAGATGATGACCTATGAGAGCAGCAAGGAAGGAAGAAAATCCCTCGCCCTGCAAGGGAGTAGAGAAGTCGATATCTACGGCGTTTTCTTCGACCAGGAAGCTTATGATAAATATGTGCTAAGCAAGGAAGAATTCGAGTTGCTTACCGCAAAGGAGAAAAAGGAGAAAGAAGAGGAAGAGAAGAAAGCCGAAGAGGAGGAGGATAAAAAATCTAAAAAGAAGAAGGATAGATCTGAAGATAAAAAGCCGCTTAAACTTGATCTTGAAAATCTCGAATATCGCAAAGAAAAATTGACCATCAACAGTTCCAGCATCAGTGATTATGTGCTCAACAAGGATGGCAGTAAAGTATATTACCTGGCTTCTTTTGAAAAAGGTTATGATCTGTGGGTGACAGAGCCGCGTACGAGAGAGACCAAGATCCTCGCCAAAATGGGAGGTTCCCCCAGTGGAATTGAGATAAGCGAGGACGACAAAAGCATCTTTTTAAGCAACAATGGAAAACTTGTGAAAGTCGATGCAGAAAGTGGTGAAGTAAAGAATATCGCCATTGCCGGGGATATGATGGTCGATGCCGAAGCCGAAAGAAAATACATGTTTGACCACATGTGGAGACAGGTGAAGAAGAAGTTCTACGATCCCGAACTACACGGCGTGGATTGGGAGATGTACAGGGAAGAATATGCTAAGTTCCTGCCTTACATCAATAACAACTACGATTATCAGCAATTGTTGAGCGAGTTGTTGGGAGAACTTAATGCTTCTCACACCGGTGGAAGGTATCGTCCTGAAAATAACGGTTTACAAACAGCAGCTTTGGGGCTTCTTTATGATGAGAAGTATACAGGTGAGGGAATAAAGATCTCCGAGGTACTTGCAGGAGGGCCTCTGGATAAAGCCAAATCAAAAGTAAAGGCCGGCGATGTCATTGTAAAGATCAACGGGGAGGAAATTGCAGCCAGTGAGAACTGGAATAAATATCTGCTCGGCCTTGACAACAAGAATACCTTGTTGACAATAAAGAGAGCCAATTCCACCTTTGATGAAAAGGTGCAACCGTTCTCCACAGGTGAGGAAAATCAATTGATGTACAGGAGGTGGGTAAATATGATGGAGAAGATGGTCGACTCCCTTAGTGGAGGGCAGTTGGGATATCTGCACATTCGCGGAATGAACGACAGCAGCTTTAGAGATGTCTATGAAAATGCGCTTGGTAAGAACATCAATAAAAAGGCATTGGTCGTAGATACCAGGTTCAACGGCGGGGGATGGTTACATGATGACCTGAACACTTTCCTTAGCGGAAAGGAATATTTGAAATTCGCGCCACAGGGGAATGTAGTTAAGGGAGGAGAGCCAATGGCTCGCTGGACCAAGCCCAGTATAGTGGTAATGGGAGAAGGTAACTACAGCGATGCTTTTATTTTCCCTTACGTCTACAAGCAGAATGACCTCGGAAAACTTGTTGGGATGCCCGTTCCCGGTACCGGAACTGCAGTGTGGTGGGAGCGGCAGATAGATCCCACAATTGTCTTCGGAATTCCTATGGTAGCTACCATCGGCGCTGAAGGTCGACCAACCGAGAACCTCCAACTGGAACCGGATATTTTAGTGCCTCTGCCATACAACGATTTTCTCAATGGAGAAGATCCCCAGATAGAAGCCGCAGTTAATGCCCTTGAAAAAGAGGTGAATCAGCAATAAATTATTTCAGGTTAAAAAAATTAAAGGCCTTTCGTAAAAACGGAAGGCTTTTTTGATTGACCTTCCGTAAATTCGAAAGGAATACTGAACCACACATGAAGCATAAAAAATCCTATCCCTCCGAAGTTTATCTTAATGGCCAATGGATGCCTCCACAGGAAGCTACAGTCTCCGTTTTTGACCGCGCCTTTATGTTTGGAGACGGGATCTATGAGGTGACGCCATTTTACAGCGGAAAACCATTCAGACTGCAGGATCATTTGGATCGGGTGAAGTACTGTTTGGGAGAAATAAAAATTCCCTTTGATTTTGCCATTTTAGAGCCATTAATGTTTGAAGCTCTTTCCCGCGCCGGACTCACCAGCAATGATGCTGCAGTTTACATGCAGATCTCCCGCGGCGCAGCGCCCCGAACACATTATTTTCCCGATGATCCTAACCCTACTTTATTAATGTATGCTTTTCCGGTTCAGCTGGAGAATTTTCAGGAGAAACGGTGGAAGGTTCTGGTTTCTGAAGATTTCAGGTGGCAGAGGTGTGATATCAAATCTACGGCGCTCCTGGCCAACACCATGTCCAATGAAGAAGCGATCTCCAATGGTTTTGATGAAAACCTGCTCGTGCGCGACGGCCATTTCACAGAAGGTTCTCATTCCACTGCTTTCTTTGTAATTAAAGATACTATTTATACTCATCCTGAAGGACCTCTTATCCTTTCGGGCATCACCCGAAAGGTGGTACTTGAGATCTGCCGGGATCTGAAAATTAGATATAAAGAAGAAGCTTTTCCTCTGGAGAGAATTGCAGAAGTAGATGAGGTTTTTCTCACCGGCACAACTACTCAAATAACGGTGGTGGGATCTTTACATTTAGAAGGTGAAGAAATCTATACCTTTCAGAAAGGGAAAATTACAGCCAGATTGCAGGAGGAGTTTTTGAAAAGAACCAGAGGTTAAGCACCGGCAATATTTTTATTGTTTTATTAATTCGAGAACCTTCTCCACCGGCAACTGTTCAATTCTTCTTCCTTTAAATCCTTCCATGGTCTTTGCCATAAAAAGAGAATTTATGATCGCTTCTTCTGTGGCTTCAATGGCGGCCATAAACAATGGTGTAAGTCGGTCGTTAGGTACTATCTCCTGTGTCAGGGTATCTGTCTCCAGGCGGTAGGGAATACGCATGTTTTCTGCAGTAGAGAAGGCGATTATGTAATCTCCGCTTCCGTTGGAGGCGATGCCTCCGGTTTTAGCAAGTCCCAAAAATGCCCTTTTTGCCAGTCTTTCCAGGTTGCGGCTGTCCAGCGGTGCATCTGTAGCAACGACGATCATGCAGGAGCCGTCGACATTGTTCAGCAATTGATCACTGAAGCTAAATCTCCCCAGTTCTTCTCCCACCTGCACCCCATCTATCTGTAGCACTCCGCCAAAATTGGTCTGCACCAGCACTCCTACAGTATAGCCGCCAAGGGTTTCGGGAAGTTTGCGTGAGGAGGTGCCAATGCCGCCTTTATAGCCAAAGGCAATTGTTCCGGTGCCGGCACCTACGTTTCCTTCTTCTGTATTTGAGTCGGAAGCAGAACCAATTGCGGCGAGCACATCCTCTTCTGTCACATGTCTTCCGCGGATGTCATTCAAATAGCCATCATTGGTTTCTCCCACCACTGCATTTACCGATCGCACCTCGCTGTTCTCCTTTTGATTCAGCACATAACTAATTACGGCATTCATGGCTGTAGGAACATTAAGAGTATTTGTCAGGATTATAGGAGTCTCCAGGTTTCCCAGTTCCATTACCTGTGTAGTGCCTGCAAGTTTCCCGAAGCCATTGCCAACATAGACTGCTGCGGGAACTTTCTGCTGAAAAATATTGCCGTTATGAGGAAGAATTGCGGTCACTCCTGTTCTTACAGAATCGCCCTTGATAAGCGTGGTGTGGCCGACTTTCACTCCGGAAACATCTGTTATGGCATTTCGCGGCCCGGGACTCATCACCCCGATCTCAACACCCAGGTCGCGGGGCCGTTCCTGTGCGGGACCGGTGAGTGTAAAGAATAAAATCGCAAGGCAGCTAAATAAAATGTTTTTCATGTGTTGCAGATAAAGTACTCAATTTAAATCTTTTCTGTTAAACAAGGATTTCTAAAGCTTAACCCGCTGAATGTTAGAATTGTCATTTTTGGCCGTATCTTTGCAGCCGCTTTGAAGAACCTCTTTTCTCAAAACCTCACAGGTTTTGGAAACCTGTGAGGTTTGACGATGAAAAATTGAAGTATGAGAACAAAGTCATTAAAGAAGAACAGGATCAATGTGGTTACCCTTGGCTGTAGTAAGAATGTTTACGACAGTGAAATCTTAATGGGTCAGCTTAAGGCCAACGACAAGGATGTGGTACATGAGCAGGAGGGGAATATCGTGGTGATCAATACCTGTGGCTTTATAGACAACGCCAAAGAACAGTCGGTAAATACCATTTTGGAGTACGTAGAACTGAAGGAGCAGGGGGAAGTGGACAAGGTATTCGTTACCGGATGTCTCAGCGAACGCTACAAACCCGATCTTGTAAAGGAGATCCCTAACGTTGACCAATACTTCGGAACAACCGAGTTGCCGGAACTTCTTGCCGCACTTGAAGCCGACTATAAACATGAATTAATTGGAGAACGTCTTACGACCACTCCAAAGAATTACGCTTACCTGAAGATCGCCGAAGGCTGTGACCGCCCGTGTTCGTTCTGTGCGATCCCATTAATGCGCGGAAAGCACAGGTCTACACCCATTGAAGACCTTGTTACGGAAGCGAAGAACCTGGCTGCGCAGGGCGTGAAGGAATTGATCCTCATCGCGCAGGATCTCACTTACTACGGACTTGATCTTTACAAAAAGCGAAATTTAGCCGAACTTCTTGAAAACCTTGTGAAGGTCGAAGGAATAGAATGGATCAGGTTGCATTACGCTTTTCCCACCGGATTCCCGATGGACGTACTGGAGGTGATGAAAAGAGAGCCGAAAGTGTGTAACTATCTGGATATTCCGTTGCAGCATATTTCTGATGATCTTCTGAAGTCCATGCGCCGCGGAACTACACATGAAAAGACTACAAACCTGCTGAAGGAATTCCGTAACAGGGTTCCTGAAATGGCAATTAGAACCACGCTTATTGTTGGTTATCCCGGAGAAACTGAAGCTCATTTCGAAGAGCTGAAGCAATGGGTGAAAGACATGCGTTTCGAACGTTTAGGATGTTTTACCTACTCTCATGAAGAGAATACTCACGCTTACAATCTTGAAGATGATGTGCCGCAGGAAGTGAAGCAGGAGAGGGCAAATGAGATCATGGAAATTCAATCGCAGATCTCCTGGGAACTGAATCAGCAGAAGATCGGCAAGACCTTTAGGGTAGTAATAGATCGCAAAGAAGGTGAAAATTACGTGGGAAGAACAGAACATGATTCCCCCGATGTTGATAACGAGGTTTTAATCGATGCCACTAAAATATATCTCAAAACCGGAGACTTCTACGATGTGAAGATCACAGATGCCGCCGATTTTGACCTTTTTGGAGAGCCTGTAAATGCCGATGTGGAGAAGCCGAAGCGCAAGGAATTAAAATTAAGGAGTATTTAAAAGACCGTCCGGGTGCTGGAACTGGTAGACAGTTAGGGCTCAGAACCATGTATTCAAAAAACCTCACAGGTTTCCGAAACCTGTGAGGTTCTTTTATATTCCGCCGTCACCCGGAATTCATTTCCAGGACTTATCTTAGAAAATCAAAAGATGCTGAAACAAGTTCAGCATGACGACCGGAAGCTATCGTCACCCTGAATTTATTTCAGGGTCTAACCAGAATGACCAGTATTCTTTATACTGTAGGATCTACAAGGTTCTGGAAACCTCGCAGTCTGTCTCATCTCAATACTCAGTACTAATTTCTCATTACTCCTTAGGCCAGATCTATTTCTTTGGTCAAATAAACCTCTTGTACACTTTGCAGGATCTCGATTCCGTCTTTTAACGGACGCTGGAAGGCTTTACGCCCCATGATGAGTCCGCTGCCGCCGGCGCGCTTGTTGATCACGGCGGTTTTTACGGCCGCCTTAAAATCTGAATCTCCCTGTGAGCCTCCACCACTGTTAATTAAGCCTATCTTGCCCATGTAACAGTTCGCGACCTGTAGTCGACAGAGATCTATAGGATGATCTGTTGTAAGGCTCTCATACATTTCTTTTGAGTGTTTGGCGAAGTCTATGTCCTGGAAACCGTAGTTGGTTTCGGGAAGCTTCTGCTTAATGACATCAGCTTTTATGGTCACCCCAATGTGATTTGCCTGTCCCGTAAGATCTGCGGCAGTGTGATAATCCTTTCCGTCTTTTTTAAAGGCTGAATTTCGGGTGTAGCACCAGAGAATAGTCGCCATTCCGAGCTGGTGGGCTTCTTCAAAGGCTGCAGCTACTTCCTGAATCTGCCGGGTGCTCTCCTCACTTCCGAAATAAATGGTGGCGCCAATAGCAGTTGCACCCATATCCCACGCCTCGCGCACACTTCCGAAGGGAATTTGATCGTATTTATTGGGATAGGTCATTAGCTCATTGTGGTTGATCTTAACCACAAAAGGAATTTTATGGGCGTACTTGCGTGCATGCAAAGCAAGTCCGCCGAAAGTAGAAGCTACTCCGTTACAGCCTGCCTCGATCGCTAGTTTGATGATGTTTTCGGGATCAAAATAATCCTGGTTCTTGTAAAAAGAAGCTGCTGCACTGTGTTCAATACCCTGGTCTACCGGCAGAATGTTGAGGTAACCGGTGCCGCCAAGGGCACCATGGTTGTAAAGCTGGGCCAGGCTTTTTAGAACCTGAGGATTCCGGTCGCTTTCAGCAAAATTTTCAACGGTATCAGGGCCGGGTTTTGTCAGTCTTTCCTTCGGAATTTTCTTGCTTTCATGTTCTAGTAATGATGCTGCTTCATCTCCAAGAAGCTCGGTTATCTTGTTCATGTTACTCATAGCAAAATGGTTTGTTTGGTTGATATTGAAACGTATGAATCTGAAGTTAAGGTTTTTAGCTATAAACCCTAAACAGCAGCTTCTTAAAATATGTATAAAATCAATGGTATTTATAGAAGATCCCTTCGTCGAAAGGAGTCCACAGGCAAGCCGGGAGACCGGCTTCTTTTAGTCCGTTATTGACCCAGGTATTGCAGGTGTAGAAGGAATTGAGGGATCTTTTTGCATAGAAGAAGGCATCATTCCGGTTGTAGTGGAGGTCGGGAACAGGTTTGACATTTCCGGAAAAATCTTTTTGAAAGCTCCATCGCACATATTCCACCAGCCGCAGGTATTCATCTTCAGTAACTTTGATTGGAACAGTTGGCTGATCAAACCTGGGCATTGTTTCAAATTCAACGTGCATGGCCGAAGGGGTAGGCAGGAAAACTGCCTGCATGGCTGTGGGGAAGGTAAGGTCACTCCATTCAGGCGTGTTCTGATAGAATTCGAGGTCACCCCAGCCAAAAGAAATGTACTCATAATCTCCCCTTTTTGAGAGGATATGTGTGGAGTCGATCATTTGTTCCCAATTCATAAATTCATTTTCTACCGGAAAAACAAAATCTGTATGTACTCCATTCGTGCGTAGGTAGATGGTAATATCCCCGCCCGGCACTCTATCGGTATTTACAGGGATGGCTGAACCGATTAAAGCCGCAACAAAATACAGCAACATAAGCAGTAAGAAAGCCAGCAGGCCTTTGGCAAAGAATTT
The DNA here is from genome assembly GCA_964388165.1 of uncultured Flavobacteriaceae bacterium. GTDB lineage: Bacteria > Bacteroidota > Bacteroidia > Flavobacteriales > Flavobacteriaceae > Salinimicrobium. Next base: position 18,142 of record CAYLZB010000005.1, on the reverse strand, counting down.
TATTACCCTTACGATCATCTTTATGATTTCATGAGCAGCAGGTCTTTAAGGGCAGTCTTAAAAATTGCAATCTCTTCAAGTGTATTATAAGGAGCAAAGCCTATCCTTATCCAGCCGCCGCTATCCATTACCGGAAAGACCTCGGCCATGGTAGCAGCATAAAAATGCCCGTCACCGATGCATAGGTTGAACTTTTCGGCAAAGAACTTTGTTGCTTCCCGGGAGTGAATACCTTTAATCTTAAATGCAAAGGTGGGAGTTTTGTTCACCTCCTCTCCGGCGCGATAGAGAGTTACCTCCGGAATTGAAGTTAGAAAATCCTGAAGGTCTTTCATGAGTTCCTCTTCATGAGTTTCGATTGCTTTCATTCCGGAGCCGAGTTTTTCCCGCCGGGAATTTCCGTGACCAAGACTTTCGATGAAGCTTATCGCTCCGCATAGCCCGGCAATGCCTTCATGGTTTTGGGTTCCGGTTTCGAGCTTATAGGGAATTTCACTCGGTGCCGGTTTTAATTTTGCAATATCTAACCTCTCAAAAAGGTCCTTTTTTATGGCCGCTATTCCCAAATGAGGCCCGAAGAACTTGTAGGCTGAACAAAAAAGAATATCGCTTTGCAGCTCTTGGAAATCCACCAGGAAGTGCGGTACAGCATGAACAGCATCTGCAATGGTAATGGCATTTTGCTTTTTTGCAGCTTCAAATATTTTCTTTGCATCGGTAATTGTTCCGGTGAGGTTTGATGAGAGACCAATAGCTACAACTTTGGTTCTTTCATTGAGAAGTGTATCGAGATCACTCAGGTCATGCACCAGCTTTTCTTTGTCAACAGGAAGCCATTTCACTGTAGCCCCGGTTTCTTCAGCAAGATAAAGCCATGGATCGACATTTGCCCTATGGTCTAGTTGAGTGACAAGGATCTCATCTCCTTTTTTCAGCATTGGTCGCAGACTGTTTGAAACCTGAAAAGCCAGACTGGTCATGTTCTGCCCAAAAGCTATCTCTTTTGAAGAACAATTTAGAAGATCTCCAACTGCCTTTTTTGCCTCCTCGAGTAGCAGATCTGTTTTCTGACTTGTAGAGAAAGTACCGTGAAGATTAGCCATTCCGGTTTCAATGTACTCCAGCATCCTGTCAATGCAGGCTTGTACCATTTGTGTACCTCCCGGTCCGTCAAAATAAATAGGAAAGACCTGTTCTTTATTCCTGAAATTTAATGCCGGGAACTGCGCCCGCACTTCTTCAATAGGAAATTTATTGTGTTGCATTTTTCTTCTTTCTTTTATTATAATCAATATAGATATAAATGGCGTAAAGTACAGCGCCCACACCCCCAATCCAGTAGAGGCCGTTTTCGAGCTTGTCAATATCGGTTGAAAAATAGCCCACAGCCAGCGACAGCGGGATCATCCCGGCGTACGTCGCAAGCATGAATTTTTTATAGTCCATTCTAAAAATTCCCGCGATGAAGCTTATAGCATCATTTGAAAAGAAAGGAGATACTCTAAACAGGATCACAGTTATAAAACTGTAGTTCTTTATCCAGTATTCCATTTTCTCATACTTCTTGTTGCTAATAAAGACCTTTTTGAACCTCTTGCCTATGAAGTAACCAAGGGTGGAGGCAATTCCCACCCCTACCAGATTGATCAATATCCCCCACCAAAACCCATAGGCCAGTACTCCCACAATTATAGGCAGCCAGGAGGGAAAAACAATTAGGAACATCTGTAAAATGATAAAAACGATGATCGCTATAGGTCCTAAGACACCAAATTGTTTGACATAGTCCTTTATGCGATCCTGATCCTCACTTAGCAGAACGTTCCATGCTTCTTTGACCGAGGATTGGAAAGGAGGATGAGTAAAGTAAAGGACGACCAGAAACAAAATAATTGCACCGCTAATAATGAAGGAAATATATTTTTCAAAAAAGGATTTACTCACAGTGCAGGCCAAGTTTGGTTACAAATTAGAAAAAAATTGCACAGCAGCCTTGGCATTACTTCTTAATAAAGCTTAAAATTCAGATAACATGAAAGCGCGGGAAAAATGTTATTTTTGGATTCCCGAATCTCCCCTTTTTTCAAAAGCGCGATCATGTTTTCTTTTACTTACAGATAATTTCCAGGTAACATTAACTTAACATTGATGCAGTTTCTTTGCATCGACAAAAACTGGGAAACATGAAAATTACCTCTGGCTGGTTAACAGCTTTAGCACTATTGCTTTCTATTCACTTGTATGGACAGGATATTACTGAAAATAAATTTGGGAAGGGCATCATTAATACTGTGGCTAGCGATAGCTCCTACAGTGTGAAAATGAATATTAGAATGCAGTCCCTTTTTACCTCAAACTGGGGAATTACCGAAGAAGATGGTTTTGGGGACGGCGAATCGGCATTTCTTATAAGAAGGGCCCGGCTTAAATTTCAGGGATTCGCTTATTCGCCCCGCCTGGAATATAAAGTGGAACTAGGTCTTTCCAACAGGGATATTGGAGGGGCTTCAGAATTCACCGGTAGGGCCGACCGAATAATTCTGGATGCTGTAGTAAAATGGAATTTCTATGAGAACTTTGAGCTATGGGTGGGGCAGACCAAACTGCCGGGTAACCGTGAGCGTCTCATTTCTTCCGGAAGCCTTGAAACAGTTGACCGTTCGCTCCTAAACAGCCGCTTTAATATCGATCGTGATCTGGGGCTACAGCTGCATCATGAAACCTCTTTAGGTGGTGATTTCATTATGAGAGAAGCCCTTTCTGTTGCGCAGGGGGAAGGACGAAATATTACCACAGGAAATCTTGGAGGATATCAATACACGGCCCGCCTGGAATTCCTGCCTTTCGGAGATTTCGAAGATTACGCGGGAGCCGATTTTGCCCGGGAAGACCAACCTAAACTTGCCGTGGGACTTTCCTATGATTATAATGATAATGCGGTAAAGACCCGTTCTAACATGGGTAGCTACATGTTCCTTGAAAATGGCTTTTTTGAGACCGATATCACCACATTCTTTGTAGATGCTATCTTCAAATACCGTGGCTTTTCGGCACTTGGAGAGTATGCACACAGGGATGCAGATGAGGTCTTTGCAGTAAATCCGGATAATACCTTAACAGGTGCTGCTGTAAATGCCGGTACAGGTTTAAACCTGCAGGCCGGTTATTTGTTCCCTAACAATATTCAGCTTTTAGGAAGATATACCAATATTGATCTTAAAGACAGTGTAACCGAAGCAGTTGAAGACCAATACACCATTGGACTTTCAAAGTATATCGTTAAACATAAACTTAAGGTACAAACAGATCTTAGTTATTTAGACATGAACCTGGGACTGGAAGATGACCTTATGTTCAGAATGCAACTTGAACTACAACTTTAAAAATTAAAACATGAAAAAATTTCTTTTACTAACAGCAATAACAGTTTCCCTGGCTTCCTGCGGAAACAACAAAAAAGAAGATGATGGATCAGCCATTAGCATAGATGGTTCCAGTACAGTATATCCAATAACTGAAGCTATTGCCGAAGAGTACCGCAATGAGGCTCCGGGAACAGATATAACCATTGGTGTTTCGGGTACCGGTGGTGGTTTTCAGAAATTCGGAAGGGGAGAAGTTGCTATCACTAACGCATCACGACCTATTAAAGAAGATGAAAAAGCAATTGCCGAAAGCAACGGAATTGACTTTGTGGAACTCGAAGTAGCCTATGACGGACTTGCCGTAGTAGTAAACCCCGAAAACGATTGGGTTGATTGTTTTACAGTAGAACAACTGAAAAAGATATGGGAACCGGGAGCACAGGGTAATATCACCCGTTGGAACCAGATCGATCCTTCATGGCCGGACGAAGAAATTCACCTTTTTGGACCAGGTGTCGCTTCAGGTACTTTCGATTATTTTACTGAAGCTATTGTCGGCACCAGTGGAAGCAGCCGTGGAGATTATACTGCCAGTGAAGATGATAACGTATTGGTACAGGGAGTTTCAGGAGACAAATACGGTCTTGGGTTCTTTGGTCTTGCTTACTATGAGGAGAATTCAGATAAGTTGAGAATGGTAGCTGTAGATGGTGGTGAAGGATGTGTTGAACCATCTGCCGAAACAGTGAGCAATGGTAGCTATGCACCTCTTTCCAGGCCACTTTACATCTATGTGAACAGTTCTTCTTTGGACAATCCGGCGGTTATTGACTTCGTAGAATTTTATCTCAACGAAGCCCCTCAATTACTTCAGGATGTAGGATATATTCCTTTAACCGATGAAGAATACGAAAGAGAGAGACAGAAATTCGCCTCCTTCGTAGAGAAGAATACCACTCAAGAATAAATCCTTTGGGATCTAATTCCCCAAAAATATGAGGAAACTCAAAGAAGCAGTTATTGAAAAAGGATTACAGGCTAGTGCCCTTGTCACTATTTTAGTGACAGTGGGCATTATTCTGGTCCTTTCTATAGAAGCATTCAGGTTCTTTAGCGAGGTCTCAATAATAGAATTTTTGACCGATACGCAATGGACACCACTTTATACAGATAAGCACTTTGGTATCCTGCCTCTATTGTCGGGAACCTTGCTTACCTCTTTCATTGCTATTCTTTTTGCGGTGCCGGTGGGTCTTTCTATTAGTATCTATATTAGTGAATATGCTCCCCGCAGCTTCAGGAAGACCATAAAGCCTCTGTTGGAGCTTTTGGCAGCTGTACCAACGGTGGTCTATGGATTCTTCGCACTAACCGTGGTGACACCATTCTTGCAAACATTCATTCCGTCACTTTCGGGATTTAACTCACTTTCGGCAGGATTAGTAATGGGGATCATGATCATTCCTTTCATCTCTTCTTTGAGTGAGGATGCGCTACATGCTGTACCAAATTCTTTAAGGGAAGCGGCATATGGAATGGGTTCCACCAAGCTTCAGAATTCATTCAGGGTGTTGGTGCCTGCAGCTTCTTCGGGAATTGTGGTATCTATTATCCTTGCGATCTCAAGAGCAATTGGAGAGACCATGATCGTGGCAATCGCGGCAGGACAACAGCCGCGCCTCACTTTTGACCCCACAGTTCCAGTGGAGACCATTACTGCATATATTGTACAGGTGAGCCTGGGGGACGTGCAACACGGTTCCCTGGAATACCGAACGATTTTCGCTGCAGGTATTACACTTTTCATTTTCACCTTCCTGCTTAATACTATAAGTTATAGGATCAGGAAAAAATTCAGGGAGAAGTATGAATAATATCAAGAAGAACCGAATTTTCGACCAGATCTTTAAGTTCTGGGGGATCGCCTGTACCTTTTTGGGGCTGGTCCTGCTCACGATCTTTATAGGTTCCATTTTTATAGACGGAATTCAGAGAATTGACTGGGATTTTATCACCAACTTACCTTCAAGAAAGGCCGAAAGAGCAGGAATTTATACTGCATTAATGGGAAGTGTCTGGATCTTGATCCTTACCACCATCATTGCTTTGCCTATTGGGATCGCAGCCGCCATTTATCTTGAAGAATATGCTAAACAAAGTAAACTCGCCTCTCTGCTGGAAGTAAATATTTCTAACCTGGCGGGTGTGCCTTCTATCATCTATGGATTATTGGGACTTGAAGTCTTTGTAAGGATCCTGGAGATGGGAGCGAGCGTACTTGCAGGGAGTTTCACACTTGCTCTATTGATCCTTCCAATCGTGATCGTTTCTACCAGGGAGGCTCTAAAGGCAGTGCCGAAATCTATTAGAGATGCATCCTTCGCAATGGGAGCTTCAAAATGGCAAACCATTTCAAGACAACTTTTACCTGCTTCTTTCGGAGGTATCTTGACAGGGATCATCCTGGCACTCTCACGTGCAGTAGGGGAGACTGCACCTTTGATCGTTATTGGAGCCCTGGCATATGTTCCATTTGCCCCGTCGTCCCCAATGGATGAATTTTCGGTATTGCCAATTCAGATCTTTAACTGGATCTCCAGACCCCAACATGGTTTCGAAACTAATGCAGCTGCGGCAATAATTATCCTTTTACTTATTACCTTTATTATGAACGCAATTGCCGTTTACTTCAGGAACCGCTGGCAAAAAAGATTAAAATAAATGAAAGAGAAGAAAGAAATTATAGATAAATCTCTCAAGAGAAAACATAAACTTGAAGCTAAAGGCGTAAAGGTTTTTTATGACGAATTTATGGCGATCAAAGGGATCGACATGAAAATAAGGGCAAATAAGATCACGGCCTTCATCGGTCCTTCAGGTTGCGGAAAATCCACTTTTTTAAGATTGTTCAATCGTATGAACGACTATGTAGATGGCTTCAGGATGGAAGGAGAGATCCTCATCGATGGCGAGAACATTTACAAGAAGAAGATCAATGTAGAACAGTTAAGGAAGCAGGTAGGAATGGTATTTCAAAAGCCAAACCCATTTCCAAAATCCATTTATGAAAATGTTGCCTATGGCCTTAAGATCCAGGGGATCAAAGACAAGGCATATCTTCAGGATAAAGTGGAGGATTCCCTAAAGCAGGTGGGATTGTGGAATGAGGTAAAAGAGGATATCAACAAATCGGCCCTTGCACTTTCAGGAGGACAGCAGCAACGTCTTTGTATAGCGCGGGCCCTGGCTGTAGAACCATCCATTATTCTTATGGACGAGCCAACTTCGGCCCTGGACCCTATCTCAACTGGCAAAATAGAAGAGCTTATATATCAGCTTAAAGAGAAATATACGATTGTGATCGTGACGCACAATATGCAACAGGCGGGAAGGATAAGTGATTACACCGCTTTCTTTTACATGGGCGAATTAATTGAATACGATAAGTCAAAGAAACTTTTCACCAACCCCGAAAAACAGCAGACCGAGAATTATATTACCGGTAGGTTCGGATAAAATTTTTAAAATATGATAAGTTTAGACCAACATAAAGACGCCTTGAATCAGGCGGGGCTTGAAATGCTCAACCTTTGTACTACTCAGCTGGAACACGCCCAGGAAGCTTTTTTCAAGCATGACAGCGATCTGGCCGAAGAGGTGCTGCATACCGAAAACCGCGTAAATGCGCTGGACCTTAAAATAGACCGGGACTGTGAGCGTTTCATTGCATTGCACAATCCTGTGGCAAGTGACCTTAGGTTTGTACTTGCTTTACGAAAGATCAACTTTGACCTGGAAAGGGTGGGAGATCATGCCTACGGAATTTCCAATTATATCGTAAAACTTGATACACAGATAGAGGAGAGGTTAATGAAGAAAATGCGGGTGGAGGAGATGTTCACCACGGCGCTCTCCATGCTGGATGACATTACGGAAGCCTATAACAGTGTAGATACCACCATTGCAAGGAAGGTTTTCAAGAAAGACAAGATCCTCAACGAGATCAACATGAATTCTTTCCCTATAATTTCTGAAGAAGTAAAAGCCGATGCTCAGGTGATCGATCAGGTGATGCTGTTGTTTTCGGTGATCAAAAAGCTGGAGAGGATTGGAGATCTTGTGACCAACATTGCTGAAGAGATCATTTTCTTTAGAGAGGCTGAAGTTCTTAAGCACCGTAAGAAAAAAGGCGGGAAAAAGAAGGACTCTTAGGAGAGTCAGCAGGCAAGAAACAAGAGACAAGACTCTTTTGAAATAAAAAATGCCCGGAATTTTCCGGGCATTTCATTTTAAAAGGCGTCAAAAATGCTATTCTACAGTTGCATTTAAAAGCACCGGCTTACCGAAGCCAAGTCCCTCCAGGCGATCCAGCTGGGTTGCAGCATCTCCTACGATGAGGTAGTACATCTTATTCGGGTTCACATATTTTTGTGCAAGAGCTTTGATCTCCGGCACAGTAATGTTTCTCACCGTTTCTTCCTGCTTAAGCACATAATCCTTGGAACGGTCAAAGTTGCTGATCTCTCTTAGCATCTGCAATTTTGATCCCATGGTCTCAAACTTGCGGGCGTTGCTTTTTATCATGAAGCCTTTGGTAACTTCCAGGTCCTGCTCGCTAAAACTTTCAGGATACTCTTCCAGGATCTCTTTTACAAGGTCTACTGCTTCATAGGTGATGTTAGATCTTACTCCGCTGGAAATAAGGAACGGCCCTTTTATGGTGCTGCCGTCAAATCCTGAACGTATCCCGTAGGTATAGCCTTTTCCTTCTCTAAGCTCCTGTGTAAGCTGGGAAGCAAAACTTCCGCCTCCAAGCCTGTAGTTCATAACAGTGGCAGGAAAGAAGTCTTCATCGGTTTCGGCCAGGGCTGGATATCCTATATGAAGTACTGATTGTTTCGCTCCGGGAACATCATAAAAATAAACCTGTGATTCAGCCGGAGGGGTCACTGCAGGAAGATCCTTAAAAATGACATTTTTGACACTCCAGTTCTCAGTAAGTTCCTTTACTTCAGCAACCGCTTTTTGTTTCTGAATATCCCCAACTATAAGAAAGGATGCCAGGTGAGGAGAGAGATAATTCGTATAATAATCTTTTAGGTCCTGAAGGCTTATCGCCTCCACAGAACTTTCTGTTCCCTGGTTGTTGTGGGACAGGATGTGATCTTCACCGTAAATGAGCTTTTTAAACTCATTGGAAGCGATGTTGTTTGGAGAAGCCTTCTCCTGCTGGATACGGCTTATTACCTGTTGTTTTGCAAGGGCAAATTCCTCTTCATCCCATCTTGGTTCGAGAAGGATTTCCTGTACAAGGTCCATGGTTTTGTCGAAATTCTTCGCCAATGTGCTGCCGCTAATGATCATCTTTTCATCTGTGGCATTTACGCGAATATTTGCTCCCAGAAGTTCAATGGCTTCTTCCAGCTCCTGCGGACTTTTATTCTTTGTCCCTTTGGTCATTAAGTTTGCGAGTAGGTTGGAAACTCCAATTTTTGAAGGATCTTCCAGTAACATTCCGCCTTTGATCTCTAGCATGAACTGCACGAGCGGCACTTCAGAATTTGTGATCCCGTAGATCTCGAGTCCGCTGCCAAGGTTTTCTTCCCAAATGGCGGGAACTTTTACTTGTGGCGCATCGCCATATGGAGGTTCAACTGTTCTGTCAAAGCTGGACGGAGTTCTTTTGTATGTCACCTCCTCATCAAGATCAAATTCCTGCTCGGCACCCATCACGATCTCTTCTTCCTCAACTTCGGCCAATTTGGATCCTTCAAGGGCTAACTCTGTCTGCCCCTTCGGAACAAAGCTGGTAGCAACGTAAGGCTTGTTCTGAATGTATTTTTTATAGACTCTCATCACATCCTGCGGAGTCACTGCCAAGATATAATCGATCTCCTTGTTGATCATGTTTGGATCATTGGCGAAGATCTCATACTGCGCCAGCTGAAAGCCTTTGCCCAACACGCTGGATAGGCTGTTGTAAAAAGAGGTTTCCTGCCCCGCTTTTATACGCTTCAGGTCTTTTTCTGAAATGCCTTCCTTTTCAAATTTTTTGAAGGTTTCCTGCACAGCCGAATGTACCTTGTCAAGATCTGTCCCGTCATAGGCTCTCACCTGTAACATGAATTGTCCTGCCAATTCAGAATTGTAGTTGTACATTCTTACATTGGGAGTCAGTTTTTTCTCGGCTACCAGTTCTTTATAGAAAGGAGCATTCTTTCCTTCAGAAAGATAATTTGCCAAAACATCAAGTGCATAAGCATCTTTGTGATAAGAAGGCACACCCGGCCATGTAAGGGTTAATTCCGGAAGTCTTGCAAAATTATCTTCATAATAGAGCTTTTTTGTCTGTTTCAGGTTGGCAGGTTGCTTTTTGAGGTCTTTTACTTCTGGGCCTCTTTTGATCTCTCCGAAATATTTCTCAACCCACTGTTTTGCCTGGGCTTTGTCAAAATCTCCTGCCACGGTAAGTACCACGTTGTTCGGTACATACCAGCGGTTAAAGAATTCCTTTACATCGGCAAGCGTCGCATTCTGCAGGTCCTCCAGGGAACCTATCACCTGCCAGCTGTATGGGTGACCTTCCGGGTAAAGATTCCTGTCGATCACGTACTGCGTATGCCCGTATGGCCTGTTGTCGACGCTTTGTCTCTTCTCATTTTTCACGACCTGCTTTTCTTTGGCAAGTACAGGTTCGGTGACGGTGTTAATAAAATACCCAAGCTTGTCGGCTTCTGCCCAGATCATTTTTTCCAAAGCATCATTGGGTACGGTCTGGAAATAATTGGTGCGGTCGCGGCTGGTAGAACCGTTTGCTCCACTTCCGCCAATACGGGCACTGAGTTTATCGAGTCCGCCTTTTCCAAGGTTTTCAGATTCAAGGAACAACAGGTGCTCAAAAAGGTGGGCAAACCCGGTTCTTCCTTCCTTTTCACGGGCCGAACCTACATGGCTGGTAAGGGCAACTGCAACTACAGGATCTGAACGATCAATGTGGAAGATGACCTTAAGGCCGTTGTCAAGAGTAAAGGTTTCAAAATCAACTTCGAAACCTGAAGCTTCAGCAGTATGCTGAGCTATGGCACTTCCGGAGAAAACCGAAAGTAAGAATGCCAAAAAATAGAATTTTAGAGAGGATTTCATTCAGTAATTATTTCAGTATTAAATTATCAAATAGGTTACATAGGCGACATAGCCCACTACAAATACCGCGCCTTCCCATCGTTCCACCTTGCGGCCACGACCCGTGAAGACAAAAATAAACAGCAGTAAACCTGTGAGAATGTTCACCATAATGTCAAACAGGGAGGCAGGATTAATGCCCAGCGGCACTATAGTTCCCGATATTCCAAGAATTAAAAAAATATTGAAGATGTTCGATCCTACCACGTTTCCAATGGCAATGTCGACATTCTTCTTTCTTACAGCAATAATTGAAGTTGCCAGCTCGGGCAGGGAAGTACCGATCGATACAACGGTCAATCCTATAACTCTTTCAGAAAGGCCAATCACTTCGGCGATACTAACGGCGCTGGTAACAATGAGCCGCCCGCCAATTACAAGTCCGGCAAGCCCCAGAACAATAAAAAGTACAGCTTTCCAGGTGCTGTAATCTTTGGTCTCGATCTCTTCATCTGCACCGCCACTCTTTGCAACTACAAGGTTGTACACCAGGAAAACGAGGAAAAAGAGGAGGAGAATAATCCCGTCACTTCTCGAGATAAGATTGCTGCCCGCTCCATCAAGAAAGATATCTGAAGATACTACCAGCACACAAATTGCTGCGAGTAAGCTAAGCGGGATCTCGATCCAGGTTGTATTGCTCTTTACCGTAAGCGGATAAATAAGGGCTGAGATCCCCAGGATTCCCAGCACGTTGAAAATGTTACTTCCAAGGACATTTCCCAGCACCATATCTGTGCTTCCGGTAGTTGCGGCAAAGACGTTTACCACCAGCTCTGGGGCCGAGGTACCAAAGGCGACAATGGTCAAACCTATAACGATGCTTGGAACACCCCAGCGGGCGGCGAGACTGGAAGCTGCATCCACAAGGCTATTAGCTCCATAGATAAGAGCGACAAATCCCAGCAGTAGTAAAAGAATATCTAAAAGCATGTATTATAATTTAGCGTAGTTAGAGATTTCACTGTTGTCAACCATAAAAATAGCATTTACAAACAGCAGTTTTCCATTTTGCCAGAAGGCGCGGAACAGAGGATTATCGACGAGGTAAATAAAACTGCCGTTCCCCATTGGTTCCATCCCAAAGGTCAGAGAATTCCTGATCTTTTCTTTTGCTTCGCTACCTACAAATCCTGCCACTATTTCGGGCGAATCCTGAAGGTATCCCACGTTATAGCCGTTCTCAAGCAGGGCATAACTGTCACTACTGAGTTTAAGGCTAAGATAGGTGTCGTCGTATCCAAAAGCCATGGGATGGGTGTTGTCCATTTGGGTCTTGATTATACTTCCGGTAATAAGATCCTTTATCTCTTCTCTTTCCCGCTGTGCGTAAGGCACAAGGTTAGGTTTGGAAACGGTATCCTGCTCAGCCTTTTTGTTCAGCTTTAAGTCAAATCCTTCCTTTCCGGCAAAAGCCTTCATTGCCTGGCCTATAGCAATAACTTTTCCGCCGTCTTTTACCCAATCGCTTAATCTTGCCAGACCTTCTTCATCAAGTAAGTCCTGATAACGTCCTACAGGGAGAATTAAAACGTCCAGCTTTGAAAGATCTACACTGGAAAAATAGCCTGTGTCGAGGGAGGTAACGGGATAGTTGAGTTCCTGTTCAAAGAAGTACCACAATTCTCCATAGTTAAGGGAGGAAGTACCTTCCCCTCTTAAAATGCCAATTCTCGGAGTGTTTATGATCCTTACCTGCGAAGATCCAAGATCGGGTCCCGAAGTGGAAAATCCTGTAGTAGTTGCAGTGAGTTCCCTTTGGTGTTCATTTGCAATACGAACAAGCAGCTCATCAAAGTCCTCTGTTTTTCTATTGTCACTCTTTGTAATGATAAGACTTCCCGGAGCGAATTTTTTACCGGAATTCTCCAGTGCAGTCTCGGTAAATCTCACCCTGATCCCAGCGTCCAGCAGTGCTGTCAGGAAACGTGCGTCTTTCATGCTGTTCCAGCCGGTGATATAGGCTGCTGCCTGCGGTGCAGCATTATTACTCACTTCTGTCATAGCTGTAGGTGTCAAAGTGGGGACAGAGGATTGAGTGGTCAAAGTTTGTAGGCCATAAGCAAAGGGAAGACTCCAGGCAGTAATGTCATAGGTAAGCGAATCTGCAAGTTTTGTGGCAGGCTCCATCAGTACGCGCACCATTTTTCCTTTGGGCTGTGCTGTACTAACTACCAGTGTATTATTTCGGATATCAACGGTGGTGTTCTTTTTCTCAAGCACATCAAAGCCTTTTAATTTTCCAGGTCTTGCCAGTGCGTAGCGGATCTCATGACGGTCCAGTAGGTCCTTCAGCAGGTTCAGCTTGTCCTGATGTCCCGTAAGCACATAGTTCACAGCATTTTTTCCGCTGTTATTGTAGAACTTCGAAAATTCAGAATTAAGGCGCTCCACGTTCTGAGCGGCAATTTCTACCGTAGAAAGTCCGGTGGTGTGGTGATGTTGCACCCGGTCTACCAGGGTGAGGTTATAGCCGTGATCGGTTTGAATAGAGAGACCGGCGTGCCCTGCCTGTTCATAGGTCATGCCTATAGCTCCCATATATGTAGGATAGGTATCCCCGTAGCTGGGGTAGAGCAGATCGAATCTTTCCTTCGTAAAATAAAGCCAGCCTTCTTCATCAAAATAGCGCGCATGATTTAAGCCGATCTCCTTCTGAAATTCCCTCTGAAAAGTAGTGATCACATCGTGCAGAGGCTCGGCGGCAGGAGCGAAGTAGTAGGGGTCATTTTTACCCTGTTCATGAAAATCCACGTGGATGTGAGGCAACCATTTATTATAAATTTCTAAACGCTGTTTGGTCTCTGCCTGCGTAGCCCATGCCCAGTCACGGTTGAGGTCAAACAGGTAGTGGTTTGGTCTTCCTCCGGGCCATGGTTCGTTGTGTTCCACAGCCATAGGTGAGGTATTGAAAGGGGTCGCCTTGACCTGCTTATACCAGTTGACATAGCGGTCACGGCCATCGGGATTAACAGCAGGATCCATGATCACTACCAGATCCTGTAACCATTCCTGCTTCTCTGTCACCAGTTCGAACAGGGTCTGCATTGCCGCTTCTGTGCTTGAAGCTTCGTTACCATGTACATTATAACTAAGCCACACAATGCCCTTTTTGGAAGGTGAGGCAGAAGCTTCCTTAACTACACCTGCATTCTGCAGATGACTTTGGCGTATCTGCTCCAGGTTCTGTAGATTCTCTTCTGTAGAAATGATAGCATAGGTAAGCGGCCTTCCTTCATAGGTGTCCCCGTATTTTTGGAACTGTACGAGTGGCGAATTTTCTGCCACATGCTCAAAATACTCTACTACTTTATGATGGCGGGTGAAATTGGTGCCCAGCGGATAACCCAGAAATTCTGCGGGAGATTGTTGTGCAAAGGCAAACTGAAAACTCAGGAAAAGTGCCGTAAATAGAACCGGTAATTTTCTCATAGGGGAAAATCTTCATTTTTGAATTAGCTTGTAAATATAAAACTTTATCGGTGTCAATATCTTTTTATTGATTTTACCGCCAACGCTGTTAATTGTATATTTGCGAAAACTCTTTTTAATGCAGAAAAATTCTCTTTCTTACCGGGATACTAACTACTTCACCCCATTAGTGACCGATTATCTGGATCAAAAAGAGAATGTAAAGCAGTTTTATGAGCTTTTTCCGACTCTCGATAACTTCGGAAAGCAGATCCTTTCAAAAAAAGATAATTACAACAGCAACGGAGGAACTGAAAAACGTGCTGTACTTGCCAGGGTCATTAAGGATCAATATAAAAACCTGAAAACTTCTGAAGCAACCGCCGGAAATATCGAGCTCCTGGAAAAAGAAACCACCTTCACTGTCACAACGGGTCATCAGCTAAACCTGTTTACGGGTCCGCTGTATTTCCTCTACAAGATCGTTACAGCGATCAATCTTGCTGCCGAGCTTAAAAAGGAATATCCGCAGTATAATTTTGTGCCGGTCTACTGGATGGCGACCGAAGATCACGATTTTGAAGAGATCAGTTTCTTTCATCTCCACGGAAAAAAATTCCAGTGGAATCCGCCAAAGTCTAAGCGATCCGGCGGACCTGTAGGAGAACTACCTACCGAAGGCCTTGAAGATGTTTTCGAACTTTTTTCAGCTGAAATAGGGAACAGTAAAAACGCGCAACAGCTGAAGGAGTGGTTCAAAAAAGCATATTTAGATCACGATAATCTTGCCGATGCGACTCGTTATCTCGCAAATGAACTTTTTGGAACGCAGGGACTTGTGATCCTGGATTCACATCATCCCGATCTTAAGAGGCTCTATATACCGCACATCCAAAAAGAGCTTTTTGAGCAGGTTTCTTTTAAGACGGTTCAGCAAAAGGCTGAAGCTTTAGAAAAAGAAGGCTACAAAGTACAGGTGAATCCGCGGGAGATCAACCTTTTCTATATAAATGAAGGACTAAGGGAGCGGATTGTTGAAAAGGATGGGAAGTTCTTTGTTCACGACAATCAGATCACCTGGACAGCTGAAGAACTGGAGGATTTGATCCGGAAACATCCTGAAAGATTCAGTCCAAATGTACTTTTACGTCCCCTATATGAAGAAGTGATCCTGCCAAACCTTTGCTACATCGGCGGCGGCGGAGAGCTGGCTTACTGGTTTCAGCTAAAGCAACTTTTTGAAGGGGCAGGGGTGACCTTTCCCATTCTTTTGCTCAGAAATTCTGTATTACTTCAAACAGAAAAACAGGATCAAAAAAGGCAAAAACTGAACATCTCTTTGCCGGAGCTCTTCCTTAAACCTCACGAATTGATCAACAGGAAGGTCCGTCGCATCTCAAATATTAATATTGATTTTTCTCCTCAAAAAGAGCATTTGGTGGAGCAATTTCGCGGGATGTATGAACTGGCAGAGCAAACAGATAGATCTTTCCTTAATGCTGTAAAAGCCCAGGAGGTAAAACAACTAAAGGGGCTTGACCACCTGGAAAAGCGCCTGCTCAAGGCCCAGAAAAGGAAGCTGGAAGATGAGGTCTCCCGGATTTCGGCTCTGCAACAAGAACTTTTCCCCGGTAAAGGATTGCAGGAAAGGCACCACAATTTTTCTGAATTCTATTTGGAATACGGTGATGCGCTAATTCCGGCATTACTGCAAAACCTGAAGCCCCTTGAACTTAAATTTGATATACTTTCGCTATGACGAAAATGCATAAGATCGACATTGATTTGGTTGAAATGACCCTCGATGTCATGAAATATACTGTTGACCGAATCTCTAATGTGACGCCCGAACTCGGTTCTCCTAAAAGAGAAGAGGAGTTGTTTGAAATGATCGGGGAAACTGTGACCCCAAAAGGAATAGGAGGCGAAGTTGCTTTCAAGATGTTCCGGGACATACTGGTAAAGGCTACAGTGCCAATTGATCACCCCCGTCACCTGGCTTTCGTGCCGGCTGCGCCTACCCGGGCCGCCATTATGTTTGACCTTGTCACTTCGGCTTCAAGTATACACGGTGCTTACTGGATGGAAGGCGCAGGTGGGATCTTTTGTGAGAACCAGGCTATGAAATGGCTGGTATCGTTAACAGGGCTTCCTGAAGGATCATTCGGGGTATTTACCAGTGGGGGAACTGCTGCGAACTTATCCGGTTTGGTGGCTGCACGGGAAGCATGGAGAAAAAGAGATTCTGCAAATATAGGGGTGAGGGCTTTACTGCTCACTTCCAATGGAGCCCATTCTTCCATACAGGCTATGGCAAAAGTAATGGATGCCGATGTGGTGATGATCGATTGCCCAGATGAGAACCTGCGAGGGCATGCTTTGCAGACGGCTATTGACGAGCTGGAAGAAAAGGACAGAAAGAGGCTTTTTGCAGTGGTTGCTACCGGCGGAACTACAAATGCCGGGATCATAGATGAGCTGGATTCCATTGCAGATGTTTGTGAAAAGGAGAAGGTATGGTTTCATGTAGACGCTGCCTATGGCGGTGGTGCGCTTGCAGCCCCTTCTGTTCGACATCTTTTCAACGGAATCGAAAGGGCAGACAGTATCACGATCGATCCACATAAATGGCTTTTTTCACCCTACGATTGCGGTGCTATTATCTATAAGGACATGGAGCTTGCAGCAGAAGCTCATTCTCAAAAAGGTTCCTATCTGGAGATCTTTAAGGATGAGGGAGCCCAGGGCTTCAATCCGGCAGATTATCAGATCCAACTCACCAGGAGGATCAGGGGAATGCCTTTATGGTTCTCACTGGCCATGCATGGGACAGATAAGTACCAAAATGCTATTGAAAAGGGAATTGAGCTGGCGAAAATAGCAGCAAAAAAAATTGAAGAGGATGAGAACCTGGAGCTGGTGCGTCCTGCAAGTTTGTCTGTAGTTTTATTCCGAAGGAAAGGTTGGACTCCTGAAGATTATAGGGACTGGACTTACCGGAATCACAAGGCCGGAATCGCTTTGGTAACTCCGACAAAATGGATGGGAAAAGATGGTTATGAGACCATTTCACGCTTTTGTTTTATAAATCCGGAAACCACAGAGGCCGATATTGATATTATTCTGGAGACAATGAAGTAAGGCAGTGAGCTCTTGGTAGAGCATAACTTGTAAAGGCTCTTCCTCTCATAGCTCAAAAGATCAAATAAGTAAAATAAAAAGATCCCGCTCTTTCGAACGGGATCTTTTATAAGTGAGATAACAGTTTAATTTATTTTACTTTGTTGACGATAGCTGCAAACGCATCTGGGTGGTTCATCGCCAAATCTGCAAGAACCTTACGGTTCAATTCGATTCCACTGGCTTTTACTTTTCCCATGAACTGCGAATAAGACATTCCGTGCATACGGGCACCTGCGTTGATACGCATGATCCAAAGTGAACGGAAAGTTCTTTTCTTATTTTTACGGTCTCTGTAAGCATATAGCATTGCTTTTTCAACCGCGTTTTTAGCTACTGTCCAAACGTTCTTACGACGTCCAAAGTAACCTTTTGCTTGCTTAAGAACCTTTTTTCTTCTGGCTCTCTTAGCAACTGAATTTACTGATCTTGGCATATTTTTAAATTTTTTTGTAGCAGGCGGCCGGTAACCGGCACTTTTTAATTAGAAAAGATCTCAATACTCATATCTAAGATCTCACTTCTAACAGGCCCAACTCCAGGGTTATGAAATTTGTTAAACCATCAAAGGTTTCAATTACAACAAACGTAATTGAAGTTTGATATTCTTCTCGTCTGCTTCATGTACCAAAGTACTGTGAGTCAGCGCTAGCTTTTGTTTTTTAGTCTTCTTTGTTAAGATGTGACTTTTAAACGCATGCTTTCTTTTGATCTTTCCTGTACCGGTAAGCTTAAAACGCTTCTTGGCACTGGATTTTGTCTTCATTTTAGGCATTGTGTCCTTCTTTTTTAATTATCTCACTTATTATTGTAGATCATGCAGCCCAAGGGAGCTGCAGGATATTATTTCGATTTGGTCTTTTTAGGAGAAATGAACATGGTCATTCGCTTCCCTTCAAGCTTTGGCATTTGCTCTACCTTTCCAAGCTCTTCAAGATCTGTCGCCAGGCGAAGTAAAAGGATCTCACCTTGTTCTTTGAACACGATGGAACGGCCTTTAAAGA
>CAYLZB010000004.1:0-44359 GCA_964388165.1 uncultured Flavobacteriaceae bacterium | reverse complement strand
GACTTTTTTATTTCCCGGAAAGGCTGAGCAGGTATTCTTACCAGCGTTGATGAACCTCCTCTTTAATGTACTCTTCATAAACCCGGTTCATTCCTGAGATTTGCTCCTCAGTAAGATCAGGAATTTCCTCTACAGAGAGATTTGAAAGCAAATGATCCACTTTGGAAGCGCCGGGAATTACAGTGCTTACTTCATTTCTTCTAAGGATCCATTTCAAGGCCATGGGAGCAAGATTTTCTCTCTCAGGAAAGATCTTCTCCAAAGCATTCGCTGCTTCAACCCCCCGCTCAAAATTTACACCCGAAAAAGTTTCTCCCTTGTCAAAGGCTTCTCCGTTGCGGTTAAAGTTCCTGTGATCCTCGGGCGAAAAATGCGAATCTTTGCTGAACTTTCCGGTGAGCAATCCGCTGGCAAGCGGCACCCGAACGATTATTCCAACATTCTTCTCCTGCGCCATGCGGAAAAATTTTTCTTGCGGACGCTGGCGAAACAGATTATAAATGATCTGTACTGTTGAAACATTCTCATATTCCAGTGCTTTTATCCCTTCTTCCACTTTCTCAACACTTACTCCCAGCTTATCAATTTTCCCCTGCTTATGAAGCCGATCAAAAGTTTCAAAGATCTCCGGCCTGTAGTAAACATCGGTGGGCGGACAGTGCAGCTGAATAAGATCAATTCTTTCCAAACCGGTATTCTTCAGGCTGTCCTCCACGAATTTTGTGAGTACCTCAGGGGTATATCCCTCGTTGACATGAGGAGAGATCCTGCGGCCGCACTTGGTGGCGACATAGACCTTTTCAGATCTTGACCTCACAACTCTTCCAACTGCCGCCTCGCTTAAACCATCTTCATAAACATCGGCCGTGTCAATGAAATTCACTCCTCTATCAATTGCGGTATTTAGAATTTCTTCAGCTTTTTTATCGTCAAAACCGGAGCCCCACTTCCCTCCTACCTGCCAGGTTCCCAGCGATATTTCTGAAATTTTAAAACCCGTTTTTCCTAAAGTTCTGTACTTCATTTTTTTCATTTTTTCGTTCTATTCAACTTTTGCACTTTCCGGCGGACCGAGATATGACTCCTTGTCCTCTCCTGTCCAGATCACTATTTTTTGCAGCACAATCCCCGATTCTAAAGCCCACACCTGCAAGGTATGGTTGCCCGGTCCAAGATCTACTGTCGTTCTTAATTTTGTCACATTATTAGCTACTGAAGTATCCCAGGAATCCTCAGTTTGCTCGTGCATATTAATTACCTGAGGTTCCCGGTCGTCTATTGAGAAGGCAAATTCTAAACCTCCCTGGTTTTTGAAATCCAGCGTTGGCGACAGATGGAATTCTATTTCGGCTTTACCTGAACTAAAGGTATGGAAATCATAAGCCAAATAAGGATTCTCTTTTGATAAGTCATTCTGAGTCGGTTCATCGGGATAAGACGCCATGGCAGAGCCTGTTCTTCCAAGGTTCGGAATTAATTCCCATCCCCGCCCGTTTTGCTGCACATTTTCAGAAAAATTGGCAGCCTCCATGGAGATGTAGCCATTGCTTTCAACAAAGCCTTTTATATCTCTGTTTTTTGGATGATGAATTGGCACTTCTACAGTTACTTTTTCTCCGGCTCCTTTAATTTGAAAAGATCCGCGGGTTTGCCCCGTCGGAGCCTCGTTCCAATTTACCTTTACAAAAAGCCTTTTTTGATCCCCGATAATTCCCTTTTCTTCGGAAACTTCTATCCAGGAAGGTTTCTTCTGAATCTTATACTGAAAAGGCTCACGTCCTTTATTGAACACCTCCACATAAAATTCCTGATCATTATAAGGATCGAAAGTTGGCAAGGTGATTTTAGAACCACCTCCAAAAATGACATTTTTGGAACCCTCTACCGCCACTCCCATTTCTGCTTTTTCCGGCAGCTCGATCTCTCTCACCTCCGGCATGTTATTTTGTTCGGGTTGTTGCCAGTAGGTGTAGCCAATATGCGTCTGGGACATCATATGGTTCCACTTTCCATCGGCTAATTCAGTATGGTATTGCTCAGTAAGTTCAGCGTCTTTGTCAAACAATTCCTTTGTTCTATCGGCATACGTGTTAGCCGAAGCTCTTCCCTGCTCTGCATACAACCTATTCTTCGCAGCCGAAACATACAACTCGTTCAGAATTGCTGAAGCTTTTACCGGAAACAGGACCAGCTGGAAATATGCATCTTTATATCGCTTCGGGATTTGTTTATAGATCGCCTCTGCCTTTTCTTCCAGATCACGGTATTCTTTTACAATCCGATCAGCTTCATTAAAGTTGGTAAGGCTATACGTCTCGGGACTTATTAATTCCGGTTTTCTGCGGCTATTGTACTTTGTGTAGGTGAGAAGAATATCTGCTATTTCTTCAGAAAATTGTTCTCCCAGCTGTCTTGCAGACCAATTTTCGGTGTATTCCCTCAGGTCCCCGGCACCTATTTTATCAGGATCCCAGGCGAAGTCAAGGAAGAAGCTTGTGGGAAATTCCATGGGCTTGATATCCCCTACGTTCACGATCCACAGTTCGTCTGCTCCAAATTCGTAAGCGAGGTTCATTTGTTCCCAAACCCTCGAGATCTGGGTGGTATTGATCCACTTGTAGTTTCTCGGGCCGCCAACATAGTCAAAATGATAGTAGATTCCGTAGCCGCCCTCTCTTGGCGCTTCATCGGGATTGGGAAGCTTTCGTATATTCCCCCAGTTGTCGTCTGCCAGGAGCAGGGTCACATCGTCGGGTACCCGCATTCCCTGATCGTAATAATCCTGAACTTCTTTATACAACGCCCAAACCTGTGGCGTCTCCTCTGCCGGTTTTCCCGTGACTTCTGAAATGATCTCCCGCTGGTCTTCAACGACTCGCTCCAAAAGCTCTATGGCCGTACCTTCACTCATGGGCTCATCACCGTCCCCACGCATTCCAATAGTTACCACACTCTCATTATCTCCCATTCTCTCGATCCCGCCTCTCCAGAATTCCTGAAGGTTCTGCGGATTGGTGTTGTAATTCCATTCCCCTTCGCCAAAGCGTCTCCACTCATCGTGCGCCCGCATTAAAGGTTCATGGTGAGAAGTTCCAATTACCACCCCGTATTCATCTGCCAGTTCAGCGTTACGTGGATCATCATCATAAAAAGCTCTCCCCCACATCGCCGGCCACAGGTAATTCCCCTGCAACCGAAGGATCAGTTCAAAGACGTGCTCGTAAAACCGACTGTTGAAGCCGCCGAAATTTTCTGTAGCCCAGCCTGCAAGTGCCGGTGCTTCGTCATTAATAAAGATGCCCCGGTATTTCACTTTTGGAGTACCCCTCGAGTGAACTCCCGGCTGCACATAAAGCACCTCTGCTTCGTCTGCCGGGACATCTGCCCAGTAATGCCATGGAGAAACACCTATTTTCTTGGATACATCATACATCCCGAAAATAGTTCCCCGTTTGTCACTGCCCGCGATCACCAGCGCCTGCCCCACACCGGGAAAAGGATTTTCCACCACCTGGATGGCAAACGTCTCCCATTTTCCCTTTATTTCTGAAACATCGATTTTATTGTTTTGAACGAGCTCATCAAGCAGCCTGCTTTTCCCAAGCGTTCCCACGATGACCGGTGTACCCACCGGCACCCCTGCAGCCGTCCGCAGATCCGGAAGCTTTCCCGTGACTTTCTCAATATCTTTTTTTAGATCTTCAGCTACGCGACGAACTCCTTTAAAATCATTTTCGTCAATATAAATAGCCGAAGCTTCTTCCGAAGAAACTAACGGGAAATATCCCTCCTTTTGAGAAGTGGAAATGTAGGTTTCCTGGGCAAGAAGCGGCGAACAGACCCCGAGAATAAACAGGAATAATATAAGCTTCATTCTGGCCCTCTTCCCTTCTGTCATCATCTTATTTTTTCTGTTCCTCTTCTTTCGCAAAGTCAATGACCTCGAAATATGCCTTTTTTCGCTGCATATCTTCGTCAAAAAGAAGCGGATAATTCTTTCTGCCCTCTACAGGGTAATGATCCAGCCATGAATACTGGTCTGAAAGGTTCCAGAAGGTTACTCCCGTCAACACATCCTTGTAATCCCTGAAGACGTCAAAGAACATGTCATAGGCTTCTATTTGTCGTTGTTCCAGCTCGGGTGTAAATTCATCAACATCTTCGGGCCTGCGCTCCCGCTGCTCTTTTTCCCAGGGATAGAGCGAAACATCAAGCTCCGTGATCTGTACGTCCAGACCCAAAGAGGAATACATATCCAAGGCTTTTCGAAGTTCCTCTTCGGAAGGGCCGTAGATCGACCAGTGACCCTGAATTCCGACTCCGTCTATCGGCACGTCGTTTTCGACCAGGTTCTTCAGCATTTTATAGATCCTGTCCCTTTTCTCGGGAATGATCGCGTTGTAGTCGTTGTAGTAAAGCTTGGCATCAGGATCGGCTGCATGGGCGTATTCAAAAGCCTTTGCAATAAAATCTTCACCTATGATCTCCAGCCATTCAGACTTGCGGAGCAATTCATCGGGTTTATCAGAAATCGCCTCGTTCACAACGTCCCAGGCATAAATCGTCCCTTTGTACCTACCAACAACAGAATCGATGTGGGTCTTCATTCTTTTCAGCAGCTCTTCGCGATCCACTTTATTTCCGTTTTCATCTTCGAAGATCCAGCCGCCGGTTTGCTGATGCCATACCAGAGCGTGCCCCCGCATCTTCA
The DNA here is from genome assembly GCA_964388165.1 of uncultured Flavobacteriaceae bacterium. Lineage (GTDB taxonomy): Bacteria > Bacteroidota > Bacteroidia > Flavobacteriales > Flavobacteriaceae > Salinimicrobium. The sequence continues at coordinate 39,648 of CAYLZB010000004.1, read as the reverse complement.
GGTCGTTCTCACGGGCGAATTCAGCCATAGCATCTGCATACTCCCAGTTAAAGCGATCTTTTTCAGGATGAATTGGACCCATCTTCATCACGTTTTCGGGAGTGATGCTGTTGAACTCTTTTTTAAGAAGTTCGGCAGATTCTCCCTGAATTGTGCCGGGGGCTACCGCCACTCCCATAGGGAAGTAACCTGCATAATAGTCTTTGAGGCCTTTTTCCTGCTGTTGTTCTTCAGCAACTAAAGTACTTTGCTCTTCATTTTCGGAACCATTTTTACAGGCAGTCAATAGAGAAACAGTCAGCACAACAAAAGCTGACTTTTTTAAGATGTTTTTATAATGCATTTTCTTTTTATTTGAGGGTTTCCAGCAATCCGAGTTCAAGGCCACGCAACTCCGCAAGGCCTTTAAGCCTGCCAATGAACGAGTAGCCTACGTAATATTTTTTATCCTTTTCGAGCGAATGCAGATAGCCGTGATCGGGGCGCATAGGCAGACTTTTCTGTTTTTCCTGCTGCAGTTTCAGGATCTTCTTCATTACTTCTGGCATTGGCACATCCCCGTCCAGGTGATCTGATTCCATGAACACTCCGGAAGCTTCTTTCCGAACATTCCGCAGGTGCAAAAAGTGGATCCTGTCACTGAATTTATCAAAGATCTCTAAAAGGTCATTTTCAGGGTTTGCTCCAAGGGAACCGGTGCAATAGCAGAGACCATTGGCATTTATATCCACATTGTTAAAAATATATTCCAGATCCTGCTGCTTGCTAACTACCCGAGGAAGACCTAACACCGAAAATGGTGGATCATCGGGATGAATAGCCAGTTTTACACCACTTTCAGCAGCTACGGGAGCAACTTCAGATAAAAAGGCAACAAGATTCTCCCGAAGTTTTTGATCTGTGATATGTGAATAGGATTCGAGGAGTTCCTTAATGATCTCAGGGGTGAAATTTTCTTTACTTCCGGGGAGACCAAGCAGAATGCTCTTAAAAAGCTGCTCTTTTTCTTCTGAAGAAAGCTTTTCGCCCAGCTCTTTTGCTTCAGCAATTGCCGCATCGGAATAATCGGCTTCAGCGTTCTTCCTTTTCAGCAGAAAAAGGTCAAAAAAAGCAAAAGTCACAGGATCATAACGGAGAACAGTGGCGCCTTCCTTGTTTTCAAAATAATGGTCGGTGCGCACCCAGTCCAGGATGGGCATAAAATTGTAAGCAACTACTTCAATCCCGCACTTGCCAATGTTCCGAAGGCTGATTTTGTAGTTTTCGATATACTGCTCGTAGTTCCCGGATCTTTTTTTAATATCCTCGTGCACCGGAAGACTTTCGATCACGCTCCACTCAAGCCCAACAGCTTCAATTTCTGCTTTCCTCTCTAAAATGGCATTTTCGGACCATATTTCTCCCACGGGAATTTCATGCAGTGCGGTTACAATTCCGGTGATCCCGGCCTGTTTTAATTCTTTTAGCGAGAGCACGTCATTTGGGCCGTACCAACGCATTGTTTGGGTCATTTTGTACATCCTAAAAACCTATTGAGTTTCCACCATCTACAGGCAACACGGTTCCTGTAGTAAATTTTGATTCTGAAGTTGCAAAATAATAAACGGCATCTGCAACATCTGAAGGTTCTCCCAGCCTGCCCATCGGCGTTCTGGAAAGCACCTTGTTTCTTCTTTCAGGATCGCTGTCCAGAGCCTTACTCGACATGTTGGTTTTAATAAAGCCGGGTGCCACTGCATTCACTCTAATTCCAAATTGGGCGAGGTCTACCGCCATTGCGCGGGTCATCCCGTCTATGGCAGTCTTACTTGCCGAATAGGCGATCACTTTAGGGATTCCATATTGCGCGGCCATCGAGCTTATGTTGATGATGCTCCCGGAGTTGTTTTTCTTCATCACTTTCGCCACTTCCCTGCTTATCGCAAAAAGCGCAAGCACGTTAGTGTGAAGGATCGACTGGAATTCTTCATTGGTGACTTCCAGGAATTCTTTCTTCATATTGATCCCGGCGTTATTTACCAAGATATCAATTTTTCCGGCTTCCTCAGCGAGTTTTGCAACTGCTTTAGGGATTTCATCAAGATTATTCAGGTCCAGGATAAATGGTTTTGCATAGGGGCCCAGTTCCTCACAGGCTTGTAAGGTTTTTTCCTCGTTTCGTCCGTTTACGTAGGTCGTGATTCCGTTATCACAGAATTTTTTTGCAGTAGCAAATCCCAATCCGGCATTGGCGCCGGTCACAATTGCTGTCAATTTTTTATTCATAGGTAAATTAATGCCAGGAAGGGCTTATACCGGGGGCATAAGGAAATTCCAGGGATTGATAATATTTTAGATCATGTTCAGGTTCAGGGATAAAGTCGGGCAAATCCATTTTTGAAAACTGCTGAAAGTACAGTAACACAGCATTGCGCCACCATTTGGCTTCTTTCAGCTGAATTTGCAGCAGCATTTGAGTTTTCTCAAACCTTTCTTTATCCACGTATTCTTCCATTTGATTCCAGGTTTCCACCATCTCCTCTACGTCTTCCACCCCTTCCTGATACTTTGCCGCGAGATTGTACCACAAGGTCTTTCCATTTTCCATTTCATAATCCCAGGGCACATGATGGAACCATAGCAGGTATTTTTCGGGAGTGGTTTCAATTGAACTGTATTTCTGCCCAATGGGTTCTGCGTATTGTGCAAGGGCATTGCTGCCGGATGCGGTCCTGTCAAAGCCAACTCCTAAAGAATCTGCACGATGGTAATACACGGGATTCCATTCGGGCCTGCCAAGATCGTCTACCCATGGACCCGGTCCATAGTGATGCCCGGTGTCCATAATATGGTGCAGGCCAAGAGGTGTCATATAATTTACAACGGCTTCCCGCGAATTGAGCAGCTGCTCTTTCATTGGCTCCACAAAATCTTCATCATTCGAAAATGTCATTTTTAGCCACTCTTCTGCAATTTTTTCTGAATCGAGATAAGGATCCCAGGCAAGTCTTCCGAAGCCGTACCAGTTAGCCTGTCCAAAGGGGTGGCCTGTCCAGTTTTTAGCAGTTCCAATATTGGCGACGCCGGCAATTCCGGTTAATTTTTTATTGGATAAGGTTCCGTCAATGATTTTTGCCACGGTCGAGCCCTCCCTTTTCACAAACGTATCTTCATCAAGGGTCTCCTCGAATAACTTCGGAAGAAAAACAAGATGGGAGCTAAAGCCGAGGTATTCCTGGGTGATCTGAAACTCCATCATCAAAGGCGTATCGGGCATTGCGCCGAACATGGGATGAAACGGCTCCCGAGGCTGAAAATCAATAGGGCCGTTCTTCACCTGTACGAGAACATTGTCATGAAATTGGCCGTCAAAAGGCACAAATTCGGAATAGGCCTGTTTTGCACGATCTTCAGGATCGTGTTCTGAATAGACAAAAGCCCGCCACATGACGATCCCGCCGTGAGGCGCTACTGCCTCAGCAAGCATATTTGCACCATCAACATGAGATCTGCCGTAGTTGTTTGGACCCGGCTGCCCTTCGGAATTCGCCTTTACCAGGAAGCCTCCAAAATCGGGAATTTCAGTATAAATTTCGTCTGCCTTATCTTTCCACCATTGGCGGACTTCAGGATCTAAAGGATCGGCGGTCTGCAAGTCGCCTGATTCAAGAGGAGCCGAAAATCTTGCTGTCAAATAAACCTGAATCCCATAGGGCCTGAAAACATCGGCCAGGGCTTTCACTTTTTCAATGTACATGGGGGTGAGCACGAGGGAATTGGCATTCACGTTGGTTAGTACAGTTCCGTTAATTCCTATGGAGGCGTTGGCCCTTGCGTAATCTATATATTCGGGTTTGATCAACTCCGGCAGGTGATGCCAGTCCCAGATGGAAAATCCTGCGTAGCCTCTTTCCACTGTGCGATCCAGGTTGTCCCAGTGATTCAACACTCTTTTCTGGATCTTTGGAGATTCAGTTATATTTAAATTTTCAATTCTGTTGTGTAACTGAAGTTCCTTAATAAATCTAAAAGTTCCATACAGTACGCCGGCCCCGGTCTTACCGGTGATCACGGTAAGAGGGGTGTTTCCTATTTTTATTGTTTTAATAATATAACCCTCTTCATTAATTACCTCATAGTCCTGTTCAACAGAAGGCAAGACATAAGAGGGCAGATCCTCCTTTTTCCCCAGAACAAGCGTGTTTTTCTTAATAGAAAGAGTTTCTTTGAAAGGTTTTCCAAAAAATCCCTCATAAGCCATTTTTAACTCATCAGAAGCCACTTGTAAAGCAGGATCCTCTCCATATGTGATAAAGCCGGACAAATTTTTAAGGTATTTCTTTGATATATTCTCATTTTCAATTCTATCGTATTGCAGCCACAGATCGTATCCTTTCTGCGAGTAACCATATAAGGGAAGAATAAATAAAAGAAGGAGCAGGGTGAATTTTTTACTAAACATTGTTTGAAGTGTAGAGGTAGGGACAATTATAGTTTAAGATATAAGCTTGAGATGCGAAAATTAGGTAAAAAATAATTTGCAACAAAATAATTCACGCAATCGGTTGCGTCTTATGAAGAATTGTTTTTAATTTGTTAGGGTTCTCTATTAAAGGGAGAACTGAGACAGATTACAACCCGACAACTCATCCTTATGAAAAGCTTCATTTTCAAGGCATTTTTGATGTTATCCCTCAGCACTACTCCGGGGCTGCTCAACGCCCAGACATCTACAAATACGGCAGACTATCCTTTTAATAATCCAGGCCTCAGTACAGAGGAAAGAATAGAAGATTTAGTCAATCGATTGACCTTAGAAGAAAAGGCAGGACAAATGATGCATAATGCTCCTGCAATTGAACGTTTAGGCATTCCAGAATACAACTGGTGGAATGAAGCTCTGCACGGGATCGGAAGGTCTGGTGTTGCGACTGTTTTTCCACAGGCAATTGGCATGGGAGCCACTTTCGATGAGGACCTTATTCTTGAAGTTGCCACAGTCATCTCTGATGAAGCCCGGGCAACTCATAACACAGCCGTTAAGAACGGGTACAGAAGACAATATAGCGGACTCACCTTTTGGACTCCCAACATCAACATCTTTAGAGATCCGCGCTGGGGAAGAGGCCAGGAAACCTATGGAGAAGATCCATATCTGACTGCACAACTGGGAACAGCATTTGTAAAAGGACTACAGGGAGATCACCCTAAATACTTGAAAGCAGCAGCAGCTGCAAAACATTACGCTGTTCACAGTGGACCGGAAAAACTGAGACATGAGTTCAATGCCGTTGCTTCTCAAAAAGACATGTGGGAGACCTATCTACCTGCTTTTAAAGCGTTGGTCGACGCCGACGTGGAAACCATCATGTGCGCCTACAATGCGACAAACGGGGAACCCTGTTGTGCAAATAAATATCTCTTAGAGGATGTTTTGAGAGGTAAATGGAATTTTAAAGGCCACGTAGTGAGTGATTGCTGGGCGCTTGTTGATTTTTATGAAGGTCATAATGTTGTAGAAACACCTGCGGAGGCAGCGGCCCTTGCGGTAAAGCACGGGGTTGATCTTAACTGCGGAAGCGTTTACTATCCCAGCCTCGTTGAGGCCGTTGAAAAAGGTTTGGTTACCGAAGCAGAAGTTGATGAGCGGCTCAAGACCCTTCTAAAAACAAAATTCGATCTCGGTCTTTTCGATCCGGCAGAAGATAATCCCTATTCCCAACTATCTGCCGCGAATCTCGATACTAAAGAGCACAGGGCACTGGCGAGAAAAGTTGCGCAGAAATCTATCGTAATGTTGAAGAACAATGGCGTATTACCTCTTAAAAATGACCTTTCAAAGTACTTCATTACGGGACCTAATGCAACCAGCATAGAAGTGCTTTTAGGAAATTACCACGGAATAAACCCCAACCTGGTAACGATTCTTGAAGGTCTTGCCGGAGCTATTGAACCTCAAAGCCAGATGCAGTACAGGCAGGGAACCTTATTGGATCGCCCTAATGCCAATCCGCAGGACTGGGCCTCCCCCAATGCAGGAAATTCTGATGCGACAATTGCCGTTCTTGGAATCTCAGGTGTACTCGAAGGTGAAGAAGGAGAATCAATAGCCTCAGAAACCTTTGGAGACAGGCTGGATTACAACCTGCCACAAAACCAGATCGACTATCTGAGAAAACTGAATGAAGCCGCCGGTGAGGCTCCTCTTATTGCTGTTATTACCGGAGGAAGCCCAATGAACCTTCAGGAGGTACATGAGCTGGCCGACGCGGTGCTGCTGGTATGGTATCCCGGCGAAGAAGGTGGGAATGCCGTTGCGGATATCATTTTTGGAGAAGTTTCTCCTTCAGGAAGATTACCTATTACATTTCCAATGTCTTTAGACGACCTGCCGCCATATGAAGATTATAATATGCAGGGGAGAACATACAAGTACATGGATGTGGAGCCAATGTATCCCTTTGGATATGGATTGAGTTACGCCAACTTTAATTATTCAGATCTCAAGCTTTCAGAAAAAAAGATCAGGAAAGGGAATTCATTAAATGCAACAGTCACTGTAACAAATACCGGAAAAACAAAAGCAGAAGAAGTAGTGCAATTATATGTTTCAGATCTCAAAACTTCTGTAAGAGCACCTAAATATCAGCTCTTCGGAATAAAAAGAGTGGAACTGGAACCAGGCGCTTCCAAAGAACTAGTTTTCGAAATCACTCCTGAAATGATGGAGCTGGTTAATAATGAAGGTGAAAGAGTTCTCGAATCGGGCGAATTCCGAATCTATATTGGTGGTTCGAGCCCCGGAAAAAGAAGTACAGAATTGGGTGTTCAACAGTTAAAAGAAGCGGTCTTTACTTTACAATAGTCTCTAAAAAGGATTTGAAGATGTGAAGATTTGAGAATTCTCAGCTCAGCTGTAACATCTTTAGATAATAATTAGAGGACAAGCCAACACCGTTTTCTTACGGCAATGCGAAAGTGCTGAAATTTCACAGGTGTTGGTTCGGAAAAATATTCTCAAAAAATGGCCTTTTTGACAGGTATGTTTTCGGTAGTCTTCTTAAGACTGGAATTTCTGATTATCACTTCAGTATCCAGCATGGTAATTTCCGAAACACTTGAGCCGAGGCTTTTTTTGGAATGATCAAGAATTCTCTGAATAGAAAGCTCTCCCATTTTGCGGGCGGGATGAGAGACAGTTGACAGTGAGGGCTCCACAATTGACGCCACAGGATCATCATTAAAACCTATTACCGCAAGTTCTTCAGGAATTTTCACTCCTTCTTCTTTTGCGACCAAAATTCCTCCAACTGCAGCTGCGTCATTTGCAGAAAATAGACCATCTGGCGGATTTTGCATTTTAAGCAATTTGCGCATAGCCTCCTTACCCTCCTCCAGACTCATGGTATCGAGCTCAAATATCAGGTCTTCATCAACTGCATGGCCACTTTCAAGAATTGCATCCTGATATCCCTTTTTTCGCATGTTATAGACATTGACATGCTGAGATCCGGCGAAATACGCAATCCTTTTACATCCCTGCTCTATGAGATGCTTTGTTGCCCTGTAGCCTGCCGCATAATTGTCGATGATTACCCTGTAGGAATTGAAATCCTGCGGGACCCGGTCCACAAATACTACCGGAATGTTCTTATCCAGGAATAGCTGAAAATGGTCGGTATTTTTGGTTTCCATAGCGAGAGACACGATCAAACCGCCAATCCTGCTGTCATACATGGCCCGGGCATTGCTTACCTCATTTTCGTAATTCTCATTGGACTGACTAATGATTACATTATATCCTGCTTTTTTTGCAGCATCCTCAACACCACTGATCAAGGTTGACATGAAGGGACTGTTGATCCTCGCCACCATAATTCCAATGGTTTTGCTTTTGTTATTACGTAAGCTCGCAGCTATAGAATTGGGACGATAACCCAAATCGTTAGCTACCTTCTGAATTTCCTTAGTTGTTTTCTTACCTATGCTCTTATGGTTATTAAGAGCTCTGGAAATCGTGGAGGGAGAATAGTTCAGCTCTCTGGCTAAATCATAAATGGTAACTTCCTTCTTTTTTTTCATTAGTATACGTTGAGGAGCTTTGTGAAGGAGGCATTGAGCATCCAACCAACTAATGTACAAAACTGCCGGATTAAATCCTCAAATCAGTCAAACAATCGATTGCTTTGCAGAATTTATGAACAGAAAAAATTCAGGAAAATACAGAACGAATAAATCTCTTTCCTCTTTAAAATTCGAAATTAAATCCTCTTTCTGTGAGTTTGTGGTAGATCTTTTCGTCGAAACTATAGAGCTTGGCTGCCCGGTGAGATACGCCTGTTTGTTTCTCGTTCAGGTCCCGGAGAAGTTTCATCTTCAGGATCTTTCTTCGGAAATTAGGTTTGTCCATTTCCACTCCCAGAATTTCTTCATACAAATGCATCAATTCCAAAAGGGTAAATTTCTCAGGCAAAAGATTAAATCCAATGGGGGCCTGCCGAATGCGGTTTCGCAAATGCTCTAAACTAAAATTCAGGATCTGGTCATGATCATATATCAGGTTGGGAATATCTTTCATTTTGAACCACCCAACTTCCGAAGCCGTAAAACCGGCCTTCAGTTTGTAATTCTCCCGCTTGACAAGTGCATAATAGCCTATTGTTATTACTCTGTGCAAAGGAAACCGGTCGGGATCACCAAAAGCCTTAAGCTGCTCGAGGAATATTTCATCAAGTCCTGTCAACTCGCGTAGCAAACGATAGGCTGCATCGTCAATACCTTCATTTCTCTTGATCCATCCACCGGGAAGTCCCCATTTCCCTTTGCTTATTCCTTCGGCATGTTTTACCAATAGCACCTCAAGGCTTCCTTCCTGAAAACCAAATATCACGCAGTCAATAGTGATAGATTCTATGGCATCAACATCAATAGCGTCGGCTCTATGTTTTGAGACTTCCTCGTCCATGGAGAAATTAATTTTTTTAAAATCAAAGATAACAGGATGATCAAACATGATAACAATCACATGAAATATCCCCTAATAAATTGCTAAAGTAAAAATTAATATTTAAACTTGTAGTCATATAAACCATAAGATATTTTTAACATTTCAATCGATGTCGACAGTAACCATAAGTAAAAAGAGCGTTTATCTCATAACAGTTGTAGCGAGTTTGGGCGGTTTGCTCTTTGGCTATGACACAGCAGTAATCTCAGGCGCCGTTGGGGCCCTGGAAAATTACTTCATATTTACGCTCGAAAACGATTCCGTTTTTGCAGCGAAAAGTATTTTTCAATTCAAGGTGATCCTGAGCATTTGTGTCCTGGCAATAGTCCTGCTATTCAGCTCTTTCATCCTCAAGTTTTTTAAAAGAAGTAAAGCTTATACAATTATTGTTCTATTTTTTCTCATAGGAGGAGCTCTATATTATTTCCAGTTCCTGGCTCTCCCCGATGTACTTACAGAAAACCTTCGGAATTCCATCCTTGGCTTCATGATTAGTAGTGCCCTTGTGGGTTGTATAATAGGAGCTTCGTTCGGGGACAACATTGCCAATTCAATAGGCCGCCGAAACGGACTTATTGTGGCGGCTTTTCTTTTCCTGGTATCCGCAGTTGGTTCGGCTTATCCTGAAGTAATGGATATCTTTCCCGGAAATAATCTCTCTGCCTTTATTATTTACAGGATCATAGGAGGAATCGGGGTTGGACTAGCCAGTATGCTTGCACCTATGTACATTGCCGAAATGGCTCCTGCGGACATTCGGGGGAAGCTGGTTTCCTTTAACCAGTTCGCGATTGTTACGGGTATGCTTGTGGTTTATTTTGTGAATTATTTTATTGTAAGGGGACAGACTGAGGACTGGATCAATACAGAAGGATGGCGTTACATGTTCCTTTCTGAAGCAATTCCCGCAGTCCTTTTCTTCCTTTTCCTACTCATGGTGCCAAAAACCCCGAGATTCCAAACAATGAAAGGAAAAGAGGAAAATGCGATGAAGGTGCTCACGCAACTTAACGGACCGGAAAGGGCAGCTCAGATCTTGCAGGAAATTAAAGCCTCCTTTAGCCGAACCAGGTCCCACTGGCTTTCTTTTGGCTGGACTGTAGTTATTATTGGTATCCTCTTATCTATATTTCAGCAGTTCGTGGGAATCAACGTAGTGCTTTATTACGCCCCTGAGATCTTTCGTGGAATGGGAATGGAGACAGACGCTTCGATGCTCCAAACCATTATTGTTGGAGCCATTAATATGCTGTTTACAGTGCTTGCTATCATGACCGTGGACAAGTTCGGTCGAAAAAAGTTAATGATGATAGGAAGTGCAGTTATGGCAATAAGCATGATTGGTCTTGGATTTACCCTTTATTGGGAAGTGGAAGGTTTACCTGCCTTACTTCTTATGCTGCTGTACATCGCTGCTTTTGCAATGTCATGGGGACCTGTGGTGTGGGTACTGCTTTCAGAAATTTTCCCCAATAAGATAAGGGGTGTGATGGCTGTGGCCGTTGCTGTACAATGGCTGGCGAACCTCATCGTTTCCTGGACTTTCCCTATGATGAATAACAACGAGGCACTCGTAGAAAGCTTTAATCATGGTTTCTCTTACTGGATCTATGGAGTGATGGCAATCCTGTCGGGCTTGTTCATCTGGAAATATGTACCTGAAACCAAAGGAAGAACACTTGAAGACATGGAAAATCTGTGGATTCGCAAAAAGCAAGATTAATATGTATTTTTTAGGAATTGACCTGGGAAGCTCTTCAATAAAACTATCCATATTGGATGCTGAAAAGGGCAAAATAATAGGTTCTGTTACCGCTCCCGAATTTGAGATGGAGATGATCGCCCCAAAGTTTGGCTGGGCTGAACAGCATCCCGAAAAGTGGTGGCAATATGTAAAACAGGGAATCGGGGAGCTAAAACAAAAGGGTCTTGATATAAAGAAAATAAAAGGAATTGGCATCGCCTACCAAATGCACGGGCTGGTTCTAACAGATGAAAACCTGGAGCCGGTAAGGCCTTCCATCATCTGGTGTGATAGCAGGGCTGCAGCTATAGGAGATGCAGCCTGTGAAGAAATAGGACTGGAAAATTGCCAGAAGCAGATCCTTGGCAGCCCCGGAAATTTTACTGCATCCAAACTTAAATGGGTAAAGGAGAATGAGCCGGAGATCTTTAAAAAGGCAAAATACATGATGTTGCCGGGTGATTTTATAGCTGCAAAATTATCTAAGGTTCCACAGACAACTACCTCAGGACTTTCTGAAGCTGCATTGTGGAATTTTTCAGAAGGGAAACTGGCTACCGGGATCCTGGAACAGATGGGTCTCCCTCAGGAAGTGGTGCCCGAGATAGTTCCTACTTTTGGTCACCAGGCTAAAGTTCATCCAGAAGTAGCCGGTGAACTGGGATTAAGTATTGATGTGGAAATAACCTATCGTGCAGGAGACCAGCCAAATAATGCTTTGTCATTAAACGTTCTTAATCCGGGGGAAATCGCTACAACCGCGGGTACCTCTGCCGTGATCTATGCAGTTACGGATAAGGATCTCTACGACAAAAAAAGCAGGATAAATACTTTTCTGCACGTAAGCAATACTCCCGAAGAAAAGCGTAACGGTTTACTGGGAATTATTAATGGTTCGGGAATACTTTATCAATGGTTGCGAAAAGTGGTTTCAGTGGGTAACCAGGAGCTACTTTCTTATGATGTTTTGAATCGTGAAGCTGCAAAAGTAGAACCCGGTAGTGAAAACCTGAGGTTCTATCCTTTTGGTAATGGTGTGGAAAGGATCTTTAATAATAAACAGGCAAATTCCGGTATTGAGAATCTTAACTTCAACATTCATCAGCCCCCGCATTTGATACGTTCAGCCTGCGAAGGAATTGTCTTCGCGATGAACTATGGATTTGACGTAATAAAATCATTGGGCACTTCGGGAGAGGTGGTACGCGCCGGGAAAGGAAATCTTTTCTTAAGTCCGGTTTTCAGAGAAATTTTCTGCAACACTACCCAGGCAACGCTGGAGCTTTATAACACTTCAGGAGCTGAAGGAGCAGCCCGGGGAGCCGCCTATGGTTATGGCTTCTACGATAGCTTAAAGGATGCGTTAGGAAACCTGGAATGCATAGAAACCTTAGAACCTAAAAAAGAATTGTCCCAGAGATATCAGGACATATATGAACAATGGAAAATGAACATTAAAATAGAAAAAGACTAATTATGAGTACAAGTAAATTCTTTAAAGGCATTGACCAAATAAAATTTGAAGGGCGGGAGAGTGACAATCCATTAGCCTTTAAGTGGTATGACGAGAACAAAGTAGTTGCCGGAAAAACCCTGAAGGAACATTTAAGATTTGCAACTGCATACTGGCATACATTTAATAACACCGGAGCAGATCCTTTTGGTCCCGGAACCGAAACCTTTGCCTGGGATAAGAGCGACGATCCTATTACCCGTGCAAAAGATAAGATGGACGCTGCATTTGAATTTATGACAAAGTTGGGTACGCCATTTTATTGTTTCCACGACGTGGATGTAGTGGATGAAGCTCCAACTTTGGCCGAGTTTGAAAAAAGGATCCATACAATGGTGGAATACGCCAAAGAGAAGCAAAAAGAAAGCGGAATAAAACTTCTTTGGGGAACTTCCAATCTTTTCAGCAATCCCCGTTATATGAACGGTGCTGCCACCAATCCTAACTTTGATGTCCTTGCATTTGCCGGCGCACAGGCCAAAATTGCACTTGATGCAACCATTGCTCTGGGCGGAGAAAACTACGTTTTCTGGGGTGGCCGTGAGGGTTATATGAGTCTTTTAAATACAGATATGAAGAGGGAACTGGATCACCTGGGAAGATTCCTGAACACCTGTAAAGACTATGCGAGAAAACAAGGTTTTAAAGGCAACTTCTTTATCGAGCCTAAGCCAATGGAGCCAACAAAGCATCAGTATGACTACGATGCAGCCACTTCTTTGCATTTCATCAAACAATACGGACTACAAAATGACTTCAAGTTAAACCTCGAAGTAAACCACGGAACGCTCGCAGGTCATACTTTTGAACATGAATTACAAGTCGCTGTAGATGCCGGAATGCTCGGAAGTATTGATGCAAACAGAGGAGATTATCAAAACGGATGGGACACAGATCAATTCCCCATAGACCTTTTTGAAATCACCCAGGCCATGTTAATCATTCTCGAAGGAGGTGGGATCCAGGGCGGAGGTATTAATTTTGATGCTAAAGTCCGTCGTAACTCTACCGATCTCGAAGATAAGTTCATAGCTCATATCGCCGGGATGGATGTTTTTGCAAGAGGACTTATCTGTGCCAATAATATTCTGGAGAACACGAACTACAAGAAGATCAGAAAGGACCGCTATGCATCTTTTGATTCCGGCAACGGAGCAAAATTTGAGAATGGTGAATTGTCACTTGAAGATTTGAGCAAAATAGCACGTGAAAAAGGTGAACCTCAGCAAATAAGCGGAAAACAGGAGCTACTGGAACAAATTATAGCTAATTCATATTAAATTAAATAACAAATTAGAAACGCCGGAGTTTCGACTCCGGCGTTCTTAAAAAGCTTTGACCACAAGGGCAAGGTTTATAATCACTTTTAAAATTTTTTTTGTGATGGAATTTAAAATTTTAGGATTTCCAAAAACTGCATTTCTGATGCTGTCAGTACTTGCAATTACAGGATGCAAGAACGGGAACAACCCCGAAGAAGTCCAGGAGGACACAATTGCCACAAACGATACTTTACCAGAATTTGCGTCTGAACCTCTTGTGACAGATAATTACACAGCAGATCCTTCTGCCCATGTGTTCGAAGGAAAGATCTACGTTTACCCTTCTCACGACTGGGATTCGGGAATACCTGAAGATGATACAGGAGCACATTTTAACATGAAAGATTACCATGTCTATTCTATGGACAGCGTGGGAGGTGAAGTAACAGATCATGGGGTAGTTCTTGATGTGAAGGATGTGCCCTGGGCCAGCAGACAAATGTGGGCTCCCGATGCTGCGGAAAAAAATGGCAAATATTATCTTTATTTCCCTGCAAAGGATGAGAACGATATCTTTAGAATTGGGGTGGCAGTTGGCGATTCCCCTGCAGGTCCCTTTAATCCTCAACCTGAACCAATAGCAAAAAGCTACAGTATAGATCCGGCTGTGTATAAAGATACAGACGGTAAATATTACATGTACCTCGGAGGGATCTGGGGAGGTCAGCTTCAGCGATATCGCAATAACGAATATCAGGGTGAAGCTGATGTATACCCCGCAGATGATGAACCTGCTCTAAGTCCAAAGGTAGCTCTTATGAGCGACGACATGCTCGGTTTTGCTGAAGAGCTAAAGGATGTACAAATCCTGGATAAGGACGGAAAACCTATTACCACAGGCGACAACGAAAGAAGGTTCTTTGAAGCCGCCTGGGTTCACAAATACAATGATAAATACTACTTCTCCTACTCTACCGGTGACACTCATAATATCGCCTATGCAATTGGAGATAGTCCTTATGGTCCCTTTACTTACCAGGGGGTAATCCTTGAGCCGGTTTTAGGATGGACAAATCACCATTCTATTGTAGAGCATAATGGAGAATGGTATCTCTTTTACCATGACAGCTCTCTTTCGGGAGGTAAGACTTATTTGCGAAGTATGAAGGTGGCAAAACTGGAGTACAACGACGATGGTACAATTAAAACCATCAGTTCTTTTGCCAATGAAGATGATGTAAATCTATAATATGTTTGTTTTAAGAAGATTATTTTTTACTCTATTCCTTCTTACTACTTCTTTTGCTTCTTTTGGGCAGATAAAATTGCCTAAACTGATTAGTGACGGAATGGTGCTTCAGCGGGATGCAGAAGTAAAAATATGGGGATGGGCTTCTAAAGGGGAGCCCATCTCCATTTCTTTCCTCGGAAAGGACTACAAGACTGTGACAGATAATGCCGGCAAGTGGTCTGTTTCTATCAAGGATCTACCATCGGGCGGACCTTTTACAATGGACATCAAAGGCAGCAATAGCCTTCATCTCACAGATGTTTATGTAGGTGATGTGTGGCTGGCATCGGGCCAATCAAATATGGAACTGCCAATGTCCAGGGTAGCTCCTTTATATCCTGAAGAAATTGCAACAGCATCAAATGAGGCCATTCGCTTCTTTGAAGTTCCCAAGACCTATAATTTTTCTGAAGCTAAAGAGGACCTGGATGGTGGTGATTGGAAGCCTGTGGCTCCTGAAACCATTGAACAGTTTTCTGCAGTAGCCTACTTTTTTGCTAAAGATCTATATGAAGAATACAACATCCCTATTGGGATCATTAATTCAGCCTTAGGAGGTTCTCCTGCCGAAGCCTGGATTAGTGAAAGTGCTTTAAAGAAATTTCCGGAGCATTATGAAGAAGCTCTTCGGTTTAAGAATCCTGCTCACATTGACAGCATTGAAAAAGCAGACCAGGAAAGAATTAGAAGGTGGTACAGCGATATTCATCAAAAAGATGAAGGGCTTAAAAAGAACTGGAAAGCTTCAAATGTGGACGATTCTGCCTGGAGAACCATGGAAATTCCGGGTTATTGGGCCGATACTGATCTAGGACCAAAAAATGGTGTGGTTTGGTTTCGGAAAAATGTAGATCTTTCGAAGGAATGGGCACAAAAACCTGCAAAACTTCTGCTTGGAAGAATAGTAGATGCAGATTCTGTTTTTGTGAATGGAACTTTCGTAGGAAACACCACCTATCAATACCCACCAAGGCGATATGATATACCTGCAGGAGTATTGAAATCTGGGGAAAATACCATCAGCATCCGGATCATCAATGAAAGTGGCCGGGGAGGATTTGTTACCGACAAGGAATATAAGCTGATTTCGGGTGAGGAAGAAATAGACCTCGCCGGAACCTGGAAATTCAAGTTAGGTGCTGAAATGCCACGACTCCAGGGACAGACCTTTATTCGTTGGAAACCTCTTGGCCTCTATAATGCGATGATCAATCCATTAACGAATTATTCAATAAAAGGGGTTATATGGTATCAGGGCGAATCCAATACTGGTAGGCCTGGCGAGTATAAAGCTCTGATGACTACTTTGATTGAGGACTGGAGAAACAAATGGAATCAGCAGGATTTGCCTTTTCTGTATGTACAGCTGGCCAATTTCCTTGAAAGCCGGGATGAACCTGGCGACAGTAATTGGGCGCGACTTAGAGATGCGCAACGAAAGACTCTTGCCGTACCTCATACAGGAATGGCTGTTGCCATAGATGTGGGCGAGTGGAATGATATTCACCCGTTAAATAAAAAAACGGTAGGGGAACGACTTGCGCGGACAGCTAAAAGGGTTGCCTATAATGAAAATATAGTTCCTGCAGGACCGCTGTTTGAATCGTTTTCAAAAGAAGGTGATTCCATAGTAATCTCCTTTAAAAATGTTGGAGGTGGATTGGTTTCCAAAAATGGCAAATCTCTGTCTCATTTTGCAATAGCAGGTGAAGACGGCGACTTTAAGTGGGCACAGGCAAAAATAAGAGGAGATAAAGTAGTTGTGTATCATCCGGAGGTATCGAATCCTGTCGCTGTACGCTACGCCTGGGCAGACAATCCTGAAGGTGCTAATCTCTATAATAAAGAAGGGCTTCCTGCGTCTCCTTTTAGAACAGATAACTGGACCCAGTAAGTCTGAAAAATTATTTTCAGCTTAATAGACATCAATTGGCTCACAGGAAGATTCATGGTTGTTAAAGCAAACGGAGATCAGAAACTGATTCGAAGCAAAAAAGAATTCGAACTCTCTAAGCATCTCATTATAAATAGATAATATTGTTTCCTGCACCAGGGGTGCCATTTAAACCAGATCGCTTTGTTTATGAGCAGGCATTCAAAAAAGATAAATTTGAAGACGAGTACTTCGCGGATCGTACGCTTTGATTTGCTGAAAACACTGAATGCTCTAAAGTTTACTTTCTCTCCTGTTTTTATTATCCTGCTCTTATCCTACTTTCCTGTTCGGGGACAGGAGAATTCACTCCCAAAATACCATTTTGAGACCTTAAGAACGATTCCTACTCAAAGAGCGGTGGCCACCATTTCACAGGACCGCCAGGGGTTTATCTGGATGGGCACTAATGGTTTGGGTCTTAACAGGTACAACGGCCTCGACTATGCAACCTACCAGTACAAAGAAGGAGATACCACCAGCCTGAGTAACTCTCTTATTCACACGACCTATGTAGATAAGCAGAACAGGCTATGGATAGGCACAGAAACGGGGCTGGACCTTTATAACCGGGATCAGGATAATTTTCTTCACATCAAACTTTTAGAAGAAGCCGAAGACCTGGGTATTGGAGTCCATTCAATACTTCAAACTAAAAATGGAGAAATATTAGTGGGGACCCATCAATATGGTTTGTTCAGAGTAGATCCTGCCACTCTAGAGGCTTCAGTGGTTAAAACCGAAGGCATTGGCGAGATCCGAAATTTCCTGATTAATAGTCTCACTTACTTCGATAATCGAATTGTGGTGGGCACAGACAAGGGCCTATTCGAATACAGCGCAGAGACTAATTCAATGGCGCCACTGGCTTTTATGACCGCTGTTGGTAAGGAAACGATCGCTGACCATATACTGACGACCGAAATTGACAGCAAGGGAACCATTTGGTTAGGAACTACCAACAAAGGCTTGTATAAGATTGACGGCAACGAAAACGGCCGCTACGTCATTGAACATTTCCCTTTCACCACAAAAAGGATCTTATCTCTTTTAGCCACTCCCCGCAATACAACCCTTTGCGGAACGGAGAACGACGGTATGTTTGAAATAAATAGGGAAGGAAAAATTTTAAATCGTTACATTAATAATAAGTTTGATGATAAAGGTCTAAAGTCCAATTCGATATGGTCGCTGTTTTTGGATAATCAGGAACGTATCTGGATCAGTTTTTATAATAACGGAGTTGCTGTTTACGATGAATTGTACGATAAGTTTGCAGATATTGAGAGTAAGCCGAATAATCCAAACTCCTTACAGTCCAGCTCGGTTACCGGAATTTTGAAAGATGACAAAGGTCGGCTTTGGATTGGAATGGACGGTGGCGGCATAGATGTTTACCATCCGGGCACTGCAAGCTTTATTCATCTTTTGAATAATGACAATAGAATTGCCAATGGATTGGACTCCCCGGATGTACAGACCCTTTTTATGGACAGCAAAGGGAATATATGGGTTGGCACCTGGGACTACGGGATCTACCTTTTAAAAAAAGGTTCTAATTCCTTCCAAAACTTTAATGTTCAAAATACAAACGGAGAAATAGCCACCAACCGCATCCTCAGTTTTTCTGAAGATTCAAAAGGCACGATCTGGATAGGGACCTTTTCCCGTGGTATACATTCCTATGACCCCGACTCCGGAAAATTTACGAAATATGATCAGGAGCCTTTCCTGGAGGCAAGACTGAGCTATAGTGATGTGAGAAGGATCTACGTCGACAGTAGAGACCATATATGGATTGGGGGTAGTGCAGGACTTTACAGGTTAGAGATAACCAATGGAAAAATGGATCTTGAGGTCATGTCGCCGAGGTTTTACAAAGACGCCGGCAACGAAGCATTTAAGAGCCAGATCCTGGATATCTATGAAGACTCCTCCCAAAGAATTTGGATAGGTACCGATGGTTCAGGGCTATGTGAATATGATATGAAGGAGAATTCGTTCTCCTGGATCAAACCCGAAACAGGTTTTAATAAATTAACAGTTTCCTCCATTATACAGGATAACAGTGGCTCCATTTGGGCAGCGGGAAACAACGGCTTGTCCAAACTCGACAGGAGTGACAATACTTTGAAGAATTTTTCAATTAATGACGGCCTGCTCAGCAATGACTTCAACAACAATGCGGCCTTTAAAGATCGCGACGGAACTCTTTATTTCGGTACTTATGAAGGGGTAAATTATTTTAATCCTGAAAATCTTAAAGTCAATAAGAACCCTACGAACGTCTATCTAACAGATCTTAAGATCTTCAATCAGCCGGTTAGTCCGCAAGCGGAAGACTCACCCTTAGAAAAAGTCATCGGTCAAACTGAAAAAGTAGAGCTTAGCCATTCCCAATCTGTATTCACAATAGATTTTGCCTCGGTAGATTTTACAAGACCCGAAAAAATTCAGTTTGCATATTACCTGGAAGGCTTTGAAGACGACTGGAACTTTGTGCAAAATTCCAGAAGTGCTACCTACACTAACTTACCCGCAGGGAACTACGTCTTTAAAGTGAAAGCAACTAATAGCGACGGGATATGGCAGGCCGAACCAACGACTCTGAAAATTGAGATCCTTCGCCCCTGGTGGTTTACCAATTTGGCCGTTTTGTCGTACATCATATTGATCTTCGTGCTGTTATATATTTCCTTCCGTTTCATTGATTCCCGCGCTAAAAGCAAAAGAGCCATAGAAGAGGAAAGGGCAAGACACCTCCAGGAAGAAGCCCTTAATGACAAAAAGCTTCAGTTTTTTACCAATATTTCTCATGAGTTCAGGACGCCATTAACCTTAATATCGAGTCCGCTTCAAGATATTTTGCAGGAAGAAATCCTTCCGGAGAAAATTCAGACCAAACTGAGAACCATAAATAAAAACACCATAAGGCTGAAAAGATTGGTTGATGAATTAATGGACTTCAGAAAGCTTCAGCTCAACAAACTCCCGCTAAATATCACTTCCTTTGATATTGACAATCTTCTACGGGAAAGTTTGGACTATTTCCGGGAAGAGGCACAGCAGCGAAATATCGTTCTAACGCTGGAAACAGAATTAGGTTTTTCCCAGGTTTGGGCTGACCGGGGTAAAATTGAAAAGATCGTCTTCAATATTCTTTCAAACGCTTTTAAAAGCACTCCCAACAACGGAATAATTACAGTGGGGTTGGCTAAAAAAGAAGAGCATAGCTTCAAACTTATAGATCCTCACACCCCGCTTGAAGCGCTTGAACTGAGTATAGAGGATACCGGAAAAGGAATACATCCCGATGAGCTCAATAAAATATTTGATCGTTTTTACCAGATAAAGGAGCGCAACGAACAATATTACAGCGGCACAGGGATTGGGCTGGAAGTAGTGAAAAGTTTTGTGGAACTTCACAAGGGAGACATTGAGGTGGAAAGCCAGATAGGTGTTGGCACTAAATTCAGGATCCTACTGCCTCTGGATAAGGATCTGTATGACTCCGCAGATATTACAGAGTCGGAATCTGTTACGGACAGACCTGTTCCTGAAGCGCCGGAAGTTGCCTCAAAAGAAGACCAAGAACAGCACAGGAAAACGCTTTTGGTTGTTGAGGATAACCTGGAGCTTAGAACTTACCTTAAGCAGGAGCTTTCCAAAGACTATAAAGTAGTTCTGGCTGAAAATGGCGAGGAAGGTCTGGAAAAGGCTAAAAAATATATGCCAGACGTTGCTCTTACAGATGTCATAATGCCAAAGATGGATGGTATCGAGTTTTGTTCCCTCCTGAAAAAGGATTTTAGGACAAGCCACATCCCGGTGTTAATGCTCACAGCAAAGGCCCAGACAGATGATTGGGTAGAGGGACTCGAAGCCGGAGCAGATGCTTATCTCAACAAGCCTTTCGAGATGAAGATTTTGCGTTCTCAATTAAAGCAGCTCATTTCTAACAGGGCTATATTGTATTCAAAATACATAGGAGATTACAATAAAACTGAGATTGAACCTAATTCCACCTCTTTAGATCAACAATTCATTTTGAAGATCATAAAATATACTCAGGAAAACATCAAGGAGACTAACCTGAATGTCGAGAAACTTGCAGATGAATTTAACCTTAGCAGAAGTCAGCTTTACAGAAAGATCAAAACCCTGACCGGTTTAACGGCAAATGAACTCATAAGAAAGATACGTCTTGAACGGGCTAAAGAACTCCTCGAAGAGAGTACCGCTCCGTCTGTAAGTGAGATTAGCTTCAATGTAGGGTTCTCTTCTCCCTCCTACTTTTCAAAATGCTTTAAATCTCATTTTGGTATACTTCCAAAAGAGGTTAAAGAAGAATAAGCTTTACTCTCGAGCAAGCTGTATTCTTTTCCTTCGACCTTTAAAAATTCCTTCCTTGACGGGAAGAGATTGTTTAATTCATCTCCCCTTTCGCGCTTTAAAAAAGCTCCTGTGTTATCTTCTTGTGTTACAACATTGGCAGACCGAAGGTCGAACTGCAAAGAGGTCTCAAAAATGACTTTTTTCGATACCATTTTTGGCAACACCTATTCCCACAGGCAAGCTTCTTGTTTTCTCTGCAAGGGACGTTAAGCCCTATAAAAAATGATCTAAAGTAGATTTTTTGGAAGCTTAGAGTGGACGCTCAAAAATGGTATTTTCCCGTCCTCTTAATTATTGGCCATAAAAAAACCGGGCGATAAAGCCCGGTTTTGTTTACATGTGAATCTGAACTAATTCAAACCTTAGTATTCTAATTCTCCTGTAAAATCCTCACTTACATCACGACCGGCAAGTCCATCGGCCACTCCTTTGTAAGCGTGCTTCCTCTCATAATTTGCATCCCAAAGGTTAGGAGACTCATCTGGCAACCAGAATTCATGCTCCTGCGGGTTGTCTGAAACACTCCAGATGGTTACGCCGTAACGTTGAGCAGCAGGAATGTATTCTCTGTAAGAGTCGAAAATGAATTGATACATATCGGCCTGATCGGCTAACTGTTGTGTAGTTGGAGAAGCCGTTCCCAGTCTCACATCCAACTCAGAAACTTTAATGATCTTTCCGGTGGCTGCCAGCTTCTGGAACATTTCAACGATGTTTTCTCTGCTTGTATTTAAAGAAACATGCATCTGCGTACCAATACCATCAACTGTAGCGCCCTGACTTTCTATGTAGTTCACATAGTCTATTAATCCATCCAGTTTTGCCATACTGGCCTCAAGATTATAATCGTTTATGAAAAGTAAGTCTGATGGCTCCGCATGTTCCCGTGCCAGTTTAAAGGCCGTTACAGCGTAATCCTTACCTAAATATTTAACCCAGTAAAAGTCGTCACTTGCAGGATCTGTTACGTTTCCATCACGAAGAGAACCTCCTTCTTTCATTGGCTCGTTCACCACATCCCAGGCAGTTACTTCAGCTGTATAACGCGTAACCATCTCTGTAATCCAATGCTCCATAGCATCACCTATGACTTCAGCTTTTTCTTCATCAGACATTTCAATGATCACCGGAGGAGAGCCTGCGGCTACTTCACCTGAGGTTAATACTACATCGTCAATATAAATAGTTGCCGGTGTCTG
The DNA here is from genome assembly GCA_964388165.1 of uncultured Flavobacteriaceae bacterium. Taxonomy (GTDB): domain Bacteria; phylum Bacteroidota; class Bacteroidia; order Flavobacteriales; family Flavobacteriaceae; genus Salinimicrobium. The sequence continues at coordinate 17,325 of CAYLZB010000004.1, read as the reverse complement.
TCCAAAATCAAAAACCAGTTTATTTCTGTCTCCTGTAGTAGGGGTAATGGTTCTTACCACTTGTTGCCAGGTTGTTCCCACCTCAATACCACCGGAGTAGTCTGCTGCATAGTCAGGGTTCTGTAGCTGGAATTGAATGGTTGCCGGTACGCTCGATTTAACATAAAAGGAAACAGTGTACTCTGTACCTTGCTCCAGTGGCTCGCTTAAAGTATAAACCTGTTGAGCCTCATATAGTTGTGCTTCGGAAGGATTTGTTAGAACCATAGCATAAGTACTGTTATAACCTTCTCCTTCTGCAGAAACAGCTCTCGTAGATGAGTTCCCCCAGCCATTCCAGGGATCAAGGGTGCCATTCTCAAAATCTCCATTGGAAATTAGATTTACAACTTCAGCGTCAGCGTCAAGATCCACGACGCTAAAACTATCTACATCAATATAATAAGTTACTCCGGGTAAGTACCCCAGATCTAAAGACATTCCAAAACTTGTACCTGTATAGTCATTTACAACAAATTTAACCTGTTGCCACTGGGAAGTAGTCTCAAAGGCTTCAGTAGCTTCTCCACCGGTAGCATACCAGTCCTGCCACGGATAATTGTTGGCGAGTCCGCTAAAGGAGACACGACCTTTCCCGGGCTGATCTGATCTAATGTAAAATGACACCTCATATTCATGCCCCTCTACAACAGGAACCTGCGGCGTTGCCAATTGTAAATCCCATGGATTCGCAGCACCTGAACCTGCAACGAGCTTTATGGCTTTCCCGTCATCTCCCAATCCTTCTCCTTCAACTACAGTTATGCCATCACCGGGGTTGTTCTTTGACCATCCGGTAAAGCTACCATCCTGCAAACCTGAAATATCAAGTGCATTTGCACCACTTGACCCGGGAATAACTGTGGGAGCTATTAAACTGTTTAAATAAGCGGCGTTTTGATTCGCATGCCAAACAAGAGTGTGACCATAAACATCAATACCTGCTTCGTTTGTCATCGCAATAAATGCATCAACAGGTGCAAAATTGATCTCTCCCTGAGAATTTACCATGGCTCCATGTTTCATGGCATAACCTACAGTAACTTCATCAAAATTTTCGTTTACGATGTTCCTGTAGATCTCATCATTCATATAGAGATCCATTCCTATACCGGCACCCAGAACATAATCTGCATAAGTTTTTAATGGCGCATATCTTTCAATCTTTTCTGCCAATTCCAGTGGCAGTTCTGCACGAGTCACCCTTTCGTCTTCAGGTCTCTCTTCCCATTCCATTATTTCTCTTTCACAGGATGGTAATAGTAAAGAGCAAAGAACAAATAGGGATAATATTTTTAATTTTTTCATCTCTTAAATATTTATAGTTATTCAGGAAAATCAGTAACTGTTGGAGTGTCTAAAGAAACGATTCGCCAGTTATCTGTATAGACCTGCACAGAAGTTTCAGAAGAAGGAAATTCTACATCGGCACTGTACTCGGGAAGCTGATTTAGATTGAAGTCGGAATTTTCGAAGAAGATCCCAAAATTCTTATAGGTAGCAGATTCACGATACGCTAAAACATCTCCAAAAGTATAATCCCCCCCATCATTAAACATATAGAAATCTGTTAAAGGAATAGTAACTGTTGTCCATCCTTCTGTCTCAAAAGGAACCACTTCCCCATCTACGATCCATGGAACATAGTTATAGATTCCTCCGGCCCATTCGCCCCCGTTGAAGTTGTTTATCAACATAATCTTTAAGAATCCGGTACCTACCCAGGCTTCAGGAACGAAAATGTCGAACTGAAAAGCTACCTCATCCAAAGGAGTATCAGCCGGAATCATATCGGTATATTGCGACCTCCAGTTTTCTTCACCTGAGGTCCAGACTTCAGACAGCCTGTTTTTAGCGGCACCATAAGTTTCACCGTCTGCAGGACCATGAGGTACATAGTTCCCCTGAGATACATGTCCCTCACCTATAACTTCAGATTCCAAATCCTCCTGTGTGAGATTGGTGCCCCATTCTCCCATAGTGCCTTTACCATCAAAATTTAATATGATCCCCGGCTCTACATTAAAGAAAGCAGGAGAATATGCCACTCCGTTAGCTGTCTCAACATAAATAGAGCCACCCTGTTCAGAAACACCCTCGGGTACAGTGACAGTAAAGAATTCTCCATCTTCTTCATCATAGGTAATCCCGGTAGTGACCTCAACGTTACCCGGGAAAACTACACGACTCACTTCCATCAAGCCTGTTCCATAAACAGTAATCTCTTCTCCCACCTTGGGTAACGTGTGGGAAACTTCTGTAATTGTGGGAGCTGAAGAGCGTATCTCAAAAATAACTGTTGTTTCTGTATTATCCTTAACCAAGCGAATAGTATTGCGTACATCTTCACTAGCCTCAGAAACAGGGGTATCCTCCGATATTCTGATCAACATAGAATTATCAGAAACATAAACAGGATTGAAATCTGTTTGAAAACCATTTATAAAAACTCTCCTCATGCCGGTAAAGCCGGAACCCTCCAGGCGCAGTAATTGACCTAGCCTTGCAAATTCCACTTCTCTATCTGGCACACTCGAATCTACGTCCTGTAGGTAAACGGCATCCACTATGATTTCGCTATCGTTAGTATCATCATCGGTAGAACAGGCCGTGAGGAAAAATCCACACAGAAGAACTCCCAGGATGGCGCCCCACCCCCACCTGCTTATGCTTATAATTATATCCTTCATTTTAATCGATTTTATTGTTGTTATATAATTTCTTACTGGAATAATTCATCTGTAATCCTTTCTTCCGTGAACTCGTAAGGAACAGCTTCTTCTCTTAGAAGTGGATTTTGCACAACTTCAGATTCAGGATACGGCAAAAAGAATATGCTCGCATCAGCATCTCCCACCGCACGTGTGGTGGCATCAGCAGTTTCATCTATAATTACAGTATTTGTTTCGGAATTATAAGTAAAAGGAAGAATTATAGATCTATCCTGATTATCGATATAATTAATAACCTCCTGTTGTTCATAGTAAGACCATCTTACCAGATCATACCAAAATTGTCCTTCCATTGCCAGCTCAACCCTTCGTTCATGTAGAATATCCTCAAAGGTAAGGCTGGTCTTAGGATCGAGTCCTGCTCTTTCACGAAGTTCATTTACATACATTAAGGCGGTTGCGTCACTTGTTGAGGCATTATTACCTAATACTGCTTCAGCATAGTTTAAATAAACTTCACCCAACCGAAGCATATAGGTATTTAATCCAGAATTCATACGTGAAGTAGCCGGATTGTCCTTGGTTGAACCCACCACACCTTTTTTGACGTTTACATAGGTGTTCTCATGTTCTACTAAGTAACCCCCATTTGCCTTATTTATTTCCGGATAAAAATCTCCATCAGCCATCCAGGTAGCTTCGCGCCGCAGGTCATTCTTTTCATATTCCAGCAAGACGTCATAAGAAGCTCTTGTCCAGGCTCCCCATGCAGCATCATCCCCGGTAATTTCAGAATTGAGTGCAAAATAAGCCTGATGAGTATTGTTAACTCCCCAATCCCCATTTGGCACCCACTGCAGTGCAAACATTGATTCTGAATTGTTGTTATTCTCGATCCTGAATAAATCAGCATAATCACTCATAAGGGCATAAGGCCCCTCATTAATGGCTTTTTCAGCAGCCATTTTTGCAAGGTTAAGAAGCTCCTGGTCTCTGGTACCACTATTTGGCCCATCAGTAAGCCCGGAATATGAAAGATATACACGAGACAACATTCCATAAGCAGCATACTTAGTAAGACGTCCTTCCTGTCCTGCTATTTCAGGTAAATATTTGGCAGCAAACTCCAGATCTCTTAAAGCGAACTCAAAAACATCAGTTCTTGGACTCTTCGGAATTATGGGATTGCTAATAATTTCAGATTGACTTGTTGTGATGATAGCATCTCCCCACAGTGAAGCTATGTACCAGTAAGCAGTACCTCTCATAAATCTTGCTTCGGCTATATATCGATTTTTTATCTCTTCATCCACGCTACTTTCTTTAATAGCTTCTATAGTATTGTTGGATTGCTGAATTACCACATATAATGATCTCCAGGCTTCTACAAGAGGTCCGGTAAGACCGGTTTCGGTTAGATCGCTAAAAGGATATACATAATCTGAATAAGGAGCAAATAAGTTATAAGATCTGCCATCCCCCAGTCCAAAGTAAAACTTGTCATGAAATGAAAACCATACTCTGTTATACAAAGGTGCCGTTGCAGCACGAAAATCCTGTTCAGATTTGAAGAAATTTTCCTTAGCTATCTGATCATTCGGCTCTACATCAAGACTACAGCCGTAGGAGCCAAAGAGTAAACCCGCTACAAAAAGTGTTTTAAAAATATTTTTCATAATCATCATTTTTTTAAAAGTTGACATTTAAACCTACCGTATAAATTCTAGGGGAGGGATAACGGCCATTATCTATACCTGTTAGAAGTGCATCCTGATTTATTGCTCCTACTTCGGGATCATAACCTGAATAATCTGTGAAGGTGTATACATTCTGAAGGTTGGCATATGCCTTCATACTATATAGTCCAAATCTTTCAATCCAATCAGCTGGTAATCTATAACCTAAGGAAATATTCTGGATTCGCAAGTATGAGCCATCTTCAAGAAACCTATCACTAAACCTGAAATTTGAAGTTGAGGCTGCTGAAGAAGCCGCTATTCTTGGCATATATGGATCTCCCCCTACAATTTCCACATTTCGATAATCATTTGGTCCTTCAGGATCTATAAGTGCTAATTGGGCATAGCCAAGAGCTGATTGTAGCAAGTTGGTATTTTCCCTCGGATTTTCTAAAAATCTTCTCTGGTAATTTACAATCTCATTTCCGTAGACACCTGATAACTGTACATTTAGATCAAAATTCTTATATCTAAATGTATTCGCTATACCAAAGGTAAAGTCCGGTAGAGGATTACCAATGTAATCGCGATCCTGTTCATTAATAACTCCGTCCCCGTTAATATCTTTGAAAATGTAATCCCCAATCCAAACCCCGTTCTCTCCAATTTCCATACCTTCAGGTAAAGCCGTGGGTACGATATCTCCGGCTTCATTCCTATAATAGAAATCTGTAGCATCCTCAAAACGCCCAATTACTTTGTAACCATAGAACTGGGCAATAGGCTTTCCAACTGCAGTTCTGGTAACAATTGTAATATCTGAACCCTCCTGTAATGTCCTGTTCAATATTCCTGTTTCTGTAGCAAGAGACAGGACTTCATTCCTGTTTAAGGTAAATACAAAATTGGACTTCCAGGCGAAATCATCAGAATCTATATTTACAGTGTTAAGCGTAAGCTCAATACCTTTATTTTCAAGAGATCCGATGTTAACATAAGGGGCAGACGTAGCACCCACACCTGAAGTTCCTGAATAGTCCGGATACGGAGCCAGAAGTAAGAGATCCTCGGTTTTTTTGTAGTACACATCTGCAATAAATTCGATTCTGTTATTAAACATGTAGAGATCAATACCGGCATTACTTGAATAGGTTGTTTCCCACTGCAAATCTGGATTGGCCGTATTTGCCGCCAATAGCCCTGTTCCAAAAGGAGTTGCAGACGCTCCATATATTGAGGTGAAGGCAAAATTCGGAACACTTTGGTTACCCACGGCTCCATATCCTAAACGTAATTTAAGGTTGTTGATATACTCATTATCAGCGAGAAAATCTTCGTTTGAAATCCTCCAGGCAAGAGCGGCAGAAGGGAACCATCCCCAGCGATTTTCCTCACTAAATTTAGAAGAACCATCATACCTCAGTGTGGCAGTTAATAGATACCTGTCATCATATGAATAGAAAGCTCTTCCAAAATAGGAGCTAAGAGCGCTTTGAAAACTGGAATTGGAGTTCCTTGCAGTTGTCGCGTCACCGGCGTTTAGATCTGTAGCTCCATTAGTGAGGTATCCTGTTCGATAACCATATAGGCCTTCCCAGAAACTTTCTTGATACTCCTGCCCTAACATCGTGTTTATGCTATGATCTCCAAATGTACGGTCATAGGTCAATATGTTACGGAAGTTGTAATACTCATTGTAATTTTTTGTTCTGCTTCCTTCGCGAACGTCGTTAACAATAGCTCCAAAAGTATATGAAGGATTAAAGGTATAGCCATTGTAAATACCATAATCCAAGGAGTATTCAGATCTTAGCTTAAGCCCTTCAATAATTTCTAATTCCGCATAAGTATTAGCTCTAATACCGGCACTTTCACTCCTGTTCTCCCTAATACTGGCCAAACCTACGGGGTTATTTTGTACAAATTCATCTGTTACAGGACCGTCAAATGTTCCTTCTGCATTACGTACCGAAACATTGGGAGTTTGTTTTAAGGCAGTGAGAATTAAAGACTGGTCAGAAAACGTGGTGTTTTGATTGATATTACTAAAAGCGAAATTTATTCCGGTCTTTAAATATTCTTTAACCTGAGTATCGAAGAGACCTCTCAAGTTCAATCGATTAAACGAAGAACCAAGGGCAATACCTTCCTGATCAAGATATCCTATACTCATGGAATAATTATTTTTCTCATTACCTCCGGAAACAGAAAGGTTGTAACTTTCCATCATTGCCTGGTCAAACATCTCCTCCTGCCAGTCAGTTCCTTCTCCCAATAACTCCGGACGGATAAAGAAAGGATCTTGTTGAACAATGCCGAGTTCGGCACGGGTATTTTTATGTATAGCATACTCCTGAAGATTCAGCATATCCAGGTGCTTTGGTAATTCCTGTAAACCAACATAGGTATCAAAGTTTACTCGCATTTCACCGGCTTGCCCTCTTTTAGTAGTAATTAATATGACTCCATTAGCAGCTCTGGATCCATAAATAGCTGTAGCAGAAGCGTCCTTTAAAATATCTATTGATTCAATATCTGAAGGGTTAATAGAAGCAAAGGCATTCTGTCCCCCTTGTCCCGTATTACTGTCGACAATAACCCCATCAATAACAAATATTGGTTCATTAGAACCTGTAATAGAGCTAATCCCTCGAATACGAATTGAAGAGCTAGCTCCTGGAGCACCACTGTTCTGCTGAATTTGAACTCCGGCTGCACGACCTTGTAAAACCTGGTCTACTGTTGTTGAGACAGACTCTTCAAGAGCATCACCGGAAACAGAAACCACTGCTCCTGTGACATCACTTTTTTTCATTGTCCCATACCCTACTACAACAACCTCATCTAAAGCCGATACATCTTGTATTAGAGTTACGTTGATTTCAGTTTGACCGTTGACAGGAATCTCCTCTGTCACAAAACCTACATAACTGTATACCAAAACACCGTTAGGGGGAACATCGGTTATGGAATAATCACCATTAAAATCTGTAACTACCCCGTTTGTTGTTCCTTTCAATAAAATGGTAACCCCAGGCATGGGACCGTTTTCATCTGTAACGGTTCCAGTGACTGTAGTCGTTTGTGCGACCGCGGTAAAACTTATTAAACTCATTAGAACAAAGAAAGAAACACTTCGTGCTGTGGAGCATAAATCGCGAAGTAAATAGTTTGCCATTTTTAATATTTATTAATTATGTATTAAATAAAATAACCTGCCTGCTACCTAAAAATAATTGCATGAATTTACGAAATCGATTGATTTCTTAAAGACAAGTTAAATTTAGGAAAAATCCGGCTAACAAATATATTCGACCGCTACAAAAATATGTAGCAAATTTGTTGCAGAAGTGTATAACTTTTGAAGCATTTCAAGGCTTTAAAGGTATTTAGGAGGATTCCCCACCCTCACTTTTTAAATAAATCAGTCTCTGTAAAGATTTTAACATTTAAAACAGAATAACCACGATTGATAAAAATGGTTGTGAAGCTTTTTTTGAATTTTTTTATCCCGTTTTGGGGATCATCTCTTAATTATAAAACTGAAGAATTAGAAAAATTTTCTTGTTATTCCATTTATCTTCTTTGTGGGAGTTAAAAAAGTGCATAGTTGTAATATTCTCCAGACACTCCGGATAATCAAGACGCTGTGGATGTTCCATTTAAGGCTGCTTACCCAGAGACTACAAATTTCATATCAAGAAATCGCGGGAAACTTCCTCAAGATTTTCTTTAAGGGCCCCTCCCAACCTAATAAATAAAACTTCCTTTATTTTAAGCAACCGATTGCGTACAAGCTTATGGAATTTACTTTTTTAAAATCGATTGGAACTGGCGGTAGGCTTCTTACCCAAATATTCCCAATCTTATACATGGCAGGAACAGCTCCTGTCTCAAAATTGGGGCTACGCCAGCTTGATCCTACCGGCTATCAGGCAGATAATGGTGCAGGTTCAAGAGAAGACCTTATAGGTTTAGTGAATAAAGGAGAACCTAAACAAGGCCATACCTGGGGGAGCTTACAGGCCTTGGCATTGGGGAGCGAGAACAGGTTGAGAACCTTGCATCGAGCGCAGAATTCCAATGGATAAGTAGTTATTCCTCTACTCAAATTTCACCCAGTCCACCTCTACTCCATCACCTCCATCAAGAACCAATATAAGATCCTGAATACCATTAATTTCTTTGTTTACAGGAGCTGAAATGGTTTTCCATTCTCCGTTACCCGAAACTTCAATCACTGAAAAGTAATCCTCCTCACCTGCCACTTTTAATCCTAAAGTACCTCCTTTAAGAGATCTTGCCCTAATCTTGATACTATTGTGAACAGGCAAACCAAAACTCACTTGATTATACCTTATCCAGGCATCAGGTTTATTTAAAACTGCTTTCCATCCCTGAAATGGATCAAGCCTTTCCAGGAACACAACAGAAGCACCAACTGCACTTTTATCACTATACCTATCCACCTGAATTTCAGCTGTGCCTGGCGTAACCCCTACTCCTCTATAGGTTGGGATTACTTTTTCTATCAGTCCTTCTTCAGTAAAAGTGAGGCTATCTGCTCTAATAGACCTGTTCTTGTCGAAATCAGGTGAAAGGTCGTTATCATGATAGAAAAGGATCCATTGATCCCGAAATTTTACAATGGAATGATGGTTGGTCCATGTTCCTGAAGCAGATTCATCCATGATCACTCCCCGGTGAATAAATGGCCCCATGGGACTTTTCCCCGTAGCGTACTCCAGTCTTTCCGTATTGTTGGCCACGTGGGGATAGGTCATATAGTAAATTCCTTCCCTTTCAAAAACAAAAGGCCCTTCAATATGACCTTTTTGAGGCAGCTCCGTAAAAGTCTTCGGTTCCGAAGCCAGTTCCAGCATGTTGTCTGTCAGCTTTGCGCCATAGATTTTATTCCGGGACCAGTAAATATATGCCTGCCCGTCTTTGTCTATAAAAACATTAGGGTCGATTCCTGATATTCCTTCTATGGGTTTTGACTGGGGCTTAAAGGGACCTTCGGGTCTGTCTGCAACGGCCACTCCAATTGTAAAACCGGCTTCTCCGGTTTCTGCACCTTTGATCCTGTTGGGAAAATAGAAGTAGTATTTTCCGTTCCTTTCAATGGCATCGGGTGCCCACATGCTGTTGGCCGTGGGATCCCCCCATGGCACATCCTCCTGACTCAGGATCATTCCGTGATCTGTCCAATTCTGCAGATCTGTAGAGGAAAAAACATGGTAATCCTGCATACAGAACCAGTTTTTTCTACCATTGGTTTCGCTGCAGTAAATATCATGGGAAGGATAGACATAGATCCTGTCTCCGAACACTCTGGCAGTAGGATCTGCAGTAAACTGGTCCATGATCAATGGATTTTGTGCCCATACCGGAAATGCCACACAAATCGCAAGAAAGCACAGTAAACGGTTTCTATTGTTCTTCTGCAAAAAAATGCTGGTTTTTATCATCTTTAAAAATTGTTTTCCGAATTGCCTTTTTTGAAAGGTATATGTCAACCTTTAGTGCCTGTTTTCTGCCAGTTCAATCAGTTCTTTTACTACAGGTTTGGGCTTGTTCTGCCTATCGAAAAGCAGTGGATAGTCTGTCCTTCCTCTTACCGGGAAATTGTTTTTCCATGAATTTCTATCGTTGACGCCCCAAAGGGTTACTCTTGAGATCTTATCCTGATGTTTCAGGAAAAGTTTAAAAAAATCTATATATCTCTTTGTAAATTGTTGCTCAACTTCTTCCGGCAGTCCATCGGGAAAAGGGTTCATTTTATCTTCGTACTCAAAGTTTTGGGAGATTTCTGCTCCGGTATCCCCCCAGGGAGATGGCAGGACACTGAGATCGAGTTCAGAGATCACCACTTTGCCTAAAGCCCCAAAGGCTTCTATGCTTTTTTCAAATTCGTTGATATCGGGATAATTCAATCCAATGTGCCCCTGCATTCCAATGCCGTGAACGGGAACTCCCTCCTTCTGAAATTTTTTCACCATTTCGACTACCCCTGCACGTTTCCGCGGATTTGCCATTGAATAGTCATTATAGTAAAGCTCGGCTTCAGGATCTACCTCGTGCGCATATTGAAAAGCCAGTTTGACAAAATCCTCCCCAAGAATTTCATAGAATTTGCTTTCCCGGTAAGTGCCATCATCTTCAATAGCTTCGTTCACCACATCCCATGAATGTACCCGGCCTTTATAACGGCCAACTACAACATAGATGTGATCTTTCATTCGCTGCTTCAGTACCTCCGGACTTACGGGATCTCCATTTTGATCTTCAAAAAACCAGTCCGGGGCCTGCGAATGCCAAATAAGGGTATGCCCATGAATGTGCATATCGTGCTGTTCCCCAAACTCCACGAATTGATCTGCCAAAGCAAAATTATATTCCCCTTCCCGCGGCTGAATTCTGGCGCTCTTCATGACATTTTCAGCGACAATTGAGTTGAAATGTTGTTTTGCAACTTCCATCGCCCCGGGCTCTTTACCTGTAAGCTGCCATGTATTCAAAGCTGTACCTATCAAAAATTTATTTTTGAAGGCATCTTTTAAATGAACGCTCTGAATAGTTTTTACAGAATCTGCTTCTGTTCCCGATCGCCTGTCATTATTTGCAAATGCGACGTTCAGGCCAAGGCAAAACCCAACAAGTAATATTTTTTTATAGATCATCAACTTCATATTTAATCGTTTTCAAAATGATCCATGAAATTATCGGGATGTGCCCCTGTCCGCTCCTCCCGGTCCAGGGCATCTATTTTGTTCATATCTTCTTCAGAAATTTCAAAGTCAAAAACAGCTGCATTCTCAAAAATGCGATCCCGGTGAATACTTTTCGGAATGGTAACCACTCCTTTCTGAAGGTTCCATCGAATGACCAATTGTGCGACGGACTTATTATATTTTTCTGCAAGTACTTTCAGAGCATAGATTTCAAAAACTCCACCTCTCATTAAGGGGGACCAGGATTCATACTGAATATTTTTTTTCTTACAGAAGTCGAGCAATGGCTGCTGGACCAGCCTCGGATGAAATTCATTCTGAAGGACTGCAGGTACTACCTCAAAATTTTCTAAGACATCATTTATATGATGTTCCAGAAAGTTTGAAACCCCAATAGCTTTAACCCTTCCCTCCAAATACAATTTTTCAAGAGCTTTCCAGGTTTCAAGATATTTTCCCGGCACCGGCCAATGGATCAGGTAGAGATCTACATAGTCCATTCCCAACTCTTCCAGGGACTTATCAAAAGCTGCCAAAGTCTGCTCATAGCCCTGATCGTCATTCCACACTTTTGTGGTAACAAATATCTCTTCCCGTGGAATGCCCGAAGTTCTAATCGCTTCCCCCACACCTTTTTCATTCTCATAAAAGGAAGCGGTATCGATGTGCCTGTAACCGGCCTCAAGAGCATGCTGAATGGAATCAACCACTTCCCGACCTTCTTTGGCTTTATACACCCCCAGCCCTAAAACAGGCATGGCAACGCCATTGTTTAATTTTGTAGTTCCATTAATATCTGTAATCTTCATGATCTCTTTTTTAGCAACTCCTTCACTTCATCACTTCATCACTCCATCACCGAAAATCTAAAACTGGTTTTACTGCTGTACTTCTCCCCCGGCTCCAACACCACAGACGGGAAGTTTTCCTGATTTGGAGAATCGGGGAAATGCTGAGTTTCAAAGCAAAAACCGGTTCTCTGTTTATAATTCCCTTCTCCATACTGAAGAGGCAGCGTCCCATCGAGAAAATTTCCCGTATAGAATTGCATTCCGGGTTCGGTGGTGTAGACCTCCAGTTGCCTGCCGGATCCAGGATGAACCGCCGAAGCAGCAAACTTCATCCCACTATCCTCCCCATTCAGGACCCAGGTATGGTCATATCCATTTGCAATTTTCAGCTGCTCGTGGACAGCATCTATTTCTTTTCCTATGACTTTGAGTTCCCTGAAATCAAAAGGAGTACCTGCAACAGATCGAAGTTCACCTGTTGGAATGAGACTGTCATTCACAGGAACAAATTTGTCTGCATTTATCTGAACCTTATGATCCAGGACGGTCTCGGAAAAATCTCCTGATAAGTTGAAATAGGCGTGCTGAGTAAGATTCACAATAGTTTTCCTGTCGGTCGTCGCTTCGTATTCCACATCCAGAGAATTATCGTCATTTAGGGTATAGGTAACGAAAGTTTCAAGCCGACCCGGATAACCCTCTTCCATGTGTTCACTGACATAGGACAGGACCAGACTATTCGCTTTTGAAGAATCCTGTACATTCCACACCACATTGTCAAAGCCCTTCTCCCCGCCGTGTAAATGATTTTCACCGTTGTTCCGTGCGAGTGTGTATTCTTCCCCGTCAAGGGAAAATTTACCTTTGGCTATACGGTTTCCGTAACGGCCTATTATTGCTCCAAAAAAAGGATTTTCTTCGACATATTGTTCGAGGTTATTAAAGCCCAGCACCACATCCTCAAAATTTCCGGCTTTATCTGGCACTTTCACTGAAGTGATCCGTCCTCCATAGGTAATGATCTTTACTTCCATTCCCTGCTCATTTGTGAGCGTGTATAATTCTACCTGCTCCCCTTCAGGAGTGGTTCCAAAGAGCGTTCTTTTCATTACTGTTTGTTCTTTTTGTTCCGAAGAAATATTCTCCCCCGTCTTTTCCTCGTTATTTTTACACTGTACAAAGCTGAGGGCAAGGCAAATGATGCCGGTAAGAGCAAAGTTTTTTCTAAGGATCTTCATAACATCTGTTGGGTTTGCTATCAGCGCTTAAAAATTAGTTGCCCTTTCCGTTTTGATACACCTCATCATTTCCCAAATACCTGAACCAGTCAAAGGCCGCCTCATTATCAGACGCCTCTCCATTAGAAGTGGTGTACATCCCAAGATTGGTTCCAACGAAGCCACCAGCCACCCTGGTGCTCAAATACTTTCCTTCCAGCTCACCTCCAAGGTTCTGCCAGTCTGAACCGGTTTTGTAGTAAAATCTATATTCATCTTCATCAAATTCTACCTTAAATTCTATTGTTTTATCTGAAGAAGAGAGCTTTTCACTGGCCAATAATTCGGCTCCATTCTCAGATCCCTTATAAAGCTGTACAACAGGAGAATTCCCTTCGTAAGATTTGGCAATAAAGTAGAAATGTGATTCATTCTGAAAAGCAATCAGTCCGGCTTGCTCATTTGATTTTTTAGTTTCAAAATCCATGGAAACAGCTGCCTCGCCCGTTAAATGTTGCTGCCTGTGTGCAATGAAGCTCGGATTCGATGTTCCCGAAACCGTTTCAGGACGCGTTTCCATCACGATGTGCCCCGGCCTCTCTTTCAGATCGTACCAGGTTTCCTTTGGATTCCGAAGGAATAGCCAGTGCAGGTCAAGTTCTTCCTCTTCAAATTCTTTTTTAAATTCAAAGTTTCCGTTGAGAGGAAAAAGATCTTTATTGATGCTCACGCCTTTGGGCAGCGGATACGCATATTTGATCTCCTCTCCTCCCAGATCAAAGACAGGCCAGTCATTTTCCCATTTTACAGGGGTCATAAAAGTTTCTCTTCCGGTGTTATAAAAATCTCCCTCATAAGGTCGTACAGCAAGAAAAACTCCGTACCAATCCCCGTTTGGATGCTGAACAATATCTGCATGTCCCGCCGACGTAACAGGATTATCACGATCGGGATCGAGGTGCCTTTGCGTTAAAATAGGATTGTCTTTATAAGGAATAAATTCATCGTCTATATCTCTGTTCCTGTAGATCATTTCTGAATGGTTCACCGCTGTTCCACCTTCCGCAGTCATGAGATAGTAATACCCGTTGAGTTTATAGATCCTGGGACCCTCCGCCCATACCGGTTTTGTAGAAATATCCACTCCTCCATTAACCAGAATGCGATCCTCTCCCACCGTCTTCAGGTTTTCCTTGTCGAATTCCATCATCCTTATCGTGCGATGGCCGTCGTATAGGGGCTCATTATTTGGAGGATCACTGTTATAAACGATATAGGATTTCTCTTCGTCAAAAAACAGCCCGGGATCAATTCCGATTACCTCAGGTAACCACACAGGATCACTCCATGGGCCTGCAGGATCCTTAGCAGTAACCACGAAATTACCTTTCCCGTCTACCACGGTACAGGTTACATAGAAAATTCCATTGTCATAACTAATATCAGGTGCAAAAATAGCACGGGAGGTACCAAAACCTTCGAGGTCAATTTGATCGGGGCGGTCAATTACATTGCCAATCTGTTTCCAGTTTACCAGATCTGTGCTGTGAAACACAGGGATCCCGGGATAGAAAGCAAAAGTGGAATGCACCATATAAAAATTCCCGTTGCCGTCACTTGTTATTGCAGGATCAGGATACCAGCCTGCCAGAATAGGATTTTGATAGGTTTCCTGAGCGCTGGCGGGGAAATTAAATCCAGTTATTGCCAACAGCACTATTAAAAAACAGTGTCGAAATTGTGGTTTAAAATTCATATTAATGAGTTATTTATTAGTCTTTCAATTCCGGCAGCATCGGGTTTATCTTTCCCTAACAAACCATCCGAATAGTATACCTCTTAAAAAAGGCACTATTTCACCTTGTTTTCACAACAGAAAAGAACCAGGTTCTGCAGGTTTACTTTCTTTTAATGACCTTTTGAGAAGCTTTTATTATGGCTTCAGCATTTAATCCATACTTTTCCATCAGCTGCTCTGGAGTTCCGCTTTCCCCAAAGGTATCCTGTGTCGCCACGAATTCCTGGGGAGCAGGATGATTATTTACAAGAACGCGCGCCACACTTTCGCCAAGGCCTCCCAGGTAATTATGCTCCTCTGCCGTCACTACACAGCCGGTTTTCTTCACTGACTTTAGAATTGCTTCGTCATCCAAAGGTTTTATAGTGTGAATATTGATCACATCACATGAAATTCCTTTTTCTTCAAGTTGCTCAGCAGCCTGAATAGCCTCCCAAACCAGATGTCCTGTTGCAATAATGGTCACATCATTCCCTTCCAGCAAATGAACTGCCTTGCCTATTTCAAATTTCTGATCTTCAGGAGTGAAATTTGCCACTTTTGGGCGGCCAAATCTCAAATAGACCGGCCCCTCATGTTCTGCAATGGCAAGCGTTGCTGCTTTTGTCTGATTGTAGTCACAGGTGTTGATCACTGTCATTCCCGGCAACATCTTCATAAGACCAATGTCCTCAAGGATCTGGTGAGTCGCACCGTCCTCACCAAGAGTAACTCCCGAGTGAGATGCACATATTTTCACGTTCTTATCTGAATAAGCAACACTTTGTCTTATTTGGTCATAGACTCTCCCTGTCGCAAAGTTTGCAAATGTACCGGCAAAAGGGATCTTCCCTCCAATAGTAAGTCCGGCAGCAATCCCGATCATGTTGGCTTCGGCAATTCCTACCTGGAAAAATCTTTCAGGGTTTTCATCAATGAAATCCTGCATTTTCAGCGAACCTACAAGATCTGCACAAAGTGCGACCACATTAGGATTGGTTCTGCCAAGTTCTGTTAGTCCGGCCCCAAATCCGGAGCGGGTATCTTTTTTTCCTGTATCTGTATATTTTTTCATAAGCCTCTCCCGGCCCCTCCAAAGGAGAGAGTTAGGGCGTGTGTTAAATTTTAATAATATCTATTTTTTAGTCCAAATTAAGCTCCTCCCCTTGGGGGGAGGTTGGGTGGAGCTAATAGTCTCCCAAAGTTTCAGGGTTTTGAGCCAGGGCCTTCTCCAATTGTTCATCGTTTGGAGCAACTCCGTGCCACTTGTGACTTCCCATCATAAAATCTACTCCATGACCCATTTCTGTGGTCATGATGATACAAACAGGCTTTCCTTTACCGGTGCGACTTTTTGCATCTTTTAGCCCGTCGATCACCTGCCTGAGGTCATTTCCGTTCTCGATTTCCAAAACATCCCAGCCGAAGGCCCTGAATTTTTCTACCAGGTTGCCCATTGGTAAAACATCATCTGTAGTCCCGTCGATCTGCTGATGATTTCTATCTACAGTAGCAATAAGGTTATCCACGTTTTTTGCCGCAGCGTACATAATAGCTTCCCAGTTCTGTCCTTCCTGCAGCTCTCCATCCCCATGCAGCGTAAATACTAAATGAGGGTCCTTGTTAAGCTTTTTAGCCTGCGCAGCTCCAAGCGCCACAGACATTCCCTGCCCGAGGGAACCCGAAGCCACTCTCACCCCCGGTAATCCTTCGTGAGTGGTAGGATGTCCCTGAAGGCGCGAATTGATAAGTCGGAAGGTGTTTAGTTCTTCCACCGGAAAGTACCCGCTTCGGGCAAGAACGCTGTAGAAAACCGGCGAAATATGCCCATTGGACAGGAAGAAGAGATCTTCTCCAGTCCCGTCCATATCAAATCCTTCCTTACGAATCATTACTTCCTGATAAAGGGCTGTAAAAAATTCTGTACAGCCCAAAGATCCTCCCGGGTGACCGGAATTCACCTTATGTACCTGTCGTAAAATATCCCTTCGCACCTGTGACGCAAAGGCTTCAAGTTCTTTAACTTCCATAATTACTTCTGTTTAAGATTTGGCATCCTGTAAAAATTTCTCCAATCCGCTATCCGTCAGGGGATGCCTTAAAAGACCATCGATTGACGACAGAGGACCTGTCATCACATCGGCTCCCAGTTTCGCGCAGTTTACCACATGCATGGTGTGCCTTATGGATGCGGCGAGAATCTGCGTCTCGAATTCATAGTTATCATAGATCTGACGGATCTCTGCAATGAGCTGCAATCCATCTGTGGAGATGTCGTCAAGTCTTCCGAGAAACGGTGAAACATAAGTAGCTCCTGCCTTTGCTGCCAGGAGAGCCTGCCCTGCCGAAAAGACGAGAGTACAATTTGTTCTTATCCCCTGATCTGAAAAATATTTAATCGCTTTTATTCCTTCCC
>CAYLZB010000003.1:18192-46259 GCA_964388165.1 uncultured Flavobacteriaceae bacterium | reverse complement strand
TAAAATTTAGTTCTGAAATATCCGAACTAAAGGAACCATAAAATTATGTTAAGAGGTAAAACAGAAAAACCGCCGAAAAGGCGGTTTTAATTGAATTTTTAAAAAAATCTATTCCCCGTAGATCCCTATCTCCAGTTCACCATTCTTATTCATTTTTGCACGGTACATTCCGGCGGTGTTGAATTCCATGGCGACATTTCCCTGGTGGTCAATGGCGATGATTCCGCCGTTGCCTCCCAGTTCCACATTTTTCTTCTGGATCACTTCTTTGGCAGCTTCCTGTAAAGACAAGCCTTTGTATTCCATAAGCGCAGAAATATCATAGGCAACTACGCCACGAATGAAAAATTCACCCCATCCCGTACCCGAAATGGCAGCAGTCTTGTTGTTTGCGTAAGTTCCCGCGCCAATCACAGGAACATCTCCCACACGGCCCCATCTTTTGTTTGTCATTCCCCCGGTAGAGGTACCGGCAGCAAGGTTTCCGTGTTTATCCAGGGCAGCAGCACCCACGGTCCCATACTTGGAGTCCTTGATGAACGGATCCAAAAATGCCGTTTTTTGATCATGATCCAGTTGCGTTTTTTCTGATTCCTTTATTCGCTGAAGTCCGCGGAAACGGTTCTCAGTATAGAAATAGGAAGGATCCACAATTTCTATTCCCTGCTCTTCAGCAAAGGTTTCGGCTCCTTTTCCAATCATCATCACGTGTTCAGAATTGTTCATGACTGCAATGGCAAGGTCTATCGGGTTTTTGACGGTAGTTACTCCTGCAACTGCACCTGCATTAAGTGTCTTTCCGTCCATGACCGCAGCATCAAGCTCATTTGTTTCAGCATTGGTGAAAACAGCTCCTTTTCCTGCGTTGAAAAGCGGAGAATTCTCCATAATATTTATGGCTTGCTCGATAGCTTCGATCGAAGTTCCTCCACGCTCAAGGACGGCGTGCCCGGCTCTTACTGCTTCTTCAAGCTTTGCTTTATACTCTTTCTCAAGAGAATCGGACATGTTTTCTTTGAGAATGGTTCCGGCACCACCGTGGATCACAATTCCGAAGTTGGGAATAGTATCTCTTTCTTCTGAAGTTGCTTCGGAAGCTTTAGGGGTAACTGAATTTTCTTCAGCAGAATTATTACAGGCAAGGGTGCCAAAAAGGGCAAAAACGAGAAGTATTTTTTTCATGATCGGGATTTTTCAGCAGGAAAGTTATGAAAAAAGGTCGGTTTGGTAGCACCTTCCCGTTTCAGAACCTTCTTCAGGAAAAGATTGCGTAAATTTAGGAGCCAAAAATTTTAAACATGTCTATAGCAAAACCTTTCAATTTAAATAAGTGGATAGAACAGAATCGCAACCTGCTTAAGCCGCCTGTTGCCAATAAAAGTATCTATCCCGAAGCCGGAGATTATATCGTCATGGTCGTGGGAGGGCCCAACGCCCGAAAGGATTACCATTACAATGAAACCGAGGAATTATTTTATCAGCTGGAAGGGCAAATTAAGGTGCATGTGCAGGAAGATGGCCAAAAACAAACTTTTGAGCTGGGACCTGGAGATATGTACCTGCATCCCGCAAAGGTGCCACATTCCCCCGAACGTACTGCAGGTTCTGTGGGAATTGTAGTGGAGCGTAAAAGAATAGATATTGACGCCAAAGACGGACTGCTGTGGTTTTGCGAGAACTGCAACAACAAACTCTATGAGGTTTATTTCCCGTTGAACGATATTGAAAATGATTTTCAGAAGCATTTTGATCACTTCTATAACAGCAAAGAATTACGTACCTGTAACAAATGCGGGACAGTGATGGAAAAGCCGAAGTAGTTGGGGCGAGGCTTTCCTCTTTTAATTTTTTATATTCGCAAACATCCAAACAAATACTTATTAAAACAACAACTAGAATGAGCGCAATTGCTGAAAAATTCGGAATAAATCAAGCTTTGAAAGACCTTGGTCTCAATGTAGACCAAGTAAATAATGGTACTTCTACCGGAAAGGAATGGTTCGCTTCGGGAGAGGTCATTGAATCGTACTCTCCTGTTGACGGAGCGTTAATAGGAAAAGTAAAAGCTACAACAGAAGAAGACTACAACCGTGTCATAGAAACTGCACAGGAAGCTTTCAAAACCTGGAGAACAATGCCATCGCCGCAAAGAGGTGAGATCGTGAGAAAATTCAATGATGAATTGCGCCGGCTTAAAGAACCTCTTGGAAAACTGGTTTCTTACGAGATGGGAAAATCTTACCAGGAAGGTCTTGGGGAAGTACAGGAGATGATCGATATCTGTGATTTTGCGGTCGGCCTTAGCCGACAACTACACGGACTCACCATGCATTCTGAACGTCCCGGGCACCGCATGTACGAGCAGTACCATCCTCTTGGCATTGTAGGTGTGATTTCCGCATTTAATTTCCCTGTAGCCGTTTGGTCGTGGAACACCGCCCTTGCGTGGGTCTGCGGGGACGTGTGCGTGTGGAAGGGGTCAGAGAAAACTCCGCTGACTTCTGTAGCATGTCAGAATATTGCTGCCCGTGTGTTCAATGAAGCCAACTTACCGGAAGGTATTTCCTGTTTGATCACAGGAGATTATAAAGTGGGTGAAATGCTCACAAAAGATGAGCGTGTACCTTTGATCTCTGCTACGGGATCAATCAAAATGGGAAAAATTGTTGCCCAGGCAGTGGCTGCGAGGCTTGGAAAATCCCTTTTGGAACTTGGAGGTAACAATGCGATTATCGTTACTCCCGATGCAAACATAAAAAATACAGTGATAGGAGCTGTTTTTGGAGCCGTAGGTACTTGCGGGCAACGCTGTACTTCCACCCGAAGATTGATCGTTCACGAAGATGTTTATGACCAGGTGAAGAATGCTGTTGTGGACGCATACAAACAATTGCGAATAGGGAATCCGCTGGATGAGAACAACCATGTGGGGCCGCTTATTGATAAAGATGCAGTAAAGAATTATCAGGCCGCTTTGGACAAAGTTGTCAAAGAAGGCGGAAAGATCATCGTGGAAGGCGGAGTGTTGGAAGGCGAAGGTTACGAAAGCGGATGCTACGTTAAACCTGCCATTGCCGAGGCCCAGAATCATTACGAGATCGTACAGCATGAAACTTTCGCACCTGTACTGTACCTCATGAAATACAGCGGTGACCTGGAAAATGCATTAGCTCTTCAAAATGGTGTAAAACAAGGGCTTTCTTCTGCAATTATGACCAATAACCTAAGAGAGGCTGAAAGATTCCTTTCTGTTGAAGGATCTGACTGCGGAATTGCCAATGTGAACATTGGAACTTCGGGAGCTGAAATTGGTGGAGCTTTTGGAGGTGAAAAAGAAACCGGTGGCGGAAGAGAATCCGGTTCAGATGCCTGGAAGATCTACATGCGCCGTCAAACGAATACCATCAACTATACAACCGAGTTGCCGCTGGCACAGGGGATCAAGTTCGATCTTTAGTACTTTAAATTTATAGTGATTAAAACCCGTTTCGAGAGAGACGGGTTTTCTTTTTTGCTTCGGAAGGAGTAACTTCAACTAAACTTTCAAAAATGACAAAATTTATTGCAATTCTGAGAGGCATTAATGTAGGCGGAAGAAGAAAACTGCCCATGAATGAATTGCGAAAGCTTTTTGAAGAGCTGGGGTTTTCTGAAGTGCAGACCTATATACAAAGCGGTAATGTGATTTTCCTATCTGAATCTTCAGAAAAAGAAATTTCAGAAGTTGTTGAAAAAGCCATTTTTGAGAGGTATAATTTTCGGGTGCCTGTGATCTGTAGGTCTGCCGAAGATCTTCAGCAAAGTATAGCCGAAAATCCCTTTTTTCAGAAACCTTCCGAAGATATTGAAAGGCTGCATCTCACCTTTCTAAAGGAGCTGCCGGAAAACGAGCAGTTGCAAAAACTGGCCAGATATGATTTCTCTCCGGATAAATTTGAGGTGAAAGGAAAGGATGTCTTCATCTACTGTTGCGCGGGGTACAGCAAAACGAAGCTCTCCAACAGCTTCTTTGAAAACAAGCTGCAGGTGCCGGCAACTACCAGGAACTGGAAAACTGTTTTGAGACTGCAGGCTCTCACACAACACTCCTCCTAATCTCATAAAACTATTGCAGAGTTGGAACTTGTTCAACAAGCATAAAGCATGTAAATGTCTAATTATTAATTAATTAGAAATACACTCTAAAGATTTAGTAGTATCTTTATAAGACTTTCAGGTAAGCTGAAGGTTAAAAAATTTTAGTCATATGAAGAAGATAATCACTCTAATTGCAGGCCTGGCCCTTGTATTTTCCTGTAATGACAAAGAAGCAGAGCCTAAGGAGACAGCCGCTACAACTAATCAATCCAATTACGAAGTAGCGTCTGAAAGGTATTCCGATTTGAACGAGCAAGCGCTAGACAGAATGGCTGCGCTGGATTATGACGCCTGGGGAGAAATGCTGTCTGATGATGTTGAGTATTACTTTCCTGATGGAGATGCCAATACCCGTACTATACTTTCCGGAAAAGAGGAGGTGGTGAACTGGTGGAAAGACTGGAAGAATACTTCGGGCATAGAAAAAATGAGCTTTACCAATCCTGTATATATTCCCGTGAAGGCGAACCAGGAACTCAACTATTCGGGATTGACAGGAGTTATTGTCTTAACTTACGTTTCTAATGAAATGGTGTATAACGGCCAGCCGGTAGAGGTGCGCATGAATATTGCCACCCACTTCAATGAAGATTCTCTTATCGACAGGATCTATACCTATTACGACAGGACACCCATTCTAAATACGGTAAATGCAAATGTCCTGGAGATCGTAGCTCCCGCTAATTAATAGAGATTTGAAATTAGTGCAGCGGAATCCTTATCTTAGGAGAAACCAAACCAACTGCAGCTATGAAAAAGTCCTTCTTCCTTTTGTTCACTATATTTTCTTTCTTCGCCTGCGTACCTGAAGATCATGTGCTGGAAATTGAGATCGTGAACAATACAGGCGAACCTGTTAAAGATTTAATCCTGAGTACAGCCGGAGATAGAGTAAGCTTTAAGGCAGATAATCTTCCGGCGGGACAGAATATTGAGCACACTATGCAGGTAAAGCAGGCTGTTGCTGATGGGCAATATACCTTCAGGTTTACCAGAAGTAGTGGAAAGCAGGAGTCGGTTACAGGAAGCTATTCAGATAATGCAGAGGATGCATTAAAAAAGACTCTTGTCTTTAATATTCAGGAAGAAGGGGTGAATGTAGAGCAGAAAGTACTGGAGGTAGAATAGAAATTTGCTGTGGAGGTTATACTAATTAATTCTCAAAATCTTTCGAAGCCCTTGTAGTGAACCTGGAGAGAACCACCAGCTTCTTTTTGGTGTTGATAAAATAAACTCCCGTTAATAAAACCGCAGCAGCAATAGCCGATTGGGTAGTGATCTGTTCCTCCAGGAAATACCAGCCCAGGACCATTGCAATCACCGGATTAACATAAGTTGAGGTGGCCACTTTCTCAGGAGATACCACCTTCAGCAGGTAGTTAAAAGCAGTAAAGGCTACAATACTTCCGAAAATAATAAGCAAAATCATCGACCATTGTACCGGGATACTCCAGGTAAAAGGATCACTCCACGGCTCATTAAAAAGCAGACTGGAAATTCCGAGGATGATTCCGGCAGTGAACATTTGATAACCGGTATTGACGAAATGATTGGTTGGTAAATTAGCCTTGCCCACAAAGAGACTACCATAAGACCAGCTAAGGAGACAGGCAAAGATCATTAGGATACCCAGAATGGAATTTTCTGACGAGGTGACCTGCTTTTGGCTCACCAGTAAATATATTCCGATCAATCCCAGTGCCACTCCTACCATAGACATCGACAGAATTCTTTTCCCTTCAAAAATGCGCATAAACAGTAAAACCACAAGAGGTTGTGCTGAGATAACCAGTGCTGCAAAACCACTGTCCACGAACCTGAGTGCCCACACCACAACCCCATTTCCAAAGGCAAGGAAGAGGAATCCGGCAATTACAGTATTGAAGAATTGTGGACGCGTAAGCCTAAGGCTTTTTCCCATAGCCATGCTTATTCCGAAAATGAGCAGACCTGCGGTGACAAACCTTATTGAAGCCAGCATGAAAGGAGGTAATTCTGTCACCGCTACCTTGTTCAGCAGATAAGTAGACCCCCAGATCACATAGATCGAAAAAAAGGCAAGGATGATGAAAAGGGGATTTTTGGTTTGGCTCATGCTGAAAATTTGCTCTGCAAACTTAGTAATAAATCGGCTGCTACTATCTCTGTCACTTATGACATAAATCCTAAATTTCGTAACTTAAAGGGAATAAAAATCAAGGCTGCAAAAAATGCGTAGAAACCTGATAATATGTTTTTTGATGCTACTCGGTAACTTCTGCGCGGCCCAGGATCTTATGGAAAGAGAAACCCTAAAATTGTTTTTAGCCGGGGATGTAATGACAGGCCGGGGAATAGATCAGGCTCTAAGATATTCGGTAGAGCCGGTGCTGTATGAGCCTTATGTAAAAGATGCACGGGATTATATTTTTCTGGCAGAACGGGAGAATGGAGAATTAGACCTTCCCGTGAGCTACCGGTATATTTGGGGGGATGCTTTAGAAGTGTGGGCAAAACAGGATCCTCACCTTAAACTTATTAATTTAGAAACCAGTATCACTACAAGTGATGAACCCTGGAGCGGAAAAGGCATTCATTATCGCATGCACCCAAAAAATGTAAAACTTTTTACCGTCGCCGATATTGATCACTGCAGCCTTGCCAATAACCACGTGCTGGATTGGGGCAGAAAAGGATTGGTTCAGACCTTGAAGACATTAGAGGATTCAAAAATAGCATTTTCAGGAGCCGGGATAAATGAAGCGGAAGCATCACAGCCTTCAGTATTTAAGGCTCCAGGTGCACGGGTCCTCATATATTCCTATGGCTCTCCCGGCAGTGGAATTCCCGGGACGTGGGCTGCCAAAAATGAAAGATCTGGAGTGAATTTTTTACCTGCTTTCGACCGACAGCAGATTGAAAAGATTCACAAGCGTATTTCTTTCGATAAAAAGGAGGGGGATATAATTATCTTTTCTATTCACTGGGGACCCAACTGGGGCTACAATGTACCGGAAATCCATCGTCGCTTTGCTCATGAACTTATCGAAAAAGCAGGTGTAGATGTCATTTTTGGACATTCTTCCCATCACCCTATGGGAATGGAGGTTTATAAGAACAAACTTATAATTTATGGGGCAGGTGATTTCATCAATGACTATGAAGGGATAAGCGGACATGAAAAATACCGGGGAGAATTATCTCTTATGTATTTTCCTTATCTCGACCCCGGTACCGGAAACCTTGTAAAGCTGGAGATGGTGCCAATGGAAATTAAGAACCTGAGCCTGCACAGAGCATCCAAAAAAGATGCTGAGTGGATGCAGGAGGTACTGAATAGGGAAAGCAGGAAGTTTGGAGTAGGAATAGATCTTAAAAATGGCATTTTGGAAGCAGAATTTTAATGAACTTTTCCATTTCGGAAAACCTGTTTTTCCCGCCATTTTTAATCCGGGGAGGTACCTCGCAGAGAATTTGACTTTAGAAGATTCAGTAGAATATCTCTACTCGACTATTAACAAAGGAAATTTAATTTCAGAAGAGGAAGGGGTTGAACTGGTGACCATCCAACCCAATCCCAGCAGAACTGGCCTGGAAAAACTTCACGGTCTTATTTTTAATGACAGCCTGGAATTTGTGGTAGAGTACGAGTCTGTTTATGGGGAACGCTGGAAGGTTAGCTCAAAAAGATCTCAACCCATAAAACTGAGGAAATAAGCAGGAATAAAAAAGCCCACTTGAAAGTGGGCTTTAGATATCTTATAAGGTTCCGTTTGCACTCACCCATGCAAACTGGTGAGGGTCCTGTGGTACTTTGATCCTTTCGGAAATCCTGGTCATCCTGTCCGGCAGTTTCATCAGGTAATCACGGGCTCTTTCAGCTTTGTCTGTGAGGGCAGTTACTTTGTCGATCTCCCAGAACTCGTTTAGTTTCTGCAAAATCTCAATATAATCCTGCGTAGTGTATACCCCAAGTCTTTGAGCAGCATTTGAGAAGTTCTCAAATGCTTCACCAATTCCCTGACCCGATTCTCTAATGAACTGCGCAGGCATGACGATCTTTTTCTTCATCATATCTTCAAAAGCCAACATCATCTCACTTGGATCGTATTCAAAGATGGTCTTGACAAATTCCCTGTAGGCAAGGTGGTGTCTCATTTCATCACCGGCGATGATATTACACATTTTTGCCAGCATCTTGTTTCCTTTCTTTCTCGCCAGTTGACCAACTCTCTTGTGCGAAATATTGGTAGCCAGTTCTTGAAAGCTGGTATAAACAAAGTTGCGGTAAGGATCACGACCCGTTCCAATGTCAAATCCGTCGTTGATAAGATATTGGGTGGTTTTTTCAACCTCCTTCATGTTCACTCTCCCCGATAAATAGAGATATTTATTCAAGGTATCTCCATGTCGGTTCTCTTCCCCGGTCCAATGGCGGATCCATTTTGCCCAGCCGTTCTGCAGGCCTTTTTGCTGGCCATGCTGCTCAACTCCTTCCATGTCCATAAGCCATGATTCGTATGTTGGCAGGGCTTCTTCGGTCACCATATCGGCTACCAATACCACCCAGAAATCATATCCCAGTTCCTTGGCCTCTTCCCGAATTTGAGTCACTTCCTCAAAAAAACCTTCATCCTGAGAATTAGGTAAGAGATCTGTAGGCTGCCAAATTTCTTCAACGGGGATAAGGTATTTTTCCACGAATTCATCAATAGATTTCTCTACTGTCTTCATTACTTCTAATCGAATATTCTCTAAGGCCATAAAAATTGTTTAAGGTTCAGGGTCCAATAACCAAACCAATAAAAGTTTAGTAATCTACAAAGATAAGAAGTTAATTATGGAGGGATTTAAAAATAATCTTAATTTCTCCCCGATTCATTGGGGTACAGGCTATGAACGGGCTCGCTCTGGATCAATTCTCCCGAGTTCACATCCAGCATGGAGAGTTTGCCCATAAAAGCTGCTCCCGTGTCAACGTTGCAAACATTTGCAAATCGGGCAGGTTTATCCCTGCCTATACGCGTCACCGGGGTGTGTCCAATGTATATTTCTTTGAATAGCGCCAGGCGCTGAGGGTACTCTGTATCTCCCGGCTTGAGAGCGGGATCGATGCACATCGCCATTTCCCAAAGCGTACGGTCCCAATAGAATGGAGTGGGGGTATATTCCTCTTCGGGACCTTTTTGATTAGTAAAACCGGCATGGACAAATAAGCGGTTTTCCTTATCGATATAATAATTTACCATCTGGTCAAAAAATGTAATATGTTCCTCTTTTTCCTTATTCGAAAATTGCCTGTAGGCATCTATACTGGATTGTCCTCCATGTTGCAGCCACTGGTCATTTAGTTCTCCGCTTTTGAGCCATCGATGGGTAAGGTCGTCATGATTACCTCGCAGGAAGATACAGGAGTTTTGTTTGGCAAATTCGATAAGATAAGTAACAACATTGGCCGAATCGCTCCACCCGTCCACATAATCTCCCAGGAAAATGATCTTGTCATCGGGGGTTACTGCTGCCCGTTCCAAAACCTGCAACAGGGCCTTTAGTCCGCCGTGAATGTCACCTACAACCAGAGTTCTTCCCATGTTTAATTATATTTTACTTTCCTCAGGATCCTCAAACTGTCTTTATATTGTTGGTAGATCCTGGGATCATATCTTTTAAGTTCTTCTTTTGCGTCTTCCAGTTTTTCCAAAGCCTCGCTGAAGCCGTTGAAGTGGCACAAGAGATAGGTTGCCGGCAAATTATAAAGATCCTTTTCTTCGGCCGGGTTTAGCCTCAAATTGTGTTGGAGCTTATTTACCAGGGCTATATTGGAGTTATAAATGTGGTACAGTGTCTTCTTTTCAAATTGTGGCGGCTCAAATAGCACATTGGTCTTGATATCATAGGTCGCATTGTCTTTAAAAAAGATCTTTACCTCTTCCAGGGGATAGTACCTGAACTTATCATTTAGTCCCAGTCTCACAAATTCAAGTATGGAAAAAACTTCATCAGAGAACGCTATGCTTACTTCATCAAGCTCAGAATAAAAAAGTTTTACCTGCTCGTTTACCAGTTCAATATCTACCCGGGAATAATAAGTATTCTCATCGAGTTCTTTTTTCTTCCCACTCCAACAAACCACAAAATACTCCTTGAACACTTTATAAGTTGGCTCCAGCTTTTCATGTTTTTTCATGAAATCAAAAACGCCGTCAAGGGTATGGGCTATGTTGTTTTGGGAGTGAGCTTCAATGGAAGCCACAACCTCGCTGTTCTCTCCCTGAGAGCCCCGCACAAATTCTGAAGCTATACTTATACTCCCCTCCCTGAAGAAAACACTTCCCGAAGCATACTTCCAGATGCCCTTTTTGAGGGAGCAAATTCTCCCGCTGTTTGGCTGAATTGTCACCAGCCCTACTACCAGCTCGTCGGGCAGATGCGGAAAAGGAATATTCTCATAGGAAACCAGCGGCGGATTCTGGAGGTAAGCATTTACCAAATTCTGGATCTTACTGTCATCAAAAAAATCAACCCCCTTGATATCATTATCAGCGTCTTCTACTCCAATTACCATGAACGATCTGTTCGAGGGATTGGAATTTGCGAGAGCACATATATGTTTCAGGAATTTGGCCTTGCCTTCTTTTTCGGTAAGGTTGAGCTGCCTTTTCTTATCGTAAAAGCTATTTTCGCTGTTGTGAGCCAGCAGGTTTTTGATGAGAAGGCGCTTATTGATCATTGCTGTTACTCCTTATTCACAATTGTAGAGCTTGCTTGTGCAGTTGGCAGCACCATCAGGTCGGCAATATTTACATGACCCGGGCGTGTTACCATAAACACCACTATGTCTGCTATATCTTCAGCCTTTAAAGCTTGATATCCGCGGTAAACCGAATCTGCTTTTTCAGAATCTCCTTTAAAACGGACTTCACTGAAGTTCGTCTCTACCAGCCCCGGATTGATAGCTCCAACTCTTATGCCAGTTCCGTTGAGGTCAATTCGCATTCCTTTATTAATGGCATCTACCGCATGTTTGCTGGCACTGTATACATTTCCATTAGGATAGACCTCTTTGCCCGCAATTGATCCTATGTTGATAATGTGACCTGCCTTTCTTTCCACCATTTGTGGAATGATCTCGCGGCTCACATACAGCAATCCTTTTACATTGATGTCGATCATGGCGTCCCAGTCATCCAGGTTTCCGGTTTGAATAGGGTCAAGGCCATGGGCGTTGCCGGCATTATTGACCAGTACATCTATGGTTCTAAATTCCTGCGGAAGGTTCTGTATGGCCTCCTTCACTTTTGCTTTATCTCTTACATCAAACTGAAGGATGTGAACTTCTGTTTTTTCCTGAAGTTCATTTTTTAAATTCTGGAGGGCTTCTGCTCTCCTTCCGCAAATGATGAGGCGGTAACCCGATGCTGCAAGGGCAATGGCTGTCGCCTTTCCAATTCCGCTGCTGGCTCCGGTCACTAAAGCTGTCTTATTCATAGGTGTCAAAAATGTAATTATTTAAAGTTCTTTTGGTAGCTTCTGAAAATCTTCCTCAATAAGTTTTGTGTGAAAAGCCTTAACTGCCGAGTCGATCACCGATTCCGATTTTCCATAGATCACAGGGTGAAAATGCCCTTCGTGATGTAAAAGCCAGCTAAAAAGCAGTTCCTTGGGTTTTACACCATATTTATCGGCTAGTTTTTTTAGCTCTTCATGTTCATTTTCCCAGTTTCCACTCTCCGGGATAAGCATTTGAGTAGTCTCTTCAGGTCCTTGTTTAGCTAAAGTAAGGGTTTTTATCGCTGCAGGTGAAAAGGAAAAGCTCGAGAGTGTTGCACTGGCGGGAAAATCCTTCAGGAACTTTGTCTGATCGCCCGGCCTGTCTTCTAAAACTCCAATTTCCACAATCTTTCCCCGGGCCCTGAGTCTTTGGATGGCCGAAAGCAGGATGTCTGCCGGCAGGCTGAAGTCCAGGAACAGGAGATCCAAATAATCGGTGTCCAAAAATTGAAGTATTTCTTCCACCTGTTCCACTATCTTTTCCTCATCACTGTACGAATCGAGAACAGCAATGAACTGTATTTCATCCCTGCTCAGACCACTTTCACTAAAAGCTGTTCCCAGACTATGATCGTATGAACCTTTTTGGGTGTTAATCAAAAAAGTTGTGATATCCTTTTCTATACAGTGCTGGAAAAGCTGAATTTTTGCGCCCTTGGATTCCGAACTCCAAACTGCAGGATCTTGAATTATGCGGGAATATGAATTTCTTTGCCTCATATTTTAAAAGTAAGGAACTCTGACATTTTAAACCCGAAAGGCTGCTGTTAAAGGAACAGCGGGGATAGTTAAAAAGCGTTAAACTTCGTTTATCGATAAATTAAAACCTTTTATCGAGCGTTATCTACATTAAACCTAAAAACAATCTTTTATGAAAAAGTATCATTTATTTGTATTTCTTTTTGCCCTGATGTCGGGCCTTGTTAGTTGTAGTTCAGATGATTCTGCCGGCTCTCAGGAGTCCGCCAGGGTTGCCGTAAGGCTTACAGATGCTCCCGGGGACTATAAGCACGTTTTTGTAGAGGTGGAAGATGTTATGATCAAAACCACTGCCGAAGGTGGCGAAGAAGAAGGCTGGGAAAGTCTTGAAGGAGTAAATACAGGAGTGATCGACCTTTTGAGCCTTACCGGTGGCGTGACCGAATTACTGGTAGATGCAGAGATTGAAGCCGGTTATCTTCACCAGATCCGTCTTGTACTTGGAGATGATAATTCCATTGTGACTCATGCTCAACCGTCAGCTACTTATGACCTAAAAACGCCAAGTGGCCAACAGGCCGGTTTAAAGGTAATGGTCAATCAAGAACTTGAGGCCGGTGAGAACTACACTTTCATTATGGATTTTGATGTAGACAAATCTGTTGTTACAACCGGTTCAGGATCATTTAGTCTGCATCCTGTGATAAGAGTAGCCGCAGAGGCAAATACAGGATCAATAGTTGGAAGCGTTCATCCTACTACCGAGCAGGTGCTAATTACTGCTCAAAGTGGCTCTTTAACAGCTTCTGCTTATACCGATGCTAATGGTAATTTCCAGATCCACGGTGTGCCTGCGGGAACCTATAAAGTGACCGCCACTCCCGCTGCAGGCTTGGGCCTTAATGTTGCGGTGGTGAATAATGTTACGGTAACTGCGGGAGCCGATGTTGAAGTAGCGACTCTTTATTTGGACGCCGAACTGTAGTAAGCAACATTTAAAAACATTTTGAAAAGCAGCGGAATTTCTTCGCTGCTTTTTCTTTTAACAAAATTTTAAGATACTTTGGTTGAATATTTGTTGAGGTTGCGCCGTTGACTTTAGATAAGTATCTTCACAATTATAAAATTTTGTTTACATGCAGGAAAATAACAGTTCGATAGACATTGCCAGTATCAACGAAAAAATTGAACGCGAGAGCGCTTTTGTTGATATTCTGAGTTCAGAAATGAAAAAGGTCATTGTAGGCCAAAAACACATGGTTGAACGTTTATTGATCGGTTTGCTTGGTCAGGGGCATATCCTCCTCGAAGGGGTTCCGGGACTGGCAAAAACCCTTGCTATTAATACGCTTTCACAGGCTGTGCATGGTTCCTTCAGCCGTATACAGTTTACACCCGATCTACTTCCGGCAGATGTTATTGGTACCCTTATCTATAATATGAAGCTGAATGACTTCAGCATAAAAAAGGGACCCATCTTTGCAAATTTCGTTCTGGCGGACGAGATCAACAGGGCTCCTGCAAAAGTGCAGTCGGCTTTACTGGAAGCCATGCAGGAAAAGCAGGTGACCATTGGAGAGGAGACTTTTATTCTCGACAGGCCTTTCCTTGTAATGGCAACACAGAACCCGGTGGAGCAGGAAGGAACATATCCGCTGCCCGAAGCACAGGTTGACCGTTTCATGCTGAAAACCGTGATCAAATATCCGGAAATGGCCGATGAGCAAATGATCATCCGCTCAAACCTGAAAGGCAGTTTTGAAAAAGTGAATCCGGTGGTGAGCCTGGAGCAGATCGCAAGAGCTCAGCAGGCTGTTCGGGAAGTCTACATGGATGAGAAAATTGAGAAATATATACTTGATATAGTATTCGCAACGCGTTTCCCTGAGAAGTACAGGCTGGAAAATCTTAAGCCATTGATCAACTTTGGAGCTTCTCCAAGGGGAAGTATAAATCTTGCCACCGCTGCAAAATGTTATGCCTTCATTAAGCGTCGTGGCTATGTAGTGCCCGAAGATGTTCGTGCTGTTGTGCATGATGTATTGCGCCACAGGATTGGAATTACCTACGAAGCCGAAGCCGAAAATGTAACTTCTGAAGATATCATCAACAAGATCGTCAACGAGATCGAAGTACCTTAATCAATGATCAATTATCATTTAACAATGATCAGTTTCTCTGAGTCCGTTGTTAATTGTTCGTTGTCAATTGTCAATTGTAAGAATGGATACTAAGGAGTTACTCAAAAAAGTACGAAAAATAGAGATCAAGACCCGCCGGTTAAGCGACCACATCTTTGGCGGGGAATATCACTCTACATTCAAAGGTCGGGGGATGACCTTTAGTGAGGTGCGCCAGTATCAATTTGGAGATGATGTAAGAAATATTGACTGGAATGTAACTGCCCGCTATTCCGAACCTTTTGTGAAGGTATTCGAAGAGGAACGGGAGCTCACAATGATGTTGGTGGTCGATGTTTCCGGCTCCGGACTTTTTGGTACGCGCAACGGCTTCAAACAGGATATTATTACAGAAATTGCCGCTACTTTGGCATTTTCGGCTACCCAGAACAATGATAAGATAGGCCTTATCCTTTTTTCAGATGTTATAGAATTATACATTCCGCCGAAAAAAGGACGTTCGCATGTTTTGAGGATCATTAGGGAACTTCTCGAATTTGAACCGAAAAGCAGGAAAACCGATCTTGAAAATGCCCTGAGCTACCTTTCACGGGTGATGAAAAAGAAGGCTATTGTCTTTGTGCTTTCAGATTTTATTGCGGAAGATTATCAGCGTACGCTCAAGATCACCAGCGGCCGGCATGATGTAACGGGAATTCGTGTTTACGATGAGCGCGAAGAGGAGATCCCCAACCTAGGTATGGTCGCTATGCAGGATGAAGAATCAGGCAGAAGGATCATGGTGGATACATCTTCAAGGGCGGTGAGAAAAAACTATGCAAAATACTATCACGAGCGGGTCGACTATTTTACCGAAAGCTTTAGAAGAAGTGGAGCCGGAAGCCTTAGTGCCCGCGTGGATGAAAGTTATGTAAAAAAATTACTCGGCTATTTTAAAGCCAGATAAAAGAATACTGATGCAAAAAATGATTCGGCAGAATGACATTTTTGGAACCTTTAAGAACAGGGTTTCCTATTTCTGCCTGTTCTCTTTTCTCCTTTTAACAGGAAACCTGAACCTTATTGCCCAGGAGGTCACGGCTTCAGTGGATACTACTACAATTAAAATTGGGGAGCAGATAACTTATAAACTAGCGGTAGAAGCGGATAAGGAGGATCTGGTTGTTTTTCCTGAAGGCCAAACTTTCACACCGCTGGAAATGATTGAAGCCTACGCTATAGACACCAGCGAAATTAGGGACAGGTACAGGTTTACCCGGGAGTATGCGCTTACAAAATTCGATTCCGGTCAATACACCATTCCGCGACAACTGGTTTTGATCAACGACAGGGAGTTTCGAACAGATTCTTTTGCTGTCGTCGTGAATGACGTTGTAGTAGACACTACCAAGCAGAAAATGTTTCCTATTAAACCGGCAGTAGAAGTTCCGCCGGCTTTTACCATTCCGCAGTGGGTCTGGTGGTTATTGGGGTTAATTTTATTAGGAGTGGTGATCTACCTCTTGTACCGAAGTAGGAAAAAGAGAAAAGAGGCCGCACAACAGCTTCCGCCATACGAAAGGGCACTTTACGAGTTGAAGCAACTCGATGATTCCCATCTTTTGGAACAACGGGAAATAAAAGAATACTATTCTCAGCTTTCGGCCGCTGTAAGAAGATATCTTGATGGGGAGGTTTATGATCACGCGCTTGAAAGTACCACCAATGAACTTATTGCCTACCTCGAAGCCGAGAGAGACCGGGGAAGGCTTAAGCTTGAAAATCCTACAATAAGCCGGTTAAAAGTAATTTTGGAGCGGGCCGACCTTGCCAAGTTTGCCAATTCAAAACCCGATGTGCTAACGGCAAAAGAGGACCGAAGCAGTGTTGAAAATGTAATTAAAGACACAAAAGCATCTATTCCGCAGCCAACGGAAGAGGAGCTGTTAAGGGATCAGGAGTACCGGGAAAGACTGGAGCGGAAAAAGAAGGTCAAAAAGATCATTATTGGAATAGTAGCGGTGATCCTGCTTGTAAGTGCAGGTACTGCGTATGTTATTTCCACCCGCGGAATAGAATATTTTACCGATACCTATTTGGGTAACAGCAGTAAAGAGATGCTGGAGAGTGAATGGATCTCCAGCGAATACGGTACTCCGTCGGTAACCATTGCCACCCCCGATGTCTTGGTAAGGGATGTTACAGACACAACAGGAATGGCAGTCGGGAAAGAAACTTTCACTTATGGCAGTCTGGAGGGAGATCTTTTTGTGAGCATCACTACCCGCCCTACAGGAGAGGAATTCAACCTGGAGTCGGCTGTGGATGAGGTTTATTCTTACCTTGAAAAAAGAGGTGCCAGGAATATTATTACCAAACAGGAAGAATTTGAAACTTTAAATGGAGCCAAGGGTCTTAAGATCTTTGGAACCATGACCTTCCAAAAAAGCGAAAAATCCCAACCTGTGTCCAAGGAATATTCAATTCTGAACTTCGGCATGGGGGAAGGTTACCAGCAGGTCGTAATGATCTACAATGAAGAAGATAAATATGCCGACGAGATCGCACAACGCATCACAACATCGGTTGAACTTATAAATAAAGCGAATTAATGTTCGAAAGTTTTGTTTTTGAAGATCCGCAGTTCTTTTGGTTGTTGCTGCTTTTGCCGCTGGCCCTGGCCTGGTATGTGTGGAAGCGCCATCGGCAAACAGCTGAGCTCAGGATCTCGAGCATTAAAGGATTTGAAGCTAAACCCGGGTTGCTTGGCAAATTTCGGCCTGTACTTTTCGTGTTGAGATTATTGGTCTTAGCCCTGGTGATCACAGCACTGGCACGACCACGAACTGTAGATGTTTCTTCCCGAACCAGTAGTAATTTCGGGATCGATATAGCTATGGCCATAGATATTTCGGCCAGTATGTTGGCAAGGGATCTTGATCCAAACAGGCTGGAAGCTACAAAGGCAGTGGCGGCAGATTTTGTCAAGAACCGTCCTGCCGACAGAATTGGGCTTGTTCTTTATGCGGGAGAGAGTTTTACCCAAACTCCAATCACCAGTGACAAGAGCATAGTGCTGAGTGCCCTTGAGGATATTGAATATAATAACATGCTGGAGAATGGGACTGCCATTGGGATGGGATTGGCTACAGCCGTTAATCGCCTTAAGGACAGCAAAGCTGAAAGTAAGGTTATCATCCTGCTTACCGATGGGATGAACAACGCCGGTTTTATTGATCCCAAGATCGCGAGTGAACTGGCAGTTGAATTTGGTATAAAGGTCTATACAATTGGAGTGGGAAGTAATGGCACGG
Organism: uncultured Flavobacteriaceae bacterium; assembly: GCA_964388165.1. Taxonomy (GTDB): domain Bacteria; phylum Bacteroidota; class Bacteroidia; order Flavobacteriales; family Flavobacteriaceae; genus Salinimicrobium. The sequence goes on along the minus strand of CAYLZB010000003.1, from coordinate 28,459 downwards.
CGCTATCGCCTATAGCTATCCTGCCTAATGGTAATTTCCAGTATGGTAGAGTGCCGGTGGAGATCGATGAAGCGCTTCTAAGGGAAATTGCCGAAACAACCGGCGGAAAATATTTCCGGGCTACAAACAATGAGACCCTGGAGGATATCTACGCCGAAATTGATGAACTTGAAAAGACCGAGATAGAAGAATTCAGGTTTTATAACTATGAAGAAAAATTCAGGCCCCTCATACTTTTGGCGGGATTCCTGTTATTGATAGAAGTACTGCTGAGGTTTACCCTTTTTAGAAGCTTTGTGTAAAACGATTAGAAGATGTTGTTGTTAGAAGATAAGACATATTTGTGGTTGTTAATTGGGGTGCCGGTGATTGTGCTGTTGTATGCCATGGTCATCTTTTGGCAAAAAAGAACTCAGCGGAAGTTTGCCGATAAAGAGTTGCTGGACAAATTAAGTCCAAACCGTTCAACAGGAAAGCAGGTTCTCAAGATCATTCTGCTTTGCCTTGCCATCACCAGTTTTGTCATAGCACTTGTAAATCCAAAGTTTGGCACAAAATTAGAAACTGTAAAAAGGGAAGGCGTAGATGCAGTTTTTGCAATAGATGTGTCCAAGAGTATGCTCGCTGAAGACATAGCACCAAACCGCCTCGAAAAATCCAAACAATTGGTCACCCAGATCATAAATAATTTGGCCAGTGACAGGGTGGGGATCATAGCGTATGCCGGAAGTGCATTTCCGCAGTTGCCAATAACAACAGATTATGCAGCTGCAAAAATGTTCCTGCAGAACATGAATACCGATATGCTTTCTTCGCAGGGAACTGCAATTAAGGAAGCAATTGAGTTGGCCACTACTTATTTTAATGATGATGAACAGACCAACAGGGTGTTGTTCCTTATTAGTGACGGGGAAGACCATGAAGGCAACATCGAGGATATTGCTGCAGAAGCTGCCCGTGAAGGGATCAGGATCGTCACAATAGGGGTAGGTACCCCAAAAGGAGGTCCAATCCCCATTAAAAGGAATGGAGTAATTCAGAATTATAAAAAGGATAACCAGGGAGAAACGGTAATAACCCGGCTTAATGAAGAAACCCTGAAGAAAATAGCTTCCGAAGCAAATGGAAGTTATATTGATGGAAGAAATACCGCCCAGGTAGTGGAAGAAGTGACAGAGATCCTTCAGGATATGGACAAAAAAGAATTTGAATCGCAACAAATTGCAGAATATAAAAGCCAGTTCCAGTGGTTTTTGGCGTTAGGACTGTTTTTCTTGTTGCTTGATATTCTGTTACTTGAGCGACAAACTTCCTGGTTAAAAAGGTTAAATTTGTTCAACGAAAAAAGAAGCTGATGATGAAAAGGATGATGAAATATTACCTGTCAAAAATGACCTTTTTGGGACTCTTTTTGGCATTCTCCTTTGTTGCTTCTTCGCAGGAAAACCCTGAAGTTGCAAGTAAAGTAGCAAAGAAATATATGCAGGAGGCAGAAGCTGCCCTGGCCGATAATGATCCGGCTACAGCCGAAGCTTACTACCGCAAGGCTATAGCAAAAGATCCGGCTAATGCTGAAGCCAAGTACAATCTGGGAAATCTTTACTACAATAAAGATATCACGAGCCAGGCACTTGAGCGTCATCGTGGAGCTGCATCTACGGCCGAAGAGAAGCCCTTAAAACACGATGCTTTTCACAATCAGGGAAATGCTTACATGAAGCAAAAAAAATACAGTGAGGCTGTTGAAGCCTATAAGCAGTCTCTGCGAAATAATCCTAAAGACGATGAAACCCGTTATAATCTTGCCCTTGCAAAAAAGATGCTGGAGGAAGAGCAAAAACAGGGTGGCGGAGGCGACAGTAAGGAAAAGGATCAACAGGATCAACAAAAGCAGCAGGACCAGCAGGATCAACAGGACGGAGAAGGGGAGAAAGACCAGAATAAAGACGGAAAACCGGACAATAAAGAAGGCGGAGACCAAAAAGAAGATGAAAAGAAGGAAGGCGATCAAAAGAAAGATAACGCCGGCCAGCCCGATGATAAAGAGCAGAAAAAACAGGAACAGCCTAAAGAGGGTGAAGAACCTAAACAGCCTCAACAAAGACCCGGACAACTTTCTCCACAACAGGTAAAAAACCTCCTGGAGGCTATGGGTAATGAGGAAAAGAAGGTACAGGAAAGGATAAATGCAAAGAAAGCCAAAGGAGTTCCTGTGCAAACAGAAAAAGACTGGTAATAAAAGATGAAGCAGAAACTGTTACTTTTAGTGATGTTATTGGTCTCAGGCCTTGCTACTAGTCAGGTGCAGTTTGAGGCTAAAGTGAGTAAGAATAAGCTCGGGGTAAATGAACGCCTTAGGGTGGACTTCGTTATGAATGAGGACGGTGATAATTTCAACCCGCCGGAATTCTCAAGCTTTACAGTGGTAGGTGGACCCAACCAGGCGGTAAGCAATAGCTGGATCAATGGAAAAAGGAGTTATTCAAAGACCTACAGCTATTTTCTTGCTCCAAAAGGTCGTGGCAAATTCACAATAGGCCAGGCAGAGATCACTATTGATGGTAATATCTATAAAACCACTCCGGTACAGGTGGAAGTGACGGCTGCTGTAGATCAACCTACAGACGGGGAAAATTCGGAATACATAGCTTCAGAGAACATTCATTTGGTGGCGGAGATCTCCAACACCAATCCTTACCTTAATGAAGCCATAACAGTTGTGTACAAGCTGTATGTGAGTCCGCGTATCAATGTGAGCGACTGGAGACAGCTGGATAATCCAAAGTTCAGTGACTTCTGGAGCCAGAATATCGACATTAGGAGACTTGAAGTTGAGAATGGTACTTATAAAGGAGAGCCTTATCGGTTTGTAGTGCTTAGAAAAACTGTGCTTTATCCGCAGAAGACCGGAAAGCTCAATATCGAACCACTTACCTTGAATATTTCTGTTGAGGTTCCGGGAAATCGAAGGGATATCTTCGGGAACAGGTTCTACGAGACAGTTGATAAAGTAGTTGCTGCCGGAAATCGCGTGATAGATGTTAAGCCTTTACCGGAGGAAGGACGTCCTGCAGATTTTACGGGAGCGGTAGGAAAAAATCTTGATCTTGAGGTAACTTCAGATAAGAAAGAACTACGAGCCACTGAATCTCTACAGGCTACTGTGAAGGTGAGCGGGCAGGGAAACCTGAAATTGTTCGATCTTCCGCCTTTAACAGTGCCGGCTTCAATGGAAAAGTACGAGCCCGAGTACAGAGAAAACGTATCTACAACCATTAATGGAATGCAGGGAAGTATTGCGAACCAGTACACCCTTGTGCCACAGACAAAAGGGAAGGTGCCTATCCCGCCGGTAAGCTTCAGCTACTTTGATCTCAATTCACAGTCTTACAAAACACTGACTTCAGAAGAGATCCTGCTGGATGTTGATGCAGCGCCTGCCGGAAGTAGAACCACCCCCGGAAGTACAGGAGGAGCCGTTGCGCAACAGGTGCCGGCAGCTGCAAATCAATTCAGGTATATTAAACTCAGTACCTCGTTGCAGGCTATAGGAGAGACTTCCTTTATTGGTTCCACTTTATTCTGGAGTCTGTTTTTGACTCCCCTGTTGTTCATTCCGTTAGCCATTGTATTCGGCAAGCGTAGAAAAGCAATAGCAGGAGATGTGCGTGGGAACAGAATTAGAAAAGCAGATAAACTTGCCCGTAAATATCTTTCAGAAGCTAAAAGGAATCTGGGAGATCAGGTGAAATTCTATGACTCGTTAGAGAGGGCCCTTCATAACTATCTCAAGGCAAAACTTCACATTCAAACGAGTGAAATGAGCAAAGAGAGGATAAAGGAGTTACTCGAAAGCCGCGGAGTGGATGCAACAACTGTGACTGATTTTATTGAACTACTTAAGAGCTGCGAATTTGCCCGCTATACTCCGGCTTCAAATGTTGCGATGCAACAGGATTATGACAAAGCAGTACGTGTAATTTCTGAAATTGATAAACAGGTATGAAAAAGCTGATCTTTTTACTGGCTGTTCTCTTCAGCTTTACCGCAACGGCACAGAATTCTCAACTTTTTGAGGCTGCTAATAAGGCCTATGCTAAGGGCGACTACCGGGGAGCCATAGAAAAGTATGAGCAGATCATTGCCAATGGAGAGACCTCGACTGCAGTACACTTCAACCTGGGAAATTCATATTATAAACTAAACCGAATTGCACCCAGTATTTTTCATTACGAAAAGGCGCTGCAGCTTTCTCCGGGAGATGAGGACGTACAAAATAATCTGGATTTTGCCCGGAATATGACCATAGATGCCTTGGGGCAGGAAGAAAGTAAAGGCTTTAGAGGCATTTTTGACACCTCTACAGCAGCCTTCTCTGCTTCGGGATGGGGCTGGGTTGCAGTATTCTGTATGCTTGTGTTCGTTGTCTTATTCCTTGGGTATTATTTTAGCAGTAAAACAATCGTAAAGAGACTTCTTTTTATAAGCGGAATGTTTTTCCTCATACTTGCAATTGCATCTGCAGTGATAGGGTTTGCCAAACAAGATCTCCAAGAGGACAACAACTACGCTATTGTTTTTTCTGAAGAAGTTGAGGTCAAAACAGAACCTTCACCTGCTTCGGAAGAAGCTTTTATACTTCATGAAGGGGCGAAAGTGAAAGTCACTGAAGACTTCCAGGGCTGGATCGAAATAGAACTTCCTAATGGGAGTCGGGGATGGTTGGATGAAAATGAGGTAAGGCGATTATAACTTCTTTTCTGATCGGATTTGCAATTCCAGATGTCTTCATCAATTTTGCCTATCTGTAATAGTGAAAAAGAATAGAAAATCCGCGTCATTTAAGGGTTTAAGCCGCTTTTAAAGGGGTTGGGAATTTGGCGTGTCCATTAAAAATGCTATTTTTGCCACCTTGAAAAAGGTCGCTTACATATTATCCTTTATCTTCCTGAGTTTTGTTGCAGGACCCACTATTGTTTCACTTATAGATGATTCTGTGGATGTATCCTTTGCTTTTACGGCAAACGAGGAAGAGAACTCTTCAAAGAATACTGTTTCTTTTGAATCTTTGGTAGAAGAGATCTATTCAAATCATGCAAGTATCGAATATCTCAAAACTCACCAACAGGAAAGGTATTCGTACAAACAAAACTATCACCAGGTCTATCTGGAGGTAATTTCTCCCCCTCCCAAGAACATTTAGATATTTCCGTTTTTCGATCCGCTTTTTTGTGGCTGCATATCTGTAGCCGGAAGGGAAGACTATTTCTATTCCTCATTCTGCCGGATCGATCATTCTCTTTTAGTTTTTAGTAATCTAAGGCAGGAATTAAATCTAATCCCTGTCAGTAAACGTATTTATATTTATGTTCAAGCACCTCAAAAGTGATTTGCCGGCCAGTATTGTTGTATTTTTTGTCGCTCTACCTTTATGTCTCGGGATCGCCCTGGCCAGTGGCGCTCCATTATTTTCAGGTCTAATTGCCGGAATTGTCGGAGGAATAGTAGTGGGAGCAATGAGTGGTTCTAATGTGGGAGTAAGCGGACCCGCTGCTGGATTGGCAGCAATCGTTCTTGCCTCTATAGCCACTTTAGGTAGTTACCAGGACTTCCTGTTAGCCGTGGTTCTTGCAGGAGCTATTCAAATTTTATTTGGAGTTCTCAAAGCCGGAATTATTGGTTACTATTTTCCGTCATCCGTGATCAAAGGGATGTTAACGGGAATTGGGATCATTATCATCATAAAACAGATCCCGCACTTCTTTGGATTTGACGGGAACCTGGGGGATATATATTCCTGGAACGGATTTTCAAATGCCTTTAGCAACATAAGCCCGGGCGCCACCCTAATTGCCGTAATAGGTATGGGAATACTGGTTCTGTGGGACTCTGTGCTCACAAAAAAGAGCAAGATCTTCAGGTTGATCCAGGGACCTCTTGTAGCTGTGGTAGTAGGGATCATCTTTTATCTCCTCACCAAAGATTCAGAAATGTTTGCCATCAATGAAAAATTCCTGGTAAATGTCCCGGTACCCGATAGTTTTGACTCTTTTATTGGGCAGTTCACCTTTCCCTCTTTTAAAATGATAGGTAATATGGAGATCTGGGTCACAGCTTTTACCATTGCACTTGTGGCCAGTCTGGAGACCTTATTATGTGTGGAAGCGACAGATAAACTGGATCCTCATAGAAGAACTACGCCTACCAACCGGGAGTTATTTGCGCAGGGAACCGGAAATCTTATTTCGGGATTCATTGGAGGTTTACCTATTACGCAGGTGATCGTTAGAAGTTCAGCGAATATCCAATCTGGAGGACAAACCAAGCTTTCTGCTATAATTCACGGATTTTTACTGTTGATCTCCGTGATCATTATTCCAACGGTTCTAAACTTTATACCATTATCTGTACTTGCCGCTGTGCTGTTCCTTGTAGGTTATAAACTGGCAAAACCAAAGCTTTTTGTGCAGATGTATAATGCCGGTTGGAAACAATCTGTGCCATTCATTGTAACTGTGGCTGGGATCATCTTTGGAGACCTTCTAGTGGGAATTACCCTGGGATTGCTGGTTGGAATTTGTGTGATCCTTATCAAAAGTTACCAGAATTCTTACTTCCTTCACAAGGAGGACGTGGAGAACGGAAGTAAAACTGTAAAAATGACACTGGCGGAGGAAGTTACCTTTATAAATAAAGGAGCTATTATTAAAGAATTGAACAGGTTGGAAGAAAATTCATATCTTATCATGGATGTGAGTAAAACTCATTACCTCGATAGTGATATCATAGAAATTCTGGATGATTTTAAGATCAAGGCGGCGGAAAGAAATATTAATATAAAGATCATTTCTGAGAGAGGTACGGTTGAAAATCCGGAGAGCTATCAGCAGTTTTTCCTAAAACCAAAATCAGCTTAAAGCAAAATTTCGAGAAATTTTTATACAACGATTGTAGAATTTAAAAAAAACATCATGATCAAAGACATTATAAATAAAGAGAAACAAGACAGTTTAACTCCAGAAAAAGTTTTAAATGACTTAATGGCCGGGAACGAGAGATTCACCGGAAAAAATATGCATCAAAGGGATTACTCGAGCCAGATCGATCAAACCAGTGGCGGACAATGGCCTCAGGCGGTCGTATTGAGCTGTATTGATTCCAGAGTGCCGGTAGAGATAGTATTTGACCAGGGAGTGGGAGATATCTTTGTCGCTCGCGTTGCAGGGAACTTCGAAAACACCGATATCCTTGGAAGTATGGAATACTCCTGTAAAGTAGCAGGGAGTAAGCTTGTTTTTGTGCTAGGTCATGAGGCTTGTGGAGCAGTTAAAGCAGCCTGTGACGATGTGGAGCTCGGAAACATCACTCATTTACTCGGGAACATAAAACCTGCTGTAAAAGCAACAGAAACAGATGGAGAAAGAAGCTCTAAAAACGACTCTTTTGTAGCCGATGTTGTAGAGAACAACGTAAAGCTTACCATGAAGAGGATCAGAGAAAAAAGCCCGATCCTGAAAGAAATGGAAGAAAAAGGTGAGATCAAGATAGTAGGTGGAGTGTATTCCATTTCCACCGGAAAAGTAAGCCTGGTATAAGAAGCGAATTCTTCCGGCTTAAGTGCTGAAGATTTAAAACAGATCCGGTGTGGAATCAATGATTCCTGCCGGATCTTTTCTTTTTATAATTTTTGAGTTTATCTAAGTTCTTCAGAAGTTTCTTCAGCTTCCGGGGAAGTTTCGAAGAGATCCCCTTCTTTTATTTCTTCAATGATAGTGGGTAAAATAGCCGGGGCTATTGCTCTCACCGGCCCATAAAGTATGGATTCTTCTTTAGTGGATTCTTCTGCGGTAAAAACGTCGAACCGCTCTATGAACATAATAAAGATACTTGCCAAAAATGCCATTTTTAGCACCCCTAAAGCTCCACCTGCAAGTCTGTTTATAATTCCCAGTGCTACCATGTGCACCATTTTAGTGAGAAAGCTTCCGGCAAGAGAAATAAGCAAGGCTACAATAAAAAATGTCAGTGCAAATGAAACGAGGGAAAGCAGCTTGTCACTCCAGTCAAGAAAACTATTCAGAAAAACATAGGTAGCGCCGGAAAAATGTATAGCTGCGTAAATTCCTCCAAGGAGGGAAAGCAGACCGGCCAGTTCAACAAAAAAGCCCTTAAAAAGACCTCTTACAAGGCCGGTAAGGATGAAGATCGTGAGGAGCAGATCGAGGATATTCATGTTCTCAAAGATAGTAATTTCCCGTTCTTAGTAATTATCTTTGCAAAATGTCTAGAGATGAACAATTAAAATTACGTTGGGCCGAGGTGGAACAGAAGCTGTCACAGCAATTTGCCGATGGGGAAAAGCTGGAGCTCGATGCTATCATATACCTTATTGGCCTTCAGGAGCTGGGGCAGGTGCACCGAAAATTTAAAAAGGACCATAAGCTGGACCTCATGCATATCGCGATATGCCGACTTCTCGAGCCGTATGGCTACTACGAATTCGAATATTTTGATGATGAAGGCTGGCCGCACTACAAAGTGGTGGAGGCATTGCCGCAGTTAAGGGCAGGCGAGCAACAGGTGCTTATGAAAGAAGCCATTGTACAGTATTTCCTGGAAAAAGATTATATAAAATAGCATTTTTGGGAGTGTAGTTTTAGAGGGATCGCCTGTGGCCAGTGCCGCATTATTTTCCTAAATTTGCGCTTCCTAAAGAATAGGGACCATGACAGAAACCATAAAGGAGCATATCTCTGAAATTGAGGCTTTTCAAGCCAAAACGAAAGAAGAAGTAGAAAATTTCCGCATTAAGTACCTTGGCAAAAAAGGTATTTTGAACCAGTATTTTGCTGAATTCAAAGCGGTGCCTAATGAAGAGAAAAAGGCCTTTGGGCAGGCGGTGAATGAGCTTAAGGATGCTGCAAACAATAAGGTGCAGCAGCTTAAGGAGGAACTTGAGAGCAAGGAAGAAGAAAAAGGGATCTACGGAGACCTTACCCGTCCGGGCGAGCCTGTTGAAATTGGGGCCCGTCATCCAATTTCCATAGTAAAGAACCAGATCATCGAGATCTTTGCAAACATTGGCTTCAATGTTTCTGAAGGACCCGAAATGGAAGATGACTGGCACAACTTTACGGCGCTTAACCTTCCCGAATATCACCCGGCAAGGGATATGCAGGATACTTTCTTTATACAGACGAATCCCGATGTGCTGTTGCGAACTCATACTTCCTCTGTACAGGTGCGGTATATGGAAAACAACAAACCGCCAATTAGAACCATCTCTCCCGGGAGGGTTTTCAGGAATGAGGCAATTTCGGCCCGTTCGCACTGTATCTTCCATCAGGTAGAAGGTTTATATGTAGATAAAAACGTTTCGTTTGCAGACTTGAAGCAAACTTTGTTGTACTTTACTAAGCAGTTGTTCGGGAAATCCAAGATAAGGTTAAGACCATCTTATTTTCCTTTTACAGAACCGAGTGCAGAAGTTGATATCTACTGGGGCCTGGAGACCGAGACCGACTACCGTATCACTAAAGGTACAGGCTGGCTGGAGATCATGGGGTGCGGGATGGTAGATCCAAATGTGCTTCGCAACTGTAACATAGATCCTGCAGAATATTCAGGATTCGCCTTTGGTATGGGGATAGAAAGAATTGCAATGCTGCTTTACCAAATTGGTGATATCCGCATGTTCTATGAGAACGACATGAGGTTCCTGGAACAGTTTAAATCATCTATATGAAAACTTTAGGAGTAGTTATTATTGGTCTTATCCTTCTGGCCGTGATCATTGTAATGATCATCGTCGAGATCATCGAACTTGCCGTGGGTGCCGTGCTTTTTCTGGTAGCCTTGGGCATCATCTGGTGGTTATGGCAAAAAGTAAAAAGCCGATTTGATTAGCTGTGAAAAAAGATATTGAAATTCCTGACGTTAAAAATGTTTATGTTGCTGCTGTGCGTGAAAAGCATGAAGAGTACCAAAGCCTTGACTGGAATGCATATATCATTAATGACCGGCAGGAAGCTCTGGAAGGTGTCCTTATCGTGACGCGTGGTTATGATGGCGAGAAAGAGACTTCTACTATGAGGCACAGCATTTCTGAATTACCATCGCAATCCTATGCAAAAGTAGAATTCCTACAGGATGATGTCCTTTCGCTTAACAATGAATTCTCTGTCTCCTTTTTTGCTGAAGGAAAGATGTTCCATAAGAAATTCGTATTCCGGAAGAACAGCATCAACGAGAATGCACTTCAGGAGCT
>CAYLZB010000003.1:0-18092 GCA_964388165.1 uncultured Flavobacteriaceae bacterium | reverse complement strand
TCCAACTTCTCCGCTAACTTCTTGAATACCTTTTTAGGTTCCTTTCCCTGGTAGAGAATTCCGTAAACAGCATTGATAATTGGGGTTTTTGCGCCGGTTTCCTGTACGATCTTGTATGCACTGTCAGTCGCATAATATCCTTCGGCTACCATGCTCATTTCCATTTGGGCACTTTTTACTGTATAGCCTTTCCCGATCATGTTCCCAAACATCCTGTTACGGCTAAAGATCGAGTAACCTGTCACCAAAAGGTCACCCAGGTAAGCAGAATCATTGATGTTCCGCTTCATCTTGTGGACCTTCTTAATAAATTTTTTCATTTCTCTTATGGCGTTGCTCATCAACACACTTTGGAAATTATCCCCATAGCCGAGGCCATGGGCTATACCTGCTGCAATAGCATAAATGTTCTTAAGCATGGCAGCATATTCTGTTCCCACAATGTCATCACTCGTTTTGCAGTTGATGTAATCACTACTAAGATATTTTGCCATGAACCTGGCTTTTTCTTCATCAGAACATGCGATGGTAAGATAGGAAAGACGCTCCAGGGCTACTTCCTCCGCGTGACAGGGCCCGGTGATGACTCCAATGTTTTCGTAAGGGATATTATAGGTTTTATGAAAATGTTCTCCTACGATCAAACTGGTTTCAGGAACTATACCTTTAATAGCTGAAAAAATCACTTTGCCTTCGAGGGATTCGGTAAGATTATCCAATTCACGCTTAAGAAAGGCCGATGGGATGGCAAAAATGAGATAATCTGCACGTCTTACTGCCTCATTGATGTCGTTGGTGAGATGCAACTGAGTGATATCAAATTCCACCGAACTCAGGTAGTTGGGATTATGCTCCTGCTTTTTAATGTGTTCTATGGCATATACGCTGCGCATGTACCATGTCACTTCATCCAGGTTCTCACAAAGCATCTTTACATTAGCTGTAGCCCAGCTCCCTCCACCAATTACGGCGAATTTCGGCGATCTCTCCATATAGTTTTTGATTCTGCCTCCAAAAATAAGGAAAATTAAAAGGTTGCGAAGAATAGCTGTAGCAAAGAAAACTTTAAAAGGTTTCCGGAATCTCTAAAACTTTAACATATAACAGGTTAAAATCTGTGTACGAAGAAGAACAAATCTGCGTTATAGAAGTAGAAAGATTATTTATTAGAAGAGTTTAATCTTTTTTGGTTGGTTAGTTAGTGAAGAATTGCCCTCGGATCCAAACTCCGGGGGCAATTTTTTTAGCGGTAAAAATTCATTTGGTCAATATACTTCCAAACCTTGGGAGGTAGCAACGGCCGTACGTCCTTTCCTTCTTTAATGGCTTTTCGAATGAAAGTGGAAGAGATCTCGACCCTTGGTGCATCGGTGAGGGTGATCCTTGGATGATCGAGTAGGTCGGGATGGTTTTCCCCTTCCGAATATCTTGGGTAGACCAGCACATCATGCCTTTCGAGGATCACTTCATAATTTTTCCATTTTGGAAAACTTTTGAGGTTATCCTCTCCCATGATAAGTACGAACTCGTATTCGGGATATTTCTCTTCCAGCCTGGCAAGTGTATTCACGGTATAGTTAGGCTGCGGAAGGTTAAATTCTATATCGCTGGGTTTTATATTCGGATATTCCTCGCACAGTTGCCACACCATTTCAAACCGGTGATGATCATTGAGCAGGCTGCTCTTTTTCTTGAATGGATTATGGGGAGTGACTACCATCCAAACCTCAGTCAGGTTTGAATACTGCAATAAGTGGTTGGCCAGGATAAGATGCCCTACGTGTATAGGATTAAAAGTGCCAAAAAAAAGTCCTATTCTTTTTTTCACTTTTTGGAAACTTTAGTCGCACCAACAAAATCTGAAACCAGGGTATAGGCTTCTTCAAGAGCTGTATTCAGGTCATTATTAACGATAATATGATCAAATTGAGGTGCTGTAGCGAGTTCAATAGAGGCTTTGGCGACTCTCATGTTGATCTTATCCATAGACTCTGTTTCCCGCTTCTTCAACCGTATCTTCAATTCCTCTATACTTGGTGGTTTTACAAACACAGCCAGGGTTTTTTCAGGATAAATGTTCTTAATGTCGAGACCGCCCACCACATCGATGTCAAAAATTACATTTTTTCCATGTGACCAGATGCGCTCAACCTCGGCTTTTAATGTTCCGTAGAAATTGTCCCGGTAAACTTCCTCCCATTCGAGAAATTCGTCATTTTTGATCTTATCCTTGAATTCCCTAAGACTTAGAAAATAATAATCCTTACCATTGACTTCAGTACCTCTTGGTTCGCGCGAGGTGGCCGAGATTGAGAATTCCAGGTTAAGCTCCTCCTGGGCCAGCAGGTATTTTACAATGGTAGTTTTTCCCGATCCCGATGGTGCCGAAAAGACAATTAATTTTCCGTCGGCCATTACAGTACGTTTAAAAGTTGTTCTTTGATCTTTTCTAATTCATCCTTCATTTGCACCACAAGTTGCTGCATGGGAGCATAGTTGGATTTGCTGCCAATGGTATTGATCTCCCTGCCCATTTCCTGTGAAATAAATGCGAGTTTCTTCCCGTTGGAATCTGAAGAATTTAAGGTCTTGAGGAAGTAATCCATATGATTCTCCAATCTTACTTTTTCTTCAGTAATATCAAATTTCTCAATGTAGAAGATCAATTCCTGCTCGAAGCGGTTTTGATCTACATTTTCTTTAAGTTCGGCCACTCCTTTTTGAAGACGTTCCCTAACTCCTGCAATTCGTTCAGGATCCATGGCTATTACCTGTTTTAGTAACTCCTGGATATTTTCGGCTCTTTGCTTTAGTTCTTCTTCCAGAGCTTTGCCTTCGGTTGAACGAAAATCATTGATCTCTCTCAGGGCCTCATCCACAGCTTCTTCAATTGCTTTAAATTCGTCCTCATTGATCTCTTCCCTTTCCGTTTTGAAGGAATCGGGCATGCGAACCGCCATTTGAAGCAGGTCCACATCGCTGGCCGGGTAGATCTCGCGCAGTTGAGCCATGTACTTTTTCACAGCCGCGGTATTGACAGCCGAGGTGGTTTCTTCTCCCGTCACTTCGACATAGACCGAAAAATCCACTTTTCCGCGGGTAAGTCCACGGGAGATCTTATTGCGAAGTTGCAGTTCCTTCTCCCGGTACTGGGATGGAATACGTGCATTTAGATCTAGATTTTTGCTGTTAAGGGATTTGATCTCTACGGTGATCTTTTTGGACGGAAGCTGTAAAACGCTTTTTCCAAAGCCGGTCATGGACTGAATCATAGGGTGATTTTAATGATGCACAAAGATACAGATTTCTATACCAGTGCAAAGAAGCGGTGGGTTTTTTAGCTTACTGTATGGTGGTGAGCTGGGCGTGACGGGCCACCATCATGTTGAAAATTCCATAGCCAATGAGACCTGCTGCTGTAGCGCCCAGCAAGAAAGAACCGTAGGAGAAACTGAGTAGATATTGCAGGGCACCTTCTGTTCCTTTATACACCGATGCATTGTGTAGCAGGATCACCTTGATAAGGAAGAAAGAAATGATCCCGAAAACAACTCCTCTCGCGAAATAGCCAAACCTGCCCAGCTTCCTTATAGTCTCATATTCATGTTTGATATCGGGATACTTATCGATCTTTTTCATGAATTTTGCTGAATAAGCCAGGCGGAACTGCATAATAGCCTGGGCTGCAACAATAAGGGCAAGGATCCAGATCAAGGCAGTACCATAGTCATGGCTAAGGATCTCCCCCAGCGCTGCTTTTTCCTGTTGACCTTCACCTCCCGGAGAACCCGAAGTCTTACCTGTAAGATCTTCAATTAGTGGTTTTGCAAAAGAATACGCAATAAGAGCATAAAAGACAGCCGAATAGAAATATCTTATTCTCGTCAAAACACCTTTCCAGTCGTTGGGTTTTTTGCCTCCCCCTTTTTTTGGCCTAAGCCATACCTGTACCAGACGCCATAGGGTGTAAGCCAATAATCCCAATGCAACTATTCCCACCAGGACTTTTCCCAGGGGCAACCCCAGGAGAAATCTTACAACCCCTCCAGTACTTGTCACATCCCCTCCCAGGCCGAATGCAGCCATGAAGGTAAGCACTCCCACCAGGATATAAACAAGACCTTTTGTAAAAAAGCCTGCGGAACGCAGCTTTGCCACATGATCCTTCTCGGGTTCAACACTCATGTTGGTTTTTCTACTAAATTAGTTTTTTCACTTTCCTCTTCAGCAGCAGCACAATTTTTTAACCTGTTTTTAGCTTTTTTGGAAGCTGTGCAGTTGGGACTCTATAAATTCCAGGGCTCTCTCTTCATTGTAGGTGATACGCTTGTTCTGTATAAAACCTACATGCCCTCCGTATTCAGGAGTTTCGAGGTAGAGATTTTCATTTTTTTCGGCTGACTCTACAGGATAACAGCCGGGAGAAAGGAAGCCGTCATTCTTCGCATTAATGAGTAGGGTAGGGATCTTTATATTTTCCAGGAACTGCCGGGAACTGTTCTTGTTATAATAATCCAGTGCATCTTCAAAATCATGTGCCCTGCTGGTGTACAAATTGTCTATATCCAGTAAACTGTCGCAGGCCTCGATCTCCTCTTTAGTGAGTTGATTGGGAAAATTCTCTGCCCTTAGATGGAGGTGGTCACGTAGTTTGTAAAGAAAGCGTTTCGCATAGAGGAAATTCTCTTTTTTCTGCAATTGTTTCAGGCTGCCATGAAGATCACAAGGGACGGAGACCATCACTGCCGTCTTGATCTGCTCAGGGATTTCTCTTTCCTCTCCCAGGTACTTCAGCATTAGATTTGCGCCAAGACTAAAGCCATTGAACGCCATGGTTCTGTATTTATCTTTATGGAGGATATGCTCTACCACCTCCTGTAGATCGTCTGTAGCACCGGCGTGGTAGGACCTGAAACGACGGTTAAGTTCCCCGCTGCAGCCCCGAAGGTTAACTGCGGCGACATCCCAGCCATGCTGTGTAAAGTAATTAGCCAGGCCGGTGACATAAGGTCGTTTTGCACTGCCTTCCAGGCCATGGATCACCACGAGGACCTTCTCTGAACCTTTCGGAGAAAAACTCCAATCGAGATCCAGGAAATCCCCATCCAGTAATTCCATTCTCTCCCGCTGCTGTGTCACCGGCGCCCGCCGTATAACAGCAGAGTAGACTGTGGAGATGTGGTAATTCCGGAAGATCACCGGGGGGTCGTACGTACTTTTTACTAAGGGCATAGCTCAGAACAGATTGAGCCGTAAATGAAAGAAATATTCCTTATGCATGCATAATATAAATTTGTAATTTTATCTCAAAATTTCGAATATGTACAAGAAGAATTTTGAGATAAGGTGGAGTGATATTGATGCAAACAGGCATTTGGCCAACACAGCCTATATAAATTTTATGAGTCATACCCGTATGGGTTTCTTAATGGAGAACGGCTTTGGACATAAGGAAATGGCTCAGCACAACCTGGGACCTGTGGTCTTTTATGAGCATATCTCGTATTTTAAAGAAGTTTTTGCGGGCAAACCGGTTACAGTTACCCTCAAGCTAAAAGGTCTTTCTGAAGACGGAATGTACTTTGAATTCGTTCATGACTTCTACGATCACAAAGGACGAAATTTTGCCAGCTGTGAAATGATGGGCGGGTGGATAGATCTAAAGGAGCGAAAACTTACCGGTTTGCCCAAAGATCTATTCGATAAACTTGATCACCTGGACCATACCGAAGATTTCAAGGTCCTTACCAAAGAGGACACCAGGAGATATGGGAAAAAGCCTAAAGACATTGATCCTGCTATGCTGCAGGCTTAGGTTTTCTGGTCACCATATAAACTCCCGCAAATACAAGTAGGGCAGCGGTGATCTTCAGTAAGTTTAGTGTATCGGCACCTGTAGAAACAGCGTAGATGATGGCAATAAGAGGTTGTAAATAGACGAAAGCACTAATAGTTGAAGGGCTAAGCTGTTTAAGGGCATAAACATTCAGCAGATAGGTAAGGAAGGTAGTTCCAAAAACCACAAAGCTCATTCCCAGAATAGCTTCAGTAGGAAGGTTGGTCCATTCAACTTCTGTGAATTCTCCTATGGTAAAAGGGAAATTTATTATTACTGCCATTCCAAATAGCCATTTCATGAGCGTAAAAGGGTGGTATTTTGAGGTAAGGGGCTTCACCAGGATGAGGTATAGTCCGTAAGAAGTTGCATTAACCAGGACTAAGAGATTTCCCAGCGGTATATTAGGTGCATTTGTGACCTGACTACTACTGAAAACTATTAGCCCCAAAGCTCCCGCCAAACCTGTGATTATTCCCAGGATCTTGAGAAATGTGACCCTTTCCTTGATAAGAATGGCAGCCAGAACCAGAACTATAATGGGAGTGATCGTGGTGATGACCGAGCTGTTAATAGGGGTGGTAAGGCTAAGGCCCTTAAAGAAAAACAACATGTTGATACACATTCCCAGCACAGAACAACCTAACAGCCGCGGCCAGTCACTGGTTGCTATTTTCTCTTTAGGTCCTAGAAAGCTTATTAGCCAGAAAAGAATGGCGGCGCCACCTACTCTTAGCAATATAAAACCAAAAGGCTGAATGTACACCGGCATCAGGCCTTTGGCAACTGTGTGGTTGATGCCGTAAATGGTTCCTGCTCCAATGGCCGCAAGGATCGCCAGCAACCTCTTATCCACTAATGGAAGCTTTTGCGGCGGCAACCTCCTTCTTCGAGTTACCAATGAAGATCTTCTGGTCATCCACTATTACAGGACGCTTCAGGAATGTATAATGTTCTAAAAGGAGATTTTTGTAGTCTTCTTCAGAAAGTTGTTTGTTCTTGAGATCCCGCTCCTTATAAAGTCTGGCCCTTTTACTGAAGAGCGCTTCATACGTGGCCGATCGATGTTTAAGTTCCTCTAATTGATCGCGGGTAAGCGGGTCTTCTTTAATATCCTGCAATTCAAAAGAAGCCGGAGGGTCGAGTTCCTTCAGGATCCTTTTGCAGGTATCACAGGTTGATAAGTAGTAGATCTTCTTCATGCGGTAAAATTATTCAATCCTAATGAAAGGCCGCACTTCCTCCAGCGGAATTTCCATAACAATATCCCCGGCTGCATAGGGAGCAATTTCATATGAGTTATAGACGAGAATAACTTTATCGTTAGAAAAACCTATGTTCTCGGGTAAACTGAAGGTTTCATTCTCGAACCAGAAGCCTGTGCTGTTGATATTCGCATCTTCGGGTATTCCCTGTTGCTGCCTGAATTTTTGCTCAACAAAGGCAGTAAAATCCTCTTTAAAAATGTCATTTTTGGAAAGAATTCTTCCTGTTTTGGGATCGAAATTGAGGAGGGTAAGGGTCTTATAGCCATGAGCTCCTCCGCTGAAGATCTCTGTGGTAATATTTACGCTAATGATGCTGTCGCTCTGGAAACTTATTCGTTCATTCACATAAGCTTCCCAGGGAGGTTCCTCAGAAAAATTTTCGGCAGCTTCGCGGTAGTCGGTCAGGAACTTTTCGGCAAGGGAATCGAGACTTTGGATCTGTGGATCTTGCTCACTTGAAATGAGTTTGATGATATGTTCGTCGAGGTTCCGGTTGATCTTCTTAGCCACGCCTTCGGCCCCTGTTGCTCTCACCACGTCAAGAGCAATGATGGAACAATCATATTCTGCAGTATCGCAATTTTCGCCTGCTTTTTTTACAAGGCTTTCTTTTTCAAATCGAAGTGATGCAGAGATCTTTTCCTCTTCTTTATCATTTTTGCATCCAGAAAAAATGATCAGGAGTAGCAACAGACGAGAAAACTTGAAGGACATATTTGGCTAGTGTTAAACTGATCTGAAAGGTACGGGCTATTTTGAGAAAGCCCAAAGTGAATACTACTTTTGTATCTTAAAGAAAAATTAAAATATGAAGTTCAATACAAGGGCCATTCATGGAGGTCAACAGGATACAGATCCCGCTTATGGATCTGTAATGCCTCCCATATACCAAACCAGTACCTACAAACAATCTACTCCCGGAGGCCATAAAGGTTTTGAATACTCACGAAGTGGAAATCCTACACGTGCTGCCCTGGAAAGGTCTCTTGCCAGTATAGAGAACGGAAATTTCGGACTGGCTTTTGGCTCGGGTCTTGCCGCAATTGATGCTGTTCTTAAACTGTTCAAAGCGGGAGATGAGATCATTTCCACTAATGATCTTTACGGTGGTTCTTACAGGTTGTTCATGAAGATCTTTGAGAAATTTGGGATAAAGTTCCATCTTGTGAATATGGAGAACGCAAAAGAGGTGGAAAAATATATTAATCAGAATACCAGGCTCATCTGGGTTGAAACTCCCACTAATCCAATGATGAATATCATTGATATTGAGGCAATGTCTGGGATAGCGAAAAAGCATAACTTATTACTGGCTGTAGATAATACTTTTGCCACACCCTATTTACAGCAACCTCTAGAACTGGGAGCTGATATTGTAATGCACAGTGCGACCAAGTATCTTGGCGGTCACAGTGATGTGGTGATGGGAGGACTTGTAGTAAAAGATGAGGACCTGGCCGAAAGGCTTTACTTCATTCAAAAATCAAGTGGTGCTATATGTGGTCCCCAGGACAGTTTCCTGGTGTTGCGGGGCATCAAGACGCTTCACCTTCGAATGCAAAGACACTGCGAGAATGGAGAGGTAGTTGCTCGTTTTTTAAAAGCTCACCCCAAAGTAGGACGGGTCTACTGGCCGGGATTTGAAGATCATCCTAATCATGAAATTGCCAAAAAGCAAATGAATGGTTTCGGCGGAATGATCTCCTTCACTACTGCTGAAGGAACTCTTGAGAGCGCAGTAAAACTCGTCGAAAGGTTAAAAGTGTTTACCCTTGCCGAATCTCTTGGAGGAGTAGAATCCCTCGCGGGGCATCCTGCAACTATGACTCACGCCTCTATTCCGAAGGAAGAAAGGGAAAAAACCGGAATTGTGGATTCCCTCATCAGGTTAAGTGTGGGAATTGAAGATGAGGAAGACCTAATTGAGGATATCAAACAGGCTTTGGGCTAGGGTCTCAAAAAGGGCATTTTTGAAAAGGCTTCTAAGTTTACTTCTATGGTCATTCGACTAAAGCCTACAGTCTATTAGAAATTCAGGTAATAGATGTATCCAAAATTCAACCAGAACATCATGTCGTTGAACTTATTCTGTGGGTTGTCGTGATCGAGGCCGTCCAGCCAATCGGTATCATAATACCTCCATTGTAAATTCATTACCAGATCACTAAAGACATTCAGTTTGTATCTCATACCTGCTCCCACTACTACAGACCAGGTGGAGCCGGCCTCCTGTTCAACATAACCCCTAAAGGTATGGAACAGGTTATCTTCTAACGGTCCCAGGGTGGAGTAGGTGTAGGGATCATAACCTACAAAGTTGAATCCCAGGCTAACATATGGTGCAATAGGATAGGCAAATGCGGTGTAGTCGCGAATACTAAGAGGATAATATTCCAGGTGAGCCCCAATTTCATAGACCTTCGCCTGGCCGATCATTCCGCGCAAAAGTCGGCCACTTTCGCTGTCCCGTTGAGCAATTTCCCCAAAGTGATCAAGGCGGCCTTCGTGATAGTCTACTTCTGCCCGAATTCTAAAATGATCGTTAAAGTATGTATAACGGGCATAACAATTACAATCTGCCTTATATGCGAAGTTGAGGTAATAAACGAGACCTACCCCGGTACCAACGTTAGATGCATTGGTCTCCATGTTATAGCGCAGACCATAATCTGTGTAATAGGCTACGGGACCGGCTACTATACCTATCTCCTGGCCTACCATTCCAACCTGTGCGGTAGCATTTTCTTTTCCGAAGAAAAAAAGCAGGAACCCCAGCATTAAAGATTTGAGAATGTTGGCCATAAGTGGATCTCGAGTCTTAGCAAATATATAAAAACATCCTAAAGAATACTGGAATTATAGGCCTTTCAGAAATTCATTAATTATAAAAGGAATAACAAATATTTTAAGGCTGATTTTTGAAGATAATGTATATTTGCACCGATTCGTGAAAACGTTTTCGTTAATTATAATTTTAGCCAAACCATGGAAAAAAATGTACAAGAATTCCTGGATAGCGTTTCCAAAAGAAATAGTAATGAACCTGAGTTTTTACAAGCGGTTCATGAGGTTGCAGAAACTGTGATTCCATTTATTGAAAAGAATAAAAAGTATCAGAATAAAAAGTTACTGGAGCGTATGGTGGAGCCCGAGCGTGTGATCATGTTCAGGGTGCCATGGATCGATGACCAGGGCGAGGTTCAGGTGAACCGCGGATTTAGAATTCAGATGAATTCGGCGATCGGACCTTACAAAGGTGGATTGCGTTTCCACCCTTCGGTTAACCTTTCGATCTTGAAGTTCCTTGCTTTTGAGCAGGTTTTTAAGAACAGCCTTACTACCCTGCCAATGGGTGGTGGTAAAGGAGGATCTGATTTTGATCCAAAAGGAAAATCAGATAATGAAGTGATGAAATTCTGCCAAAGCTTTATGACCGAACTTCAGCGCCACATCGGTGCTAACACAGATGTACCTGCGGGTGACATTGGAGTTGGAGGTCGTGAGGTAGGTTATCTTTACGGGCAGTACAAAAGACTTCGCAATGAATTCACAGGAGTACTTACCGGGAAAGGTCTTTCTTACGGTGGTTCTCTAATACGTCCTGAAGCTACAGGTTACGGAAATGTCTACTTCGCTGAAAACATGCTGAAGACCAAAGGAGATTCCATTAAAGGAAAAATCGTTGTGGTTTCAGGTTCCGGAAACGTGGCCCAGTATGCAGCCGAAAAAGCTACCCAATTAGGTGGTAAGGTGGTAACCATGTCCGATTCTTCAGGATACATCTACGATGAGACCGGAATTGATGCCGGTAAGCTTGATTTCATTATGGATATTAAGAACGTGAAGAGAGGCAGGATCAAAGAATACCTTGATCAATATCCTGATGCTAAATATTTCGAAGGAGAGACTCCATGGAATGTGAAGTGCGATATCGCCCTGCCATGTGCTACTCAAAATGAACTGCACGAAGAGGATGCAAGAGCACTTGTAAATAACGGATGTAAGCTTGTAGGTGAAGGCGCTAACATGCCTTGTACACCCGAAGCTATTGCAGTATTCCAGGAAGCAAAGATCCTTTTCTCTCCCGGGAAAGCATCTAATGCGGGTGGAGTAGCGACTTCAGGTCTTGAAATGTCTCAAAACTCTTTGAGATTCAACTGGACCTCAGAAGAAGTGGATGCTAAGCTTAAGCAGATCATGAATGATATTCACAACCAGTGTGTGACGTACGGTAAAGAAGAAGATGGATATGTTGACTACGTGAAAGGAGCCAACATCGCCGGATTCGTAAAGGTTGCCGATGCAATGCTTGCGCAGGGAGTTGTGTAAACTTCAGCCGAATAATATATCTGGAAAAGCCGCTTTTTGCGGCTTTTTCATTTTTTCGCTTACATTTATTGCTTCGGAAGAATTACTGCTCAAAAATGCAATTTTTGGAGGTGTTTCTTCAGCAGAAAAACCAGCCCTTTTCAATGTTGATCAATACCAAAGCAATTGTTTTTAGTGCTCTTAAGTATGGGGAAGCAGACCTTATCGTAAAGTGCTTCACCCAAAAGAGCGGTCTTAAAACCTATTTACTGCGGGGAGTACTAAAGTCGAAAAAGGGTAAAATTAAAGCTTCTCTATTTCAGCCGCTCACACAGATTGAGATCGTGGCTAATCACAAAGACAAGGGAACGCTGGAGTACATGAAGGAGGCTAAACTTTTAAAGGTTTACCGGAGCCTGCATACAAATGTTGTAAAATCCACCGTAGTGATGTTCCTTGCTGAGGTGCTGCGGAATGCGGTCAAAGAGGAAGAGGCCAATCCTGCACTTTATGACTATCTTGAAGTAAGTCTGGAATGGTTTGACACCCATGAAAGGACAGTGAATTTTCACCTGCTTTTTCTGCTGAAGCTTTCCCGATATCTGGGCTTTTATCCTGATGATTCTCAACTAGATGCACCGGTCTTTAATCTGGTGGATGGAACCTTTCAGGAAATCGAAACGAATCCTGATTGCATAAATGATGATAATGTGGTGCTATTGCAGCGCTTATTGGGCACAGACTTTGATGAGCTATCTGCCATAAAATTGAACCAGGCTACCCGTTCGGGATTCCTGCTAATGCTTTTAAAATATTACGAGATCCACCTGCAGGGGTTTCATAAACCGAGATCTCTTATGGTTTTGAACGAAATTTTCAGTTGATGCGATTTATTTTAAGTCTTGCCTTTATCATTGTGTTCAATATTTCTTCGGCACAGGAGATCACCGTATATGATGAGGAGACGCGGCAGCCCATCTTTAATGTGGCTATTTTTAACAAGGACAAATCGAAACACCTCCTTACCGGTTTTGATGGCGAAGCAGATCTCTCCATTTTTTCACCTTCAGAAGTGATCTTTTTCAGGCATATTTCCCATGTTGAATTTCATTCCACCAGGAAACAGATCCTGCAGCAGGGAGGTAAGATCTATATGAAACCAACCCAAAATGAACTTGGCGAGGTGGTGGTATCAATTTCCCGATTTGGGCAAAGTAAAGATCAGGTGCCGCAAAAAGTTGTTACCATTAACCAGAAAGATATACTTACTTCCAGTCCTCAAACCTCGGCAGATCTACTCGAGAGTACAGGTCAGGTCTATGTTCAGAAAAGTCAGTTGGGCGGCGGGAGCCCCATGATAAGAGGATTTTCCACCAACAGGTTATTGATCACCGTCGATGGGGTGCGTATGAATACAGCCATTTTTAGGGGTGGGAACGTCCAAAATGTGATATCCATAGATCCACTTTCTGTAGAAAGGACAGAAGTAGTACTTGGCCCCGGCTCTATTATATATGGGAGTGATGCAATTGGAGGGGTCATCAACTTTTTTACGTTGAGTCCGGCGTTCTCGGTAGTAAAGGGAGGGAATTTCTCCGGAAGGGCCTACACTCGTTATGCAACTGCAAACGAAGAGAAGACGGGTCATTTTAATGTGGCATATGGGAACCGGGAGTGGGCTTTTTTGACCGGGGCCTCGTATTCAGATTTTGGCGATTTGAGAATGGGAAGCTATGGTCCTGAGGAATACCTGCGACCGGATTATGCCGTAAGGAGAAATGGCAGGGATCTTATGGTTGAAAACGAAGATCCTAAAGTGCAGAAGCCTACGGGATATGAACAGCTTAATCTTCTCCAAAAGGTAAGGTTTAAGCCTACAGAAGAATATGACTTTTCTCTTGGCCTTATTTATTCTACAACTTCAGATTTTCCGCGGTACGACCGGCTTTACCGTAAGCGGGATGGGGTTTTAAGGGCAGCAGAATGGTATTACGGGCCCCAGGAGTGGCTGCAAACGAATTTTCAGCTAAACAAGGTTGGGAATGGCAAGATCTATAATGAGCTGAAATTGACGGCTGCTTATCAATATTTTGAGGAGAGTAGGAATGATAGAGATTATGGAGAAGAGGTGCTTTACCATACCCGGGAACAGGTCGATGCCTATTCTCTAAACCTGGATCTTGAAAAGAAATTCAAGACAAAAACCCTTTTTTACGGGGGTGAGTATGTCTACAACCTGGTCAACTCTACAGGAACCGAGAGGAATATAATCACAGCTGAAGTTAGTCCCGGCACCTCCAGATATCCCGATGGTGCTACCTGGCAATCTCTTGCTTCATATGCAAATCTTCAATGGGAATTGAGAAAGGACCTTACTTTGCAAACCGGGGCGAGATATAATTACATCATTCTGGATGCGGGGTTCAGTGAGGAGATCTATGATTTTCCTTTTTCTGATGCCAACCTCAATACCGGTGCTCTTACCGGAAGTGCCGGATTAAACTGGCGGCAAAATGACATTTTAGGATGGCAACTAAATCTTTCTACTGCTTTTAGAGCTCCCAACATTGATGACGTAGGGAAGATCTTCGACTCAGCGCCGGGTCTGGTTGTGGTGCCCAACCCCGATCTCAAACCTGAAAAGGCGTATAATGCAGAGCTGGGCGTTCGGCTCAATTTTGACAGGCTTGTGCAGGTGGACCTGGCAGGATATTATACCCTGCTGGAAGACGCCATGGTTCGGAGGGATTATAGCCTTAACGGCGAAACATTTATAGATTACCGGGGAGAGCAGAGTAGGGTGCAGGCGATCCAGAATTCGGCCCGGGCAAGAGTATATGGTTTTGAGGCCGGGGCAAAGGTATTCTTCACGGAAAATCTTAAACTCACCACTCAGGTCAGCCTTACCGAAGGTGAGGAGGAACAGGATGACGGCACTACAGCTCCACTACGACATGCTCCACCATTCTTTGGGAATGTTCATCTTGTTTGGGAAAATGAAAAGTTGAGGTTTGATCTTTTTGCTGAATACAACGGAGAAATAAGTGCCGATGAGCTGGCTCCTTCAGAAAGGGATAAAAGTTACCTGTATGCCATTGATGAAAATGGTAATCCATATGCCCCCGAATGGTATACGATTAATTTTTCCTCTCAGTATCAGTTAGGCAAAATGTGGTTGCTCACTGCAAGCCTTGAAAATATTACAGATCAACGTTATCGCACCTATTCTTCAGGGGTGGCTGCTGCAGGTAGAAATCTTATTCTTGCTCTGCAGTACAGTTTCTAAGCTTCAGTAAATAAAATAATTACAGCTGAGAATTATCGGCCAGGGAACAGGTTTTCCCTTTTTAAACCCTTGGATTTATTAAAAATCGTTATTTTCGCGCAACTATTTTGAAAGAACAAAATGATGAGCGCAAAGTTCCCTGAATATAAAGGACTTGACCTGCCAAAAGTGGCTGAAGAAATTCTGCATTTTTGGAAGGAAAATGATGTTTTTGAGAAGAGTGTTACTTCACGCGATGGAAAGGAGCCCTTTATCTTTTTTGAAGGTCCTCCATCTGCAAACGGGCTTCCGGGAATTCACCATGTGATGGCTCGCGCCATTAAAGATATTTTTTGCCGTTACCAGACCCAGAAAGGTTACCAGGTCAAGCGAAAAGCGGGCTGGGATACCCATGGTCTTCCCATTGAACTTGGAGTAGAGAAGGAGCTGGGGATCACCAAAGAAGATATTGGGAAGAAAATTAGCGTCGAAGAATATAATGAGGCCTGTAAGAATGCAGTGATGCGTTACACCGATGTGTGGAATGACCTTACTGAAAAAATGGGATATTGGGTGGATATGGATGATCCATACATCACCTATAAGTCAAAATACATGGAAACCGTATGGTGGCTGCTTTCCCAGATCTACAAGAAAGGTCTTATCTATAAAGGCTACACCATTCAACCCTACTCACCGAAGGCGGGAACGGGACTTAGTTCTCACGAGCTGAACCAGCCGGGAACTTACCAGGATGTGACAGATACTACGGTGACTGCCATGTTCAAAGCACAAAAAGATACTTTACCCGATTTCCTTTCACAGCTTGAAGGAGAGATCTTCTTTATAGCCTGGACAACAACACCATGGACCTTGCCTTCAAATACGGCATTGACAGTTGGACCAAAGATCGAGTATGTAACGGTACGCACCTATAATCAGTACACTTTTGAACCAATTACAGTTGTAGTTGCTAAAGAACTTGCTGAAAAACAATTCGACAAGAAGTTCCAAAAAGTGGATTCTGAAGAAGCTTTACAAGCTTACAAAGAAGGGGATAAGAAAATTCCATTTTTGATAGGTGAATCTTTCCGCGGAAAAGAACTGGAGAATGTAAAGTATGAACAGTTGTTGCCATACGCACTTCCTTATGAGCATCCGGAAAATGCATTCCGTGTAATTCTGGGAGACTTTGTTACTACTGAAGATGGTACCGGGATTGTCCACACTTCACCTACTTTTGGTGCAGATGACGCCATGGTGGCCAAACAGGCTACGCCTGAAGTTCCGCCGCTACTGGTCAAGGATGAGAACGGTAATCTTGTTCCACTTGTGGACCTGCAGGGGAAATTCAGACCTGAAATGGGAGAATTCTCCGGGAAGTATGTCAAGAACGAATACTACGATGAAGGTGAAGCACCCGAAAAGTCGGTAGATGTTGAGCTGGCTATCAAATTAAAAGAAGAGAACAGAGCCTTTAAGGTTGAAAAATACGTCCACAGTTATCCAAACTGCTGGAGAACTGACAGGCCAATTTTATATTATCCGCTGGATTCCTGGTTCATTAAAATAACGGAGGTCAAAGACCGCATGTATGAACTGAACCAGCAGATCAACTGGAAACCCAAATCTACCGGAGAAGGAAGGTTTGGTAACTGGCTTGCCAATGCGAATGACTGGAACCTGTCCCGTTCCCGTTACTGGGGAATCCCGCTGCCTATCTGGAGAACAGAAGACGGCAAGGAAGAAAAGATCATAGGTTCCATTGAGGAGCTTAAAGAAGAAATGGCGAAAGCCGTCGAAGCCGGCTTCATGAAAGCCGATCTTTTTTCAGAGTTTGAGCCGGGGAACTTCAGTGATGAGAACTACGATAAAGTAGACCTGCATAAGAACGTGGTAGATGAGATAGTCTTAGTTTCAGCTTCCGGAAAACCAATGAAGCGGGAAGCCGATCTTATTGACGTGTGGTTCGATTCAGGTTCTATGCCTTACTCACAATGGCATTATCCTTTTGAAAATGCTGAAAAAGTAGAGAATACCTGGCGAAAAGCCGATTTTATAGCCGAAGGTGTTGACCAGACGAGAGGATGGTTCTATACGCTTCATGCTATTGCTACCATGACTTTCGACGATATAGCATATAAAAATGTTGTTTCAAACGGTCTTGTACTTGACAAGAACGGACAGAAAATGTCAAAACGTCTTGGAAACGCAGTAGATCCTTTTGAAACGCTGGCCGCATTTGGACCCGATGCCACTCGCTGGTATATGATCTCCAATGCAAATCCATGGGATAATCTGAAGTTTGACATAGAAGGGATTTCTGAAGTACGCCGTAAATTCTTCGGCACGCTTTACAATACCTATTCCTTCTTTTCATTATATGCGAACATTGACAATTTCACGTATTCCGAAGCAGATGTTCCGCTGGAGGAAAGACCTGAAATAGATCGCTGGATACTTTCTGAGTTGCATACACTCATTGAGAACGTAGATAAATTCTATGCCGATTATGAGCCTACGAAGGCCACAAGGGCAATTTCAGAATTTGTGCAGGAGAATTTGAGTAACTGGTATGTTCGTCTTTGCCGAAGAAGGTTCTGGAAAGGAGAGTATGGTACAGATAAGATCTCAGCTTATCAAACCCTTTACACATGTCTCGAGACCGTAGCTAAATTAAGTGCGCCTGTAGCGCCGTTCTTCATGGATAGGCTGTACAAGGATCTCAATATTGCTACTAAGAAAGAAGAATTTGAATCTGTACATTTAGCTTTCTTCCCTCAAGCCGATCAAAGCTTTGTAGACAAGGAGCTGGAGCGACAAATGCAGAAGGCACAAACTGTTTCTTCTCTAGTGCTTTCGCTTAGGAAGAAAGAAATGATCAAAGTTCGGCAGCCCTTACAAAGAGTAATGATCCCGGTTCTGGATGAACAGCAAAGAAAAGAGATCGCTGCAGTGGCCGATCTTATCAAATCTGAGGTCAATGTAAAGGAGCTGGAACTTATCGATGACGCGTCGGGAATACTGGTTAAAAGTATTAAGCCCAATTTCAAAGTATTGGGGCCCCGGTTTGGAAAAGATATGAAGGAGATCGCCCGTAAGATTAACGAATTCAGTGCAGAAGACATTCAAAAAATTGAACGTGACGGCGAAATTCAGGTGGAGATTAGCGGGAATTTGCTTACATTAGAGAATGGGGATGTGGAGATCACTTCCCAGGATATTGAAGGATGGTTAGTTGCAAATTCCGGAAATATTACTGTTGCTTTGGATATCACAATTTCAGACGACCTTAAGAAAGAGGGGATTGCCAGGGAATTAGTGAACCGTATCCAGAACATACGTAAAGATTCCGGCTTTGAAGTGACTGACAAAATAGATGTGACCCTACAAAAGGACGGCACTGTCGAGGAGG
>CAYLZB010000002.1:40978-48322 GCA_964388165.1 uncultured Flavobacteriaceae bacterium | reverse complement strand
TTCACTCCTTTATCCACGCCCAGCACTACAGAGATGGTGGCAATAGCCGTGATCCCTGCAATAAGGCTCACCTGGGTCACGATCCCGCTGTCAACCCCAAAGACATGGGCCAACCCTGCGGCTATCTGTTGTACCCCTAAGCCTAACGAGGTAGCCAATCCAAAAAGAGTTGCCAGCACCGCGAAAATGTCAATAAGATCACCTCTTTTTCCGTAGATCTTATCGCCTAAGATCGGATAAAAAACCGACCGAATAGTGAGCGGCAAACCGTGCGAATAAGTGAAATAGGCCAGGGATAGGCCTACCAGAGCATAGATCCCCCAGGCATGGAAACCCCAATGTAAAAAGGTGAAATTCATGGCTTCCTGGGCAGCAGCCGGGGTACCGCCTTCCGTCAGTGGCGGATTCATAAAATGCGTGACAGGTTCGGCGATACTCCAAAAAAGCAGCCCAATTCCCATTCCCGCACTAAAGAGCATGGCAAACCAGGAGATCGTCTTAAACTCGGGTTTGGCGTCCTTCCCTCCTATTCGAATATTCCCGAATTTGCTGAAGGCCAGGTACAGCACAAAAATGAGATAGATATTAACGCATAATACGAAGAACCAGCCCCCGTTGTTGGCTACAAAATTTTGTATGTTGTCAAAAACTCCTTCAGCCTGCTCCTCAAAAATGAGGGTTAAGGCAATACTTATGATGATGATAATGGAGGAAGTAAAAAATACCGGACCATTGACATTTAGGCCCATAATGGACTTTCGTTCATCACTTCTTACGATCTTTTTAGCCATAGTCTCTGAATTTTAAAGTTGCTCCGGGATTAGAAATAGTACCCGAAATTAATATTGAACCTCGCCTCCCACTTTGCATCGGGGTTTCCTGCGGCGAAATCATCAACAAAGTTACCGCCCAGCCAGGAATGGTTATATCCTGCGGCATAGTCTATATACGTGTACAGGTTACCCGCTGTCACCAGCACGCCCGTCACGTTCATAAAAGAATCTTCAAAGGAATTTTCCTTTTTCTGCATGTAGCCGAAATCATTATAGAACTGTAGATTAGATACCGGCCCCCAATTGACCGGCACGTCTCGTGCAATGGCAAAGGTGTAAAGGTTGAAATCGGCTGCGACTTCATAAGGTGCGCCATAAGCTGCCATCGTGATGATCTCTTCGGAAGCGCCTTCAACATTTTCGGGATCATGGGCAACGATCATCGCCTCGGTCTTAAGGTTCCACTGCTTGTAATCGGCTTCATAGTGTATGGCAAGCCCGTAATGATCTCCGGTTTCTTTTGTGTTGATGTTGTAGAGTCCGCCGTACTGGGCTGAAGCTCCCAGGCGGGACTGCAGGCTATCACCCCACTTGTAGAGCAGTTTAAGATTTCCCTGGTGCACCTCTTTGTTATTTCCGGCCACGTCATAAGAATATCGGCTGGCGGAAACCGCAGAAGCATCGCCAAATCTCAACTCTTCGGCATTCTTGAAGTAGGCTACCTGGTATTCCCACCTCTCATCGAGGTTCATGTATTTTATTCCCATGTCATGATCGTCCTCCAGCCCCATATAGTAGCCAAGGTTAAAGAACCAGTTGTGGGAATTGTATTGTTGAATGCCGAAAGGCACCTGCGTAAGGCCGACCTGCAGCTCCTCGGTCTCATTGAATTTGTAGCCGAACCAGCCCTGCTTCAGCATTCCTCCTCCAAAAGCTTCGGAATAATGACGGAATTCGGCATTGACATAGATCCCGCGGTAAGCAGCAACGGCGTTGATCCTGAACATGTCATAGCCGAAGTCCCCGCCCCTGTTCTTTTGTTCGGGTTTCCAGGAAGAAAGATTGTAATTGAAACGCAAAGCACCACCTATGTCTACTTCAGGAGTTTCCTGCGCCTGAAAAGGAAAAACAATAAAAATGCTTCCCAGGAAAAGTAAAAGCCGGAAATATTGTAGAGGTCCGTGCATAGATTCAGCTTAAATGAACCTCTAAATTAAGTTTAATAGCAGGGAAGGACGACGAGGTTCCTATAAAATATTGTTAAGATGCTATTTTTGAAGTATCCGGATATACTTCAATCCTTTACATAAAACAAAACTCTTCCAGAACATCCCAGGTCTTACCATTATGTTTAAATATAGTGATGGATGTAGCTTTAAAGCTTAGGTGGGTCTTCCTATCCTTAAAAATTTCCCAGGCCTCTTTAAATTGATTCCGGGGAAGGTCGCGTGTTGCAAGAGTCACGTGCGGGTGTAGTTTTTTTTCTTCGTCCAGGGAAAGGATTTCTTTTAAAGCTTCCATTAACTTGCGATGCAGCTCTTTCACCGGTTCATGATCTACAACATTAAGAAAGATCACCCGTTGGTCAAATCGACCGAAACCCTTTAGCTCAACCGGAAAAGAAGAGTGTTTTTTACTCACTTCTCTTATAGCTTCAACAAATGCCTGTTCCTGTTCATTTTGAAGCCAAACAGGTGCGATCAAAGTGATGTGTGCAGGAAGCTTAAGAGCATGAGCCGCACCCACCTTCTCTTTGATCTCCAGTTTTAAATTCCTCACCGCCTCTTTTACCGACTGCGATGGAACCAGAGCTGTAAAGTAAAGTGCTTTTGAAAATGCCATTTTTGGAGAGGTTTATACCATACGGGTTAGAAGGGCTCTTCCCCTCGCCTTTTTTCTCCTGTCACAAACAGAGCCGACCATCACTCCAAGAAGGAGACCTCCCAGCGGACTATAATATTTAAAATTTGATTCGGTATACATGATCAGGACGAGTAGCAGGATAGTTCCAATAGCGAGTCCTAACCGCATTCCATACCAGGCACAATAGCCTTCCGGTAATAACGCGAAGTTCACCCTTAAAAATTTCAGAAAGTCTTTCAGCGAGTTCTTTAGATAATCGGAGGCTTTATCTTCTTCCAGATCTAAACCATCAAAAATAGAATCAAGTTCATGTTCTAAAAGAGCAAGCTGTTCCTGAGGAAGATTTTTATATTTCACTTCCTGCAGAATATTGCTGAAACGCTGCTTTATTTTAACCGATTCTTTTGTGCCCGATTGTCCCGTGGAGCGGTCCAGCCGTTGAATGGCCTCCTCTAGTTTCATCCTTTAGAAAAATACCTTAATGGTTTGACGCATTTTCATTAAAATGTTACTCTCAAAAGATCATTTTTTTAAAAGAAATTTTAATGGTATCTCAAGTCGGGCATTCCATGATCTTTCAGAATGATCTGCGCCTTCAAATTTAAGGGTTTGCCAGTTCTCAGCTGTATAACCTCTTGATCTTATGAGAGAATCTACCTGTAACTGGTAAGGCTCGTACATTGCATCGAGAGTCTCCGTTCCATAATCAAAATAGAATTTATGTTCTCCCGGGGCAGGTAAGTTTTCATCCAGATAGGCTAAAAATTCCGCCGGAATAGGATTGTCTTCTGTTGCGAAATTTCCAGGCCAATGAGTGGAAAGCGCTGCCGCCCCGGCAAAGACATCAGGGTATTCGGTCACCGCGTACCAGGAGATAAGTCCGCCCATGCTGGAACCGGCAATAAATGTAGCCTCCTTTGCAGGATCTGTCGCATAATTTTCATCAATATAAGGCTTAAGCTCCGTTACGAGGAACTGCAAATAGGCATCTGAAAAGACAGTGTTCGAAAAGAGGCCTTTTTTCTTCTCGTTCTCCCTTTCATACGCTACTCTCATTTCGGCTGAGAGCTGTTCATAGGGCTTCTGCGGAAAATACTCTGCATGCCTGTTTTCGCCCGAATTCCAAATACCTACCACGATCGTCTCTTCAATGGCTTTTTCCTCTATAAGCTGCCCCATGACCTCGTCTACCCCCCACTCCTGATTGTTCCAGGTAGTTGCGGCGTCATAAAGCATCTGCCCGTCATGCATATAAAGCACATTATACTTTTTTGTTTCGGAATAAGCAGGCGGAAGCCATACATCAATGTTCCTTTCAGGAACAAATTCAGAGGGAAAGTTAGAGATTCGCTCAACCGTCCCATTAGAAACTTCAAGGCCGGAAGGAGCCGGTTCAATTTTTTCAACAGGAGATTTGCAACTAAGGCAACAAACAATGATGCTAAGAGATACGATCTTTTTCATGGTTGTTATTTATATCCTGCGGCCTGCAGATTGAATAATTCAGCGTACAATTTATTGTTTTTCATAAGCTCTTCATGAGTTCCAATTTCCAGCACTGCTCCATCCTTGAGGACCATGATCCTGTCTGCAATTCTCACTGTGCTAAAGCGGTGGGAAATGATCACTGCAGTCTTGCCTTCGGTAAGTTTTATGAACCTGTCAAAGGCTTCTGTCTCGGCACGGGCATCAAGGGCCGAAGTAGGCTCGTCGAGAATGAGGACTTCTGCATCTTTCATATAGGCTCTTGCAATAGCTATCTTTTGCCACTGCCCTCCCGAAAGATCTTTCCCCTGTTTGAACCTCTTGCCCAGTTGCTGATCATAACCGAATGGAAGGTCATTCACCACCTGGTCTGCCAGGCTTTTTTGAGCTGCCCCTTCGATCCTGTCCTGGTCTTCTATCCGGGTGATCTCTCCCATGGCAATGTTCTCGCGAAGGGTAAGTTCAAACTTCACGAAATCCTGAAAGATCACCCCAAAATACTTTTGATAAGCCGTCCTGTTGTATTGCTTTATGGGAACTCCATCCAGCAGGATCTCTCCTTCCGTGGGTTCATAGAACTGCAGCAGAAGCTTGATTAAAGTGGTCTTTCCCGCACCATTCTCCCCAACAAAAGCAAGCTTCTCCCCCGCTCTTAGTTTAAAGTTGATGTTTCTCACGACCCACTTGTCTGACTTTGGATATTTGAAACCAACATTATTAAAACTGAAGCCTTCTTCTATTTCCTTCGGAAGTGGTATGGACCCTTCCGCTTCGGGGCCATCGTAAGTTAGATCAAGAAAATCAAAGTAATCCTGAAGGTAAAGCGCAGTTTCCGTGATCATGGTGAAACGGGTAAAGAAACCCTGAAGCTTTTGCCTTAGCCGGTTAAAAGATCCCGAAAGGAAAGTGAGATCTCCCAGGGAAAAAACGCCTAGCACGGTCCTAAAGATGATAAGAACGTAAGCCCCATAATATGCCGAGGTCCCAATAATACTGAAAAAGGAGCCCCAACCGGCACGCTGTTTTGCCAGCTTTTTACTCTGAAGGTAATATTGATCTGACAAGCCTTTGAACCGGTTGGCGAGGTAATCTGAAAGTCCGAAAAGCTTCACTTCTTTTGCAGTTACATCACTGGCACCTGCGTACCTTAAATAATCCAGCTCACGTCTTTCCTGGGTCCAGCTTCGGGCGAGGGAATAGCTGGTCCCGCTGAATTTTATTTCATTGATCATAGTGGGAATAATGGAAACCACCAGTAAAATGATGAGCCATGGTTCAAATGCCACAACACCTGCCAGCAGGGAAGCGATGACAATGATATCTTCTGCCTGGGTGAGTATATTTGACATAAGTCCCACTCTACCCGTAGTTTGTTGGCGGGCTCTTTCCAGCTTATCATAGAATTCTGAATCCTCCAACTCATCGAGGTTTACTTCTGAAGTCTTCTTGATGATCCTCACCGAAGTATCTATGGAATATTGATCCCCTAACAGGGCATCGCTAAGGCTTATGGCGCGACTAAGAAGATCGGAAAGGACAGCCAGTGCGAATTCGGCAGCAACCAGTGCCCAGAGCCTGTCGAGATCTTTTACATCTGCCGCTATTTGCAGTACCACCTCATCGATGATCAATTTGCCCACCCAAAGCATGAGCACGGGCAAAATTGCATTAACCAGCCGACAAAGTAAGTTGATATAGAACAGGCCGGGGTTTACCTTTTTGATCTCCCGAAAAAATCTTGGAACAAACTTAAGAGAGATAAAGCTTTCTCTAAATTTGTACTTATTAGGTTCAAGGGATCGCTGGGGTCTAGGCAAAGTATCTCAGATTTGTTGATACACATTGTGTGCACCTTCAAAAATAGCATTTTTGAGACAGATTATTTCTGCCCTTCGCGATCTGGAAACATCCACTTAAAAGCTTCAGGGAATTCCCGGGCCCAAAAGGCTTCGTTGTGCTGCCCATCTTCCACCAGCTTTACCTTCAGGTTTTCCTGCGGCACTCCCTGTCTTAGCAAGATCTGTTTCATCTTCATAAGGTGTGCAACCATATCTTCACTTTCTCCCGTGCCGCCAAGGAAATAGAAGTGGGTTTCTGGTGGAATTTTGGCAGCTTCAGCAAGATCAAAGATCTTTTCACTGAACCAGAAGGAGGGCGAAAAAACTCCGACTTTTCCGAATACTTCAGGATGAGTAAGAACGGCATAGAAGGAGATAAGTCCGCCAAGAGATGAACCTGCCACAGCGGTGTGTTTTGCGTCAGGAAGGGTGCGATAAATGCTGTCTATGTGAGGCTTTAATGTATTTACCAGAAAGTCTACATATGCTGCTCCTTCCCCTCCTCCGTATTTTTCATTGGCAAAGGGAGTGAGTTCAGCAATTCTTTTTTCATTGCCGTGGTCTATTCCTACGACGATCACTTTTTGTCCTTTTTGAGCCTCCATGAATTCATCAACCTGCCATTCACCCGCAAAAGCCGTAGTGGTATCAAAAAGGTTCTGAGCATCATGCATATAAAGCACCGGATATCGTTCTTTCGTCTCCATATAATCAACAGGAAGATGTACCCGGATAGTCCTGAGGCTGTCAAGCCCGGGAGCTTCTAATTTAAAGATCTCGAGATCTGGCGAGGCAGCATCTTGGGCCGGCAATTGAAAGCTGACACAAAAAAGGAGAATAAAAATGACATTTTTGAGAGGCATAATTACAGGTTTCTTATGACCCAGAAGGAGATGATGATGAACAATACCAGGAAAATAGCTTTTTTCCCAAAGAACAGATCTCTAAATTTTTCAACTTTTTGAGAAGAAACCGGAACCCGATCCAGAATTGCACCTACTAGAACATATGGCAGCGAAATAATGAGCAAAGGATTGTAAGAATAGGCCATTTGTATTTGCAGGTTGAGCAAATGATGCAAAGCGCGTTGGGATCCACAGCCGGGACACAACAAACCGGTTAAAGAGTGAAATGGGCAGGAAGGGAAAAAATCTGTTAGTGCCGGATCAAAAGTAGCATAGACAATTGCCAGCCCAAGAAAAAGTAAGGCCAGAGCTACAGATCGTATGTTTTTACTAATGATCAAGAGCGATGGCAAATACCATTACAACGGCATAAATAACTATAACAGCAACTCCAATCCAGAAGCCTATCTGTGTCCACTTTCCGGCCTCTTTTGAGCTCCTTATCGCCCCATCAATATCTCCACAGCTGTAGCGGGTTTC
>CAYLZB010000002.1:0-40878 GCA_964388165.1 uncultured Flavobacteriaceae bacterium | reverse complement strand
TAAAATTATTATCTAATTTAGTTAATTAATTGATAATATACCAGCCATGACTGCCCGCAACTGCCCCAAGTACGGTGATAAGACTAAGGATTAAAAGCACCCAATGGGCACGATGAATTATCCTGAAGGCTCTTCCTGCATCTTTTGCTGCATATCTCCTGAACAACTTGTGCAAAAAGAAAGGTTCCAGAATAAATAGAACTATTGAAAATATTAGCCAAACCAGGATCATTGCATGGATCCACCAAAATTTCAAGTGAAAAAGCCTGTCCCAGCCATAAAGGTGAAGCATATAAAAGCCCGTTATTGCTGTTATTAAGGTGGTGATCTTTGCCTGTAGGGAGAAACGGCCTTCGATCTTTTCAAAGGTTTCCATCTGCTCTTCTACAGATCGCATTTTTTTCACGGCAGGAATTATTACCGTAGTGACCATTGCAACACCCCCAATCCAAAGTACAACAGCCAAAACATGAAGTACCCGGGCAAGTGTTAAATAATCCATTTAAAAGTTCAAGATAAAAAGTTCAAAGTTTAAGGTTAACCTGTTAATCCTTATTCCATAAACTAATTCATTTTTTGATTCAGGCCTTCTCTTCTTTTCCATTGACAGGCTGACCTTCGGCCAGATGAAAATGATCGAGACTAAATATAAAAGTGGCCCAAATAATAACCAGGATCACAGAAATTGTATAACTCACAGGACGACCAAGATAATAGCCCATTAAAAAGTCTGTCATTATAGGAAGAGCACCAATAGGAAAAATCCCCACCACTGCCAGAAGTATCCTTCTTCGGGCATCTACAGTTAATTTTACCCCACAGTTCTTGCATTCCCAGGCAGAAAAAACATTTTGGAAAAAGTGCTTTCGAAGATGTAGCCAAAAGGAATATTTATAACCACAGTTTGGACAGGTTCTTACTTTCATCAATTCAACAATTTACTGAAGGTTAAAATTAGTTAAAATTCTGAACCGGACAGAAAAGTTAAGAAAAAAATCCACTTCTGTTCACGCTCTTAAATAATATTAAAAGGCTTATTTCAGGGTTTCCTCAAGCCATTTAAAGAATTCTTTTTGCCAAACCAATGCATTCTGTGGTGTCAGGATCCAGTGGTTCTCCATTGGAAAATAAAGTAGTTTGCTCTTTAGCCCCTTTAATTGTGCTGCCTGAAATGCTTCAAGTCCCTGCCCAACAGGGACACGAAAATCTTTTCCGCCCTGCACGATCATGATCGGGGTATCCCATTGATCTACAAAATTAATAGGATTGAAGTCGGTATAGGCTTTAGGAACAGGATCCTGCCAATAGGGACCGCCCAGATCTTTGTTCACAAAGAATAATTCTTCGGTCGTTCCATACATGCTTCGGGTATTAAAGATCCCGTCATGGGCAATGAAGCTCTTGAACCTTCCCTCGTGCTTACCGGCGAGAAAAAATACCGAGTATCCTCCATAGCTGGCACCCACGGCACCTATTCTTTCCTTATCGACAAAAGGTTCCTCACTAAGAGCATCAATGGCCGATAAATAATCCTGTATATTTTGGCCACCCCAGTCCCCGCTTATTTGCTCATTCCATTCCACTCCGTGCCCGGGCATGCCTCTCCTGTTTGGCGCCACTACTATATAGCCGTTAGCCGCCATCAATTGAAAATTCCATCTAAAAGAATAGAACTGTGATAGAGGAGATTGAGGACCTCCCTGTAAATATAACAGGGTAGGATACTTTTTGTTAGGATCAAAGTTAGGTGGATAGATCACCCAGGTAAGCATCTGCTTTCCATCTGTAGTTGGGATCATTCTCTTTTCAACTTTGCTAAGTTCAATATCCTCGTAAAAGTCATCATTGACATGGGTAAGTTGAGACAGACTGCCGGTCTTTAGATCCACCTTATAGATCTCGGCTGCATGGTTCATATCTGTCCTGGTGACTACCAGAGTATTTCCGGACTCTCCTACTATTCCGGTGATATCGAATTGTCCTTCGGTGACCTGTTTGATCCCGGTATTTCTTTTACTGAAAGGGCTGAGTTCAAAAAGCTGCTTTGTTCCCAATACAGGAGCCACAAAATAGATCTTCTGCCCGCTATTGCTCCATACGAAACTATCTACCGTGCCATCCCAGGATTTGGTCAGGTTGATCTTTTTCCCCTCCTGTAAGATGATGATATCATTTTTATCTGCCTCATATCCGGGTTCATCCATTTGAAGATATGCGAGCACTCCGTTTTTAGAAAAGGCAGGTTGTGTGTCATAGCCTTCATTATCTTCAGTAAGGTTTGTGGTCTTATTTGTAGTGAGATCATAGGCATAGATATCTGTATTTGTACTTACAGCATACTCCTTCCCTTTCACTTTCTTCGAGACGTAGTAGACCTTTGTCCCTTCGTTATTCCAGATGTAATCTTCAGGACCTCCAAACGGCTGTAAAGGAGTATCATGTGGTTCTCCTTTCATGATGTCCCTCTCTTCTCCGCTTGAAAGATCCTTTAAGAACAAATGACTGTATTTTCCATCTTCCCAGGTATCCCAGTGCCGGTAGTTGAGATCATCGTAGATATAGACATCAGATTTTTTAAGGTCCGGGTAAAAGTCTTCTCCTGTTACCGGTTCAACTTCCACCTCTTTTGGGATTATTCTCCATTTTCCTGAAGCTGAAGTTTTGCCGTCCCTAAAAATGCTGTCGGTATTATTGATCTGAACAGGCTCTCCTCCCTTCAGCGGAATGACATATGTTTTTGAACTCCCGGAATTTTCTTCCACGTCATAAGACCGGGTTCTGTATATCACCTTTTGACCATCATTGGTAAGGCCTACAGCCGAAAGTCTTTCAAGAGACCACAACTTTTCGGGAGTCATGACTTGTGCAGTTGCAGAAAAACCCAGGTATAAAAAAACGGAAAGGAAAAGAAATCTGGTCATGTGTCGTCGTTATAAATTGGTATAATTAAATCCTGATCTATGGCATTCCAAAAATGCCATTTTTGAAACCCCTGATAAAAATAAAAAATCCTTCAGGATCTATAACTGAAAAGTTTCTAATTCTCCGTGTTTTCCGGAATCTGGAAAAGCAGGATCTTCTCGTCTTCACCGGGAAGAGTAATTTCTCCAGTTAACCTTAACCCGAGCTTCTTAAGGAGGTTCTGGGAAGCAATATTTTCTTTTGAAGTTATCCCTTTGATAATATGAACATTAAGATCTTCCCGTGCCATTCTTAATATTCTGTTTGCAGCTTCAAAGCCATAGCCCTGCCTCTCATATTGGGGAAGAAAGGCAAAACCGATATCAAGACCTTCGATCCCTTCCCTATCGTATAGTCCGCAAGTGCCGATCTTCGCGCCATCCTTTTTTCTTATCACCGTATTATTTGAAAAGCCCAGTCTTTCCAACTGCGGAATCATTCTTTTTACAATATAATCTTCAGCATCCTCAACACAGGTAAGATTCCTGTTCCCGATGTATCGTAGCCATTTGGGAGTATTGAAAAGCTCATAAATAAAAGCAGCATCTTCAATACCTGTGGGACGCAGGTAGAGACGTTCGGTTTCATAGATCTTATGAGGGGTCATGGGAAAATTAGAGTAGTACTCTTCGATAAAGTCTTAAAAACAGATCATCTTCTAGTACCGGGTCTGTAGTACGGCTGAAATGTACGTCTTCTTTTCAATTGAAAGTCCTTTCTTAATATGAAATACAGTATAGCACCTATTATGGGAAAGAAAATGATCACCAGTAGCCAGGCAATTTTCCATCTGCTTTTCCTGAAATTAGAAAAAATCAGGTCAAGCAATGCCCAAACCCAGAACAGAATAAAGAGGACAAGAGCCGCAAGAGGGAAAAAGACCTCCACAAACTATCCTAGAGTACCGGAAATTTGAGGCTGTAATCTCTCCAGGAACAAATTGAGTCTTTGAAGGGATTCGCGATCAATAAAATCCTTTTCTATGCGCATTGACTGGTTATGCGTCTCGATCTTGTAACTGTTTACATATTTCTTGACACGTTTGATATCGGCCACTGCAATGCGCTTTGGTATAATGCTATGCCTTATAAGTTTATCTTCTTTTATGGTAAGATATTGATAGGTTTGGCGATAGTAAGAAGTTCCCGCCTGTAGAATTCCCAAGAATATCCATAAATAACTAAAGATCGAACTGCTGTTAATATACACGGCGAATATCCCAAGTCCGATCATGGTAAGACCATACCCATAGTTATTCCTGATAAGACTTCTGCAATATTTAATTTTCATGATCTGCCTGTTTAAGTGAGACTTTTTACTCAGCAAGTCGTGTTAAATTTTTAACAAGATATAAAGAACAAAATTAATAACCCAATTTAAGGGTAAAAACCTGCTTCAGCATTCTTTTCAAAAATCTTCAACTAGTGTTACTGCCTGAAAGAAGAAAATAAATTGCTATTTTGAACCCCTTAATTTAATCCCATAATATGTTTTCAAAAAGATATCTGCTTATTTTTTTCACAGCCTTTGCAGCAAATTCTCAATCTGTAGATGAAGAAATCATGAAAAAAGCCCGTCAAATACACGAAGAAGTGATTACCATTGATACTCATAACGACATCAATACCAACAATTTTACTGCCGAGAGAAATTATACTCAGGACCTCGAGACACAGGTAAACCTTCCAAAAATGACAAAAGGCGGTGTTGATGTTACCTGGCTTATTGTTTATACCGGGCAGGGAGAACTTACGCCTGCGGGATATAAAGCTGCACATGAGCAGGCCATGACAAAGTTTAATGCAATTCACCGCCTCGTGGAAGAAATTGCACCAGATGAAATAGGACTTGCTACGACAAGTGAGGAAGTAAGAAAATTGGTTGCCGAAGGAAAAAAAGTGGCAATGATAGGAGTTGAGAATGGATATCCCGTTGGCACTGATATCAAGAATGTGAAAAAGTTCTATGACCTGGGAGCTAGATATATGTCACTGTCTCATAACGGGCATAGCCAACTCTGTGATTCTAATACGGGTGAAGCCGGAGACCAATGGCTGCATGGAGGTTTAAGTGACCTGGGGAAACAGGTGATTCATGAAATGAACCGTCTGGGAATGATGATCGATATTTCCCATCCTTCAAAAGAATCAATGCGTCAAATGATCGAACTCTCCAAGGCACCTCTAATTGCATCACATTCCTCTGCCCGCGCTCTATGCAACCACAGCCGGAACCTTGATGACGAACAACTGGAATGGCTAAAACAGAACGGCGGGGTGATACAAACAGTAGCTTTTGATTCTTACCTCAACACCGAAAAGCACAATGCCTATGATGAAGCGGTTAACAAGATTTATGAGGAGGTAGCTCAAAGAATCGGATTCAAGATCCTTCCACGGGATGAAGTAAGAAAACTGGAATCCGGGCAACAAGAGGCTTATTATGAAGAATTCAGAAGAGTGAGAAAATTGGCGCAACCTAAGGTCCAGAAACTAAAAGATAAAGTACCTCCTGTTGATGTTAAGGATTTCGTGGACCATATAGATTACCTGGTAGAGAAAATTGGAATAGACCACGTGGGGATAAGTTCCGATTTTGATGGAGGTGGCGGAGTTGAAGGTTGGAGTGATGCTTCCCAGACTTTCAACGTAACATTGGAACTGGTTAAAAGAGGCTACACCAAAGAAGAGATAGCAAAACTTTGGGGTGAGAATTTACTCAGGGTACTTGATGAAGTACAGGCTGTTGCACTTCAACTTCAGGAAAAACAATAATCAACATCACAATTAAGAACAAAAAAGGAGGGTCTAAAAAATAAGACCCTCTTTTCTTTTTTAAGTTTTTAATATCCTACATCCGGTTTAAAGTCACTCGAAGTAACAGTGATAAGTCCGGCTGCTCCTATAACCGGAACCCCGTAATTCACTAGTCTGGACGCACTTCTGTTCTTTAAATATACTGCCAGAATTTCTTCTTTTTGGAACTTGATCCTTACATTTTTTCCATCGGGCTCCTGTGAACGACCATTTAGGAGTTTCACAGCATCAGAATTCCTGCCGGCAATACCTACCAGTTCATTTCCTTCCTGGTATAAGCCCTTTAACTCAAAGGATTTATTGTCTTTCGTTACCACTCTCACCCTGTTTTGAGATTCTACAGCTTCAGTAATCGATCCGGGTGCCGTATGATAAACATTGCAGCTGTAAAGGGAAAGAATAAAGAATGAAAGAATTGCCGGAACCAGTCTAAGTTGAAATCTCTTCATAACAAAAAATTTAAGTGATTAATAGCTTCTTAACCGGGGGAATCAACAATTCTCAAGAACAGGGAAGTACTTGTGAGGGCAAGGTTCTAGAGGGGAAAAAAAAGAATTGAACTATAAAATTATAACAAAGAAATCGACACATCATGAATTAATCGGAATAAACTCACAAGAACTTCAATTTTAAAACAAGGAATTAACTTAAATGGTTTATTGTTAAGCAATAATCCGCTAAAGTAATTGAGGATTGAAAGAAAAATTATGCTTTAGAGGTCCTTACCTTTTTATCCCACCATACGAAGGCAATGAACAAGACCAAACTAATAGCCGATGCCCAAATAAGTCCGGTCTTTAGTCGTTCATAATTCCCTCCAAGATAGGCTATGAAGATGATCAATGGAGAGATCCCGATCATGGTAGCTCCAATAAATTTCCAATATCCCATTTTAAGGACTCCCCCTACAAAACTTATAGCATCATTGGAAAGAAAGGGGCTCAGCCTTACTACAATTACTGTCCAGAAGCCGTAATCATCAATGAACTCGGAGATCTTCTTCTCGTTCTTATGACCAATTAATTTTTCCACTATCACCGGACCAAAATACCGACCAATAAAATATCCGATACTCGAGGCGACAAATACTGCGACTAAAAGAATTGCGGCTCCTATCCAGGGCCCATAGGCCAGCACCGTCACAACCATAAGTATGGGGGTAGGGATAACTATGAGGAACATTTGCAAAACCATCGTGATCACAATAACAACCGGTCCAAACCATCCAAACTGTGAAACCCACTCCCTTGTTCTCTGTTCATCACCACTGGTAAGAGCATTCCACCCATTGTTAAGGAATTCCTGCACCTGGGGAATAAAAAAATAACTGAGGACAAGAGCTGCAATGATTACCAGCGAGATATAAAGAGGAGCTTTACTTTGTTTTACAGAAGGTGTTTCAATGGGGTCTGGCATAGAATTATTTGTGGTTTAAAATTACACGATGGACGGTTGCAGGTCGTCCTTCATTGGAAATATAGAGGTTGCCCGAAGCATCGAAAGTCAGACCTTCCGGCTGCGGAAATAACTCCTTGCTAAGGACGTGCAGTGCCTTAGCTTTTCCATCGGGGGATAGAATAAGTAGCCGTGGCTCTCTGGCCTCAAGGATCAGGATCTCTCCGCTTGATGGATCTACGGCAATTTCAGATGGGAAAAAGGTATCTTCTATATCCTTCTTCCTTATATCATCAAATACCTCCTCTTCAAAGGTTAAAGTATATACCGGAGTTTTATCGATCTTCATTGAAGGCAGTTCTACAGCATAGATCCCTTTTTGGTCATTAAAATTTGGATCGTCCCCTTTAACTGCAATTAAAAGCCGGTTCTTTGCTGCTTCATAGAACAAACCTTCTGTATCATTTTTGGAAGAAAAAAAGGTTTTAAAAACTTCGGTATGGGCATTTCCCAGGAAATCTTCGATCCTGTAAAGTGTTCCGTTGCTTTCAAGTACATAAGCAGTATTTTCATGAATACTTATTCCTTCGTAATCACCTTTCCCGGCAAAGTTAATCTCACGCTCAAGGCTGGAGGTTTCAAGGTTATAAATATGGATACTGCCTCTTTCATCCTGAATGCAGGCAAGTTTATTAGGTGCCAAAAATGCAATTCCCGAAACCTCTTTTAATACCGACGGCAACTTCCAGGTTTTTTCAATGCTGACAGAAGATGAGATGGTTGAACGGTATTTTTCGGCCTCTCCGACGAAAGTGTAAATAAAAACCAGGACTACCAGTACTAATCCGCCGGTAACCAAAAAAACGACCTTTTTGTGGCTCATCCTTTTCATTTTCCTTAAAATTAGGGAATTTCCACGGCTGTCAAAAGGATTTAAACTTTCCTTCAAAAACATTAGCAGGGATTTATGAAGTGTAAATCCTAAAGTTTTTCAAACTTCAGGAATATTTTTTGTAAGTCTTCGTTTCTTTGACAGACACTTAACCTATGAAATTGAAAGATGTGAAGTTGACACCCTGGAAAAAATGGGTGTTAGGTGCTCTCCTGGGAATATTCCTCTTTTTTGGGGCTTTTTACCTAAGTATTTATTGGGGTTGGTGGGGCAAGATCCCAAGTAGTGCAGAACTGCAGGACCTCCGGCAAAATGAAGCCACCGAAGTATTTTCTTCTGAAGGCACACTCATAGGCAAATATTACATTTTTGACAGGCAGCCCGTTCTCTATGAGGAATTACCTCAACACCTTATCGATGCCTTGATTGCCACCGAAGATGTAAGGTTTTATGAGCACTCGGGTATAGATAACCGAAGCCTGCTACGGGTTTTTTTTAAGACCATTTTAATGGGAGATGAATCTTCGGGAGGCGGAAGTACCATTACATTACAACTTGCAAAAAATCTTTTTGGAAGAAAAGACTACGGGCATCTTAGCATAGTAGTAAATAAACTTCGTGAAGCTATTATTGCCCAACGACTGGAAGATATCTATTCAAAGGAAGAGATCATAGGACTTTATTTTAATACCGTACCCTTTAGTGACAATACCTACGGAATAGAAAGTGCAGCTATGAAGTTCTTCAGTACTCCCGCAA
The DNA here is from genome assembly GCA_964388165.1 of uncultured Flavobacteriaceae bacterium. GTDB lineage: Bacteria > Bacteroidota > Bacteroidia > Flavobacteriales > Flavobacteriaceae > Salinimicrobium. The sequence continues at coordinate 32,055 of CAYLZB010000002.1, read as the reverse complement.
AAGATCTCGAACTTGAAGAAGCTGCAACATTAGTGGGATCATTAAAAGCCAACCACTACTATAATCCCCGCCTCTTCCCGGAAAGAAGCCTGGAAAGACGCAACGTGGTGCTATCCCAGATGAACAAATACGGCTATTTGCCTTCCGGCGAATATGTAAAGTATCGGCATAAACCGCTGGATCTCAAATACCAGTACTTCAGCAACAATGGTGGCGTGGCTCCCTATTTCAGGTCGCAGTTAAAGAAAGAGGTAGAAAAGATCCTCGACACCCTTAAGAATAAAGATGGAGAGCCGTACAACCTGTATCGGGATGGCCTGCAGCTGCATACCACCATCGATCTTGAAATGCAGGAACTGGCCGAAGCAGCTATGGAAGAGCACATGACAAACCTGCAAAAGCAGTTTGAGAAAGCTTACGGCAAAAGAGCACCCTGGCTAAGAGAGGACTTATTAAAGGAAGCACTGGAAGAAAGTGAGCAGTACCAGAATCTGGCTGCTGCCGGGTGGAGCAGGGAAAAAATCATGGATTCCCTTCACCGTAAAACAGATATGGAATTGTTCGATTGGGGGCAGAAAAAACTAGTGCAGGCAAGTATAGCCGATAGCTTACAGCATTACATGAAATTTCTTAACATGGGGATGATCAACATGGAACCCTCCACCGGTGCAGTGAGATCCTGGGTGGGAGGAATAAACCATAAATATTTTAAATACGACCATGTTTCCCAAAGCCGAAGACAAATAGGCTCCACCTTTAAGCCTGTTGTCTACACCGCAGCCGTAGAAGCAGGCATTGACCCCTGCACCTACTATTCGGTTAGGGAAGTTACCTATGAGGGCGGCTGGACTCCTTCCAACTCGGGGAGTGAGGAAGAGGATCCATATATGAATTATCCCATGGCCACTGCCCTTGCACAATCTATTAACACCATAGCAGTAAAAGTACTCTTTGATGTAGGGCTGGGGAACGTACTCACCCAGGCAAAAAAAATGATGTTTCCTGAAGATCTTCCCGCCTACCCTTCCATTGCCCTGGGAACAGCCGAAATGAGCGTGGCTCAATTAGCTTCTTCCTTTTCGAGCTATTTGAATAAGGGAAAAGCTGCAAAACCATACTATCTCACAAGGATCGAAGATAAGCACGGAAATGTCATAGCCGAATTCGAACCTCAAATCGCTTCACAACCTGCTTTTTCCAATACCACTGCCCAGGTCATGATCGAAATGATGAAGGGCACAGTGAATAATGGTACGGCAGCCAGGTTGAGATATAAATATGAACTTCCCAATGACATTGCCGGAAAGACAGGAACCACACAGAACAACCGGGATGGATGGTTTGTAGGAATTACTCCAAAGCTGGTCTCCGTTACCTGGGCAGGTGCCGATGATGCCCGGATTGGTTTCCCTTCCACTTATATTGGTCAGGGAGCAAATTCAGCTTTACCTGCCTTTGCCCTTCTTATGCAAAAAATGAATGCCGATCCTCAGTTTAGGGAGATCACTCAGGCTGAATTTCCGGTGCCTTCCCCTACTGTTCAAATGATGCTGGACTGCGAACCTGAAAGAAGGGATAATTTTCTCGAACGCTTATTCACTAAAGCCGACCGGCCGAAAAATGATAAGAACGAAGAAAAGAAAGGCCTCTTCAGTAAGATCAAAGGGCTTTTCAAGAAAAAGAATTAAAGAAGATATTAAATTCGAAACTAGAATTTAGATGTACCTAACGAATTCGTGAATTTACAGTTAGGCTTGAATGTAATTAGAGCTCAAAAATATCCTTCAGAAACAGGTGTCAAAAATGTCATTTTTGAAGAGTATTCCCTGGTATTATTTCAAGATTTAAAAAGCTGCCTGATTGATCTTCAGCCTTAACTTTCGCATGTAGTCTTCCTTTAGCCAGTCCCGGTAATTCTTGGTGCTATTACTTATGCAGTAAGAGTATTTTCTTATCCTGTAAGCGATATCCTCCTCCAATTCCTTAGCGAGCAGCCTTGCATCAAAAACATCTTCACTGTTTTCCACACACATAGTTGTATGCTGCTCCAGGGAACGCTCCAGAACGGTCTTGGATTTCAAACCTTTTTTGATAATATCGTCATACTCATCATCAACGTTGAAAGAAACATCTTTTGTTTTAGAGAATTTTTTTCGCAGCTCTTTCGGCATTTCATACTGAAAGTTCTGTTCTATCTCTTCATCACTAATAAGATTCTCAAGGAAGTAGTCCGGTGACCTGAATATCTGTTTCCAATCGATAGGTGCGCTCCAAAGTCCGAAGCGGGCAGCATTGTTCCCCAGGTCAATTACAGTAAATTCCGTTTTACCGGGAAGAACGCGTGAACCACGCCCTATCATTTGATAGTAAAGGGTGAGGGATTTGGTGGCACGATTGAGAATAATTGATTCTACCGTTGGTTCATCAAATCCTGTTGTGAGTATGCTTACCGAGGTAAGAATTGCATCGGGTTTCTTCTTGAACCAGCGCAAAATATCCCTCCTGTCTTGCTTACTGGTAGTATTATCTAAATGTCTTATTTCCAGCCCCGCATTCCGAAAGGTCTCATAGACCTCTCTGGAGGTATTTATCCCGTTATTGAAGATCAGGGTCTTTTTACCTTGTGACTTTTCCATATAGGCATCGAGAAGCTTTTCCTGCATGTTGAAGTTGGAATACAGCTCTTCTGAAGACTTTACGGTATAATCTCCATTAATACCCACCTTTAAGGTAGATAATCCCACATCAAAGCTGTAAGTGTTAGCTTTGGCTAGGAATCCTTTAGAAATAAGACTTGAAATTGAATCTCCTACAATAAGCTCCCTGTAATTGTCTTTCATAGGAAGCTTGATATTGGAACTTAGAGGCGTGGCTGTAACCCCCAGGATAAAACACTTATTGAAGAACTTAAAAAGTTTCCTGAAGGAGTTGTAGTGGGCTTCATCGATGATCACCATCCCAAGGTTCTCAAGCTCCACTTTTTCATCATTGAGGCGGTTATTCAAGGTTTCAACCATCGCTACAAAACACATATACTCATTCTGGTCTGGCAGCTCCTTGATACTGGAATTAATGATCTTATTTTGTACCCCAAACCCTGTAAGCATTCTTGAGGTTTGCTTACACAATTCTATGCGATGCGTAAGGATAAGGACCTTTTTATTGGTGCGTTGGATATATTCACGCACAATTTGGGAAAAGATGACGGTTTTACCGCCACCGGTAGGCAGCTGGTAAAGGAGGTTATAGCGTTCAGGATGTGCTTCAAGCACCTTGAATATCTTATTGATATCCTCTTGTTGGTACTCGTAAAGTTCCTTATCGATTTTCTTTTCAACTATCCCAAATGTATCCTGCGCCATTCAATTTTTTCTTTCAATTGCAATTTTGCAAAAATAGCTGAAATAAAGCTTGAAGCAAAATAAACCGTCAGAAAATGAAAACAAACAAAAATTTAGTTTTAACAAAGCGCTGATTTTAAAATAGTTAACTTTGTAAAAGCTATATGCCACCCCCTTTTCCCCTGTTTTAATTAATAGAAGAACAATGTTGACCGAAAAAAAAAAGAGGAAATATGCGGGTAGTCTTGGTAGCAATAAACTGCTTAAGGATCTTTCTGAAGATGAACTGCAAAAACTTTTAAATGAGCTTGAAGAGGTTGAATGGCCAAAAAGTACCTGCAGCATTTACAAGCAACGTACCTCAAACTATTTTCATTTTATCATCTCTGGTCGCCTGAAGGTCTACCAGATCGATGTACACACGGGTAGGGAGTTCACCTTTTTCTTACTTAAGAAAAATGACGCCTTTGACACACTCTGCCTTTTGGATGGTAATGAACATGATGTTTATTATGAAACTCTTGACCGGGTAGTACTTTTATCACTTCCCATGGAAAGAATGAAAAAATGGGTCCAGGATCATCCTGAGATCAATAAAAACCTGCTACCATATTTAAGTAATCAAATGAGAACGTTAGAAGCCTATGCTTCCAACGTAACCCTCATTGATATTTCCACCAGACTTGCCCGGTTAATTTTAAGTAACATCAATGCTGAATCACAGGAACTCGAATTAATAAATGACCTCTCCAATGAAGAATTGGCTAACCTGATAGGATCTACCCGGGCGGTAGTAAATCGTCACTTACAGGAGTTCAAAAATGACGGAATTATAAGCCTCGGAAGAAATAAAGTAGAGATAAAAGATCTGGACCTGCTGCTCTCGAAAGCCAAGAATAACGGGGCTTCAGCACCTTAACACTTTAACACGATATGCTACCTGGGTAGTATTTGATCTCATTTTCCCATAGTAACTTTACCATATATTAATCTAAAATACATGTGCTATGAAAAATGTAATCATTGGATTCTTCCTGTTAGCTTTTATTGCAACAGGAAATTCACAGATCTTATTAGATGAAGCTAAGGTAGATTATAAAAAAGCTTCAATGCAACTTGATCCCGATACTCAAACTCTGGTTATTCAAATTCCGGAAAAAGAGGTTGGAGAATTTGGAAAAGACCCGTTGGTCTTTATGAAAAACAATTTTGATATTGAATCTTTCGTAAAAGATAATTCAGATCAGGATTACGTAGAATTCCAGGTTAACTTTATTAGTAATAAAGGTCATTTGACCGCAAGATTTAGCAAAGATGGGGACTTAATTTCTTCTCAACAGAAATTTAAAGATATGAGATTACCTCATGATGTTCAACTTGAAATTGCTCAGCTTTACAATGGAGCTACCATTTTGAGTACAAAATCTATCGCACATTCTAAAGGATGGGTGGTTGATAAAGAATATTACAAAATTAAACTGGATGATGGTGAAAGAACCAGGAGAGTTCGTGTCGACAGAAAGAACGACCGACTTTCTATAGCTGGTTTATAAAAATAGTTGCCTGAGTTAAGGCAAAGGGACACCTGAAATTACTTTTTTGACACTGCAGTTTCCTTTAACATATCGGTTTGTTCAAAGGATCTTAAAACTGAAGTAGAAAAGTACTCATAGGTTGTCCCTATTTTTTTGTGAAAAGATCTGATGAAAGGTATCGGTCTCCCCTGTCACAAATGATACTTACCACTACTCCACTCTCCAACTCTTTACATAGTCTTACCGCAGCTGCCGTTGCACCTCCACTACTCATCCCTGCAAAAATACCTTCCTCTTCGGCCAGTCTTGCAGTCATAGAGCGGGCCTCCGCCTCTGTCACCTCAAGGATCCTATCGACTTTCTGCGGATTAAAAATGGTAGGCAAATACTCCCTGGGCCACTTTCTAATTCCCGGGATACGGGCTTCATCATCGGGCTGCACCCCCACGATCTGTACATCGGGATTCTGTTCCTTTAAAAAAGTAGAAGTACCCATGATGGTACCTGTAGTTCCCATGGAGGAGACAAAGTGGGTGATCTTTTGATCGGTATCCCTCCATATTTCTGGTCCGGTAGTATGGTAATGAGCCTTCCAGTTGTCATTATTTCCAAATTGGTTCAGCATGAAATAATTCCCTTCTTTTACCTTAGCCTCGGCAAAATCTCTGGAGCCTTCAATGCCGCCCTCTGCACTTGTGAGGATCACTTTAGCACCATATGCACGCATGGTCTGCACTCTTTCTGCAGTTGAATTTTCTGGCATGATGAGCTCAATATCGAGTTTTAGTAGCCTGGCTACCATGGCCAGGGCGATACCGGTATTGCCGCTCGTAGCTTCGATCAATTTAGTCTTTCCTGTTATCTCTCCCCTTTCCAAAGCATTTTTTATCATGTTGTAAGCCGGGCGGTCTTTTACACTCCCGCCGGGGTTTTGCCCCTCCAACTTGAAGTACAATTCTACCCCGGGATTTTCTACCAGATTCTGTGCTCTTACAAGAGGCGTATTCCCTATAAGATCTAATACCGTTTGATTCATTTTTGAAGGTTTTTTATTTTGATCACCGGGTCGTGGGTTACGAAGGAGTTTGGCGGTACTGACCTGGTAAGCCAGGCATTTCCTCCAATAATAGTATTTGCTCCAATAACTGTTTCGCCGCCCAATATTGTGGCATTTGCATATATGGTTACATTATCTTCAATGGTAGGATGCCGCTTTTTATTCCGCAGCCCCCGTTCTACATATAAGGCTCCCAGGGTCACTCCCTGATAAATTTTCACGTTGTTCTTTATCACTGTTGTTTCTCCAATTACAACGCCGGTAGCGTGGTCAATAAAAAAGGAGTCACCAATATGTGCTCCGGGATTGATATCTGTCCCGGTCAACTTATGAGCGCATTCGGTCATAAGTCTGGGAACCAGGGGCAGGTTCATTTTGTACAGCTCATGGCTAAGCCTGTAAACTGCAATTGCAAAAAAACCGGGGTAGGAAAGGTAAACCTCTTCTACCGAATTGGCAGCGGGATCATTATTTGCAATAGCTACGGCATCAAGGTTGATCCTTTGAAGAAGATCGGGAAGTTTACTGCAATAGTCCTCCCAGATCTCTGCACAGGATTTTCCGGGCTCCCAGCATACAAGGTCCCCCAATTCCTTAAAATCAACCTTTAATCTTTCAAGATTGGCTTCGACAGGAGAATCCTTGTCAAAAAGGGTATAAAACAGTTTTTGAGTAAAGGCTTCAGATTTTTCTTTGATCTTAAACCGCAAATTAAGGTGTTGTTTTTGAGCTTCAATTTGTTTTATGATTTCCCGGTGATCCATAGAGATAACTTCTTTCGTAAATTTAATAAATAGGATCTCAAGCAGAGCGTGGTTTTGGAACTGATTTAGTATTAAAAACTTTAACTATAAAAGAAAGGTTAAAAAAACGCCTATTAAACCTCTTGTCTTTCAAGGTGTTGTAAATTTAAAATGTTATTAATCAAAAACTTATTATCATGGCACAAGACCAAAAAAAACAGGACAAAAAGCAGGATGCGGCTAAAAAACAGGATCAAAAATCAGATCAAAAAGGAAGACAGCAAACCAAAAAGTAGTTTGTCTTAATATCACATTTTAGTATGTTTTTCAGGCCACCTCAAAAGGGTGGCTTTCTTCTTTCCTCAGCATTATCTTTTTTAAGCCTTCACTGATCTCCAATAACCAGTTAAGTCGGTCCCTAATGATCTGGACCTCCTGCAACATCTCCTTAATATCTTCTTTCTTATCGTGCTCCTCAGGTTGTAGGTCCAGAAGTTCCCGGTACAAATTTTCGTAAAAAAGAGCAGCTTCTTTAACGTCCTTCCTCCCCATCTCCAAAACAGGTTTTTCCTTTGATACAGCCGTAAGATTAGACTGTATGGCCTGCATATAATTCTGAAAATGTTCCGATGGCTTTGTAGTTGGATGGGACCTTATAAAAGTACCCAGGGACGCAGTGGCCGATAAAAATTCCTGATTTAATGAAACAAGCCTGAAATATTTTTCCAGCATTTTCTTTTCTGTCTTTGGTTCCTGTGCCATCCTTTGAAAAGCTGCATTGAGGTCCCCACTGGCCAAAAATGCCTTTTTACGGGCCAACCTGTAAGATACCGGCAATGTTTTTTTGCTATAGTAAAAAGATGATACCTCCTTCAGGAAACCGGCATTAGCCTTTAAACTATTATAGAGAAAGTTCTGTATAGTTGTATATTCCCATGTGGGCCACAGAATTTTGGTTCCAAGAAAAGCCAGACCCGCACCAATTACCGTATCCAGTACCCTGTATTCTATTACCTCAAGTACGTCTGACCTTAAGAGGCTGTAGATAAAAACTACGTTCAGGGTTATGAATGCAGCTGCTGTCTTATAATTCCTCTGTATCATGGAGTGAGCTAAAATAAGGAAGATCACTGCCAGGGTTCCATAAAAGATCCGGCTTCTAATGAGCAGGACCAGCACAACTGCCACCGCCCCACCTATTAAAGTTCCATAGAGCCTTTGTTTAAACCTGTCGCGGGTAAGCGCGTATCCGGGCCGCATGATCACAACAACAGTAAGCAAGATCCAGTAAGCATTCTGCATGGAAAAAAATTGTCCGGCTGCGTATCCAAGGACCATCACGACAGTTAATCTAAGGGAATGCCGGAAAATGGGAGACTTAAAATCCAGGTTGTCCTGCAGGGTTTTGAAATTATAATCTGGCGTAGTTAAGAATTTCGTAGCATCTTTTAATCTTAGCTTCAGGTCTTCACTTCCCTCCCATTCCTTCATCAACCTGCCGAGGGAAAGCACCTTTTGATGCTGCTTGTCTTTAAAATTGAATAAATTGACCATAACCGGAAGTGTATCCTTTCCAGCCTCCAATGTTTTAGACGATTCGTATTCTTTCAAATTCCTCAGTACTTCCTCTCTTTTTTCCTGAAGTTCCGTTTTGTCCAAAAGAGCGCCTTTATGCAACAGACCTTCTCCTATTGCTCTGAGATGAGCAGCCATTATCTGGTTCCATTCCTGAATAAGCCTGATCAATTGCTCATGAGCAGCAAAAAGCTCTTTCATTTCCGCATAATTGACGGGATTAGCCATTCCCAGCTCCAGGATATCAACTAATTCCATGAAGATAAGTAGCCTCTTTCTCATCATTACCGATCTTCCGGAATTTTTTCTCCGGTTAATGACCAGCTCCCTAATAATTTCGTGTTTTTCATTAAGAGAGGTCTGGAGCTCAAACAGCTCTTTTTCCTTTTCTTCTTCATTTTCAGCTTCCAGATTAAGAAGCTGAGATTTGATCTCCAAATACCTGGCTGTGAGTTCAAAGGTTTCGGCCAGTAGAGCATCTGTCTCCCTCCTTTGGAAAAGGTAATGCACCACGAGTGTAAATATTAAGAACCAGACTCCTCCCGCACCAATCCACAATGCATGCTGCACAATTCCACCTTCAGAAGCGACCTGAGCCATACTCAAAACAACAGCCAGTAAACCCGAAAATGAGATAAGGGAGGCCCTAAACCCAAACACAGAGATCATGGAAATGTGAAAAATCTGTAATATCAGTACCGGAACAAAGAGAAGTGGGTCTACAAGCGCAAAACCTGTAATTACCGTTGCCAGGACAGCCATCACAATAGAGAATGATATTCCAATAACCCGGCGTCTCAAACTACCGGGAACATCACTGGGAGAAGTCAACAGCACCCCAACGGCCATAGCTATACCAATTTCAATCCGGTCAAGCAATGCCGTAATTATAAGAGGAGTAATAGCCGCTCCGGCAAAACGAAGCCCTTTTGAGAACTCGGCTGTTTTAAGTAGCTCGTAAAAGGAAAGTAAATGCCGGAAAATATTCAATGAAGATATGTTTCCTGCAAATTTAGTCGGCTTCCACCAGTCAGACAGTTCTTAAGGCGAAAAAATTAGATCCGTTAGTAGAATTTAACCTTTAATTAGTATCTCAACTTTGGTCGGAGCCTAATGGGGTTGTAATTTTAAGATCTACGAAAGACCTGTAGAAACAGGGCTTAACAATCATTAAACAAAAAGATAACTATGAAAATATTAATGGTTCTTACCTCCCATGATAAATTGGGAGATACCGGAAAAAAAACCGGATTTTGGGTTGAAGAATTTGCAGCTCCATACTATATACTCTCTGATGCAGGTGCCGAGATCACCCTGGCTTCTCCAAAAGGAGGACAACCTCCCATTGATCCTTCCAGCACCACAGATGATGCTCAAACTGAAGCCACTAAAAGATTTGATAAAGATGAGGAGTTAAAGAAGAAGCTTTCCATGACAAAGAAATTAGAAGATATAGATGCTTCAGATTACGACGGAGTTTTCTACCCCGGCGGTCACGGTCCTCTGTGGGATCTGGCAAATGACCTCAAATCCATCTCCTTAATAGAAGAATTCAATGAGCAAATGAAACCAATGGCTTTTGTTTGTCATGCCCCGGGTGTTCTCGCTAATGTTGAAGATCATAAGAAACCCCTTGTGAGAGGAAAAGATGTGACCGGTTTTGCAAATTCTGAAGAAGATGCTGTGGGACTAACCAATGTCGTTCCATTTCTTGTTGAAGATAAAATGAACCAATTGGGAGCCAATTATAGCAAAGGTGATGACTGGAGCTCATACGTCCTGGTAGATGGAAAATTAATTACCGGACAAAACCCGGCATCTTCAGAAAAGGCAGCAAGAGAATTGCTTCGTTTACTTCAAAAGTAATCTCTTTTTTATGGCCGAAAAAGAAAGATCTGTAGCCCAGGTTATTAAGGAGCACGAAGACTCCGGTGTGTATTTTGATGTGGACGGAATTAAAACCTTTGCCTTGAAATACGGCCGTGGGGAAACTGTGCTTTGCCTGCACGGGGTTCCCACCTCCTCATTTTTGTACAGAAAAGTTTTGAGATCCTTCGAAAAGAAAGGTTACAAGGGAGTGAGTATTGATATGCCCGGATTAGGACTAACAGAGCGTCCTGAAGACTTTGACTATTCATTTTCCAATCTGGCCGATTTCCTTTACAAAGCCGCAAAAGTATTAAAGCTTAAAAAATTCCACCTGGTGGTTCATGATGTAGGAGGCCCGGTAGGCTTTGCACTCGCTGCAAAACATGCTAACAGGATTATTTCCCTAACCATTCTCAATACCTGGGTGGATGTTGTAAACTACAAGAAACCTACAGTTATGAAGCCTTTTGAAAAAAAGGTTTTGGGAGAGGCCGAGCTAAAAATGATGAACCACCTCACCTGGCCGGTAATGTTCAAACAAATGGGGGTGATAAATTCTTCCCGCATTAGCCTTTCAGAAATTAATGCTTATGTCGACCTTTTAAAAAGAGGTGATAACGGCAAAGCTTTTTTGAAGATCATGAGAAGCTATGACCATTCCCCTCAATTTCGGGATCTGTGTTACAAGGCAGTTCAAAGTAAGGATTATCCGGTGCAGGCGATCTGGGGAGCAAAAGACCCTTCGTTGCAACTGGAAACTTATGGAGAAGAAATTAAAAAAGTGGCCGGCTTAAAAGAGGTACATAGCCTGAGATCCAAACACTTTCTACAGGAGGAAGCCTGGTTGGGAATTGCAGACAAAGTTATTGATCTGGCAAAATCTGTTCATCTTAAAACAGCAAAAAAGGAGGTCTAAAACCTCCTTTTTGACACTCTATAGTGAATATTTATTTTTGGGGTGGTTTTGTTGGCCGTATCTCAATTTTACTGGGCAAGGCTCTCTGATTCATTTTAAGAAGATCAACCACAAGTTCCCCTATATCTTCGATCTGGATCTTCCATGCATCTTCATCCCCGGGGGTATGGTCATTAAAATGTGTAGCTACAGATCCCGGCATTATCGTGGTCACCTTGATATCGTAGTTACGCAGGTCCAGCATAGCAGCCTGGGTAAAACCGGTCACTCCGAATTTGCTGGCGTTGTAGGCCGAGCCGCCTGCGAAGAAATTTGTTCCTGCAAGGCTGGAGATCGTAAAAATATATCCCTTGCTTTTCTTTAGTTCCGGAACGGCTGCTTTAAGACTGTAAAAGACTCCGGTTAAATTAGTGTCTATTGTTTGCTGCCATTGCTCGGGAGTAAGCTCTTCAATGGATCCAAAATGTCCCACTCCGGCGTTAGCAACCAGCACATCGAGCTGGCCCCATTTATCCGTCAGTTGTTTTATTGCTGCCTGTTGGCTCTCAAAATTCCGTACATCGGCTTCGATTCCTATCACCTCTCCTTTCCCATTGCGGGTGATCTCTTTTGCCGCTTTTTCAGCTTCATCACGATGCCTGCTAGTGATCCCCACCTTAACTCCCATAGAAGAGAGCGCAGCTGCGACTCCATATCCAATCCCTTTACTACCACCGGTTACAAAGGCTACTTTATTCTCTAAATTCTTCATCCTATATTTTTTTTCAGTCTAAAGCTAACAATTATGCGAGGCAAATAGGGATCGGAACCTTTTAAGACTTTGTTAATTCTTCGGAAGCATGGAGCCTCGAAAAAAATTTAACTTCCGTAGAGAAAATCTTTAAAATTACTAACCCTAATTACAAAGAGAATCAATTATCTTTGCACACCTTCCAAAAAGAGCTAAATGTGAGGCTTTTTCAGGAAGTTTTGGTTTAATCTTTTATAAAACACTGAACACATTGGAAAATCCTAAGGCACAAAAACTTCTGAATAAGATACAGCGCGACCTCATGCGTAATGGCATTATTACTAATACCATAGTTGAAGATCTAAAGGAGTTAAGGCCATATGCCATTGAGGAAAAAAGCCCTTTACTGGCAAAGGTGATAAGGCTAACGTATGAGCACATCGAAACTTACCAAACCTTTGATATTCCAATTCCTGAAGATGAGCCTGTGGAAGGATTTGAAGAAGAAACAGGAGAGAACGGGGATTTTGATCCTGCAGAAAGCCTGGACTATCTTCTTTCCCTAATGGCAGAAGCTAAAAATAAGATCAATGCTCTTGAGCTAAGAGAGTATAGCAACAGCCTTATCGCCTATGCCGAAGAGAATTAACTTTTTATTTTGCTGAAGTGGCTCAATAATTGGATACTTTATTGCGAGCTTTAAATGAAGGAAAAGAATATGAAAAAGAAAAATGATGTTGTCTTGAATAAAAAACCCCGTTGGAAATTACTTCATCAATATTATAACTACACAGGATTTTACAAGTTTGTAGGCAGGAGTGTCAAAAAGGCCATTTTGCCGATCATACTTTTTCTTGCTGCCCTTTTTGCCATAAATGAGTACGTTATCAATATTAACAGCATTCTGGTAACTGTTACAGAGACTTATTCCCCGATTGGAATTCTTGCTGTTTTTCTTGCTTCGGAATCTATTTTCCTTGGTCTTGTTCCCCCTGAACTTTTTATCGCCTGGTCCGGTAAATCGTCCATGCCGGTTTTTTACTTAAGCTTACTTGCCCTTGCCTCCTATTTGGGTGGAATTATCTCCTACTGGATGGGAAAGGCGATCACAAAGATCCCTGCCGTACATAACGCTATGGAAACCAAGATGGCAAAGCATATTAAGAATACCGAAAAATGGGGCGGATTTTTAATTGTGGTAGGGGCCCTGTTACCAATTCCTTTTTCGATCACCAGTGTGGCAGCCGGGATCATCAATTATAAATTCAGATATTATTTATTATTCGGACTTTTAAGATTTATAAGGTTCTATGGTTATGCCCTGGTAATCTTTAAAATTGTTTAAAATATAGTTACCACATCAATTACTAAAGAAATCCCGTATTTTTGAGTGACCTTAAATACGGGATTTTTTTATGGGCCATGATCACCATCACCACGGTAAAAGCAACAACCTCAAACTGGCATTTTTTCTCAATGCCGCCTTCACTGTTTTTGAGATCATTGGCGGATTTTATGTAAATAGCGTCGCAATAATTTCAGATGCAGTCCATGATCTTGGAGATACGCTCTCTCTGGGATCTTCCTGGTATTTGCAGAACAAATCCCAAAAAGGCAGGAATTACAAATTCAGTTTCGGGTACAAAAGATTTTCTCTGCTCGGAGCCCTGATCAACAGCCTCGTGCTTTTGGGAGGTTCAGTTTATGTGATCACGGAAGCTATTAGCCGGCTCGTGGAACCTGAATATTCTGATGCCGGTGGGATGCTTATTTTTGCCATAGTTGGAGTAGCCGTGAATGGCTTTGCAGCCTGGAAGCTTTCCAAAGGCACCTCCATGAATGAAAAGGTCGTATCCTGGCACCTTATAGAAGATGTTCTTGGATGGGTGGCTGTACTTATTGTCGCCATTGTATTGCATTTCTACAATACCCCATATCTCGATCCTGCCCTTTCCCTGTTGATAACGCTTTACATTCTGTATAATGTTTTCAAGCGTCTTAAGGAAACCCTTTTCATCTTTTTGCAGGGTGTACCCAGCGAGATTAACCTCGAGGAGATCGAGCACAAATTAATGGCTCTTCCTCATATCGCCTCCCTTCATCACACGCATTTGTGGTCTCTGGAAGGAACAGATCACGTTTTCACTACACATATCAAACTAATGAACATCACTCGCTTCGAGCAGCTGCTTGATGTAAAAAGGTCGGTAAAAGATATACTGCAGGAGTACAAATTCGATCACTACACAATAGAGACCGAACTTGATGAAGAGTCCTGTGACCTTCTGTAGAAGATCAACGTATCTGGCTGAACCTGATATTGAGTTCCCTTTCGATCTGCCGTAGCTTCTTCAGCTCATATTGGTTTACGAGAGCGAGAGACAATCCTGTATTACCGGCTCTTGCAGTACGTCCACTGCGGTGTGTATAGTACTCAGTTTGATCCGGTAACTGGTAGTGTACAACAAAAGCGAGGTTCGCCACATCAATACCGCGGGCAGCGACATCTGTGGAGACCAGAAGTCGCAGGTTTTTACCTTTGAAGGCCCTCATCACTTTATCGCGGTCCTTTTGAAGCATGTCCCCTTCCAGCAGACCCACTTCATGATTCTTCGCAAGGAGTTGCTTGGCCAGGGTTCTTGCCGCCGTTTTGGTTTTGGTAAAGATGATCCCGCGCTTTTTACCCTGGCTCTTAAGGAAGTAAGCCAGTGTATCCAACTTGCTGTTGTCATCTCCTGACACGAACTGGTGCTGAATCCCGGTATTCACCGCATCCTGCTTATCAATGCTTACTCGCCTTGCTCCTTTATTGACGTACTTGTTGATGATCTCATTAAGATCCTGCGGAATGGTAGCAGAGAACAACCACACATTTCTTTCTTTTGAAGCAGTTGCTTCAAGTATTGTGGTGAGATCATTTTTGAAACCCATGCTCAGCATTTCATCTGCCTCGTCGAGCACCAGGGTCTTTATTTTTCTTATATCTACAGCTTTACGCTTCATGAGATCGATCAACCTCCCGGGGGTGGCAACAATAATTTGTGTTGGCCTGTTGAGTCGGGCGATCTGTATGTCGATCTTTTCTCCGCCATAGACGGCTTCTGTAAATACTTTATCTGTGTATTTGGTAAATTTAAAAAGCTGTCTGGCAATTTGTTGTCCCAGTTCCCGGGTTGGAGCAAGGATCAAGGCCTGCACTTCATCTTTTGCAGGATCAATTTGTGCAAGAATAGGAAGACCAAAGGCGGCAGTCTTACCTGTACCCGTTTGTGCCTGCCCTACAAAATCTACCCCTCCTTCGGTCAATACGGGAATTGCCGCTTCCTGGATCTTTGTAGGATTCACTATACCCATTTCATTTAAACCTTTGATCAGGTCCTCAGATACTCCCAGCTCTTTAAATGTCATCATTAAATTTTTTGCGAAGATAAGGTATTCCCTTTAACAGCACTCCTCAAGGCCAAAGATATCCTCAAGCCGCACCGGTTCTAAGCTCATATTAAAAACCTCTTAAGAGATTAATAATCTGCATGTTAAATTGAAGCTAAAGCAAATGTATCAGCAGAAAAATTGAGAATTTATCATTAATTTGGTGGTATAACCACTAAAAAAAGAAACATGCTGACCATCATTTTGAATATCCTATTACCACCTTTAGCCGTATATCTAAACCATGGTGTAGGAACCACTCTATTGATAAGCATAATCCTTACACTAATCGGGTGGTTGCCTGGTGTGATCCACGCATTTATTGTAAACTAATAGAAATAAAAACTGTCTAAAATGTAATTCCCCTCCGTGTTCCCAAGGTGAGAAATTGGGAGCATAGACCTTCTCTAAGGAAGGTATCCATTAAGTTTGAATTAGCCTTTAAGCTTATATTTTAGACAGTTTTTTATTTATTCTTCTTCCCTCTTTTCTTCGAGCTTTTGTTGCCATTTCCAGGCACTCTCCATAGCATCTTCAATATCATACTCAGCTTTCCATTTGAGTACTTCATTTGCTTTGGTAGTATCGGCATAGGCAGCTATGACATCTCCTTCCCTTCTATCGGCAAAGCTATAGGGCAGTTCCTTAGCTGAAACCTTCTCAAAAGCCTTTATTGCTTCAAGAACCGAATTACCCTTTCCCGTTCCAAGATTAAAAACTTCGTAATTGCCGGTCTGCTCATTGTTGAGCAAGCGTTCGAGTGCGACTACATGAGCCCTTGCAAGGTCCATTACGTGAATGTAATCTCTTATACAAGTACCATCTGGTGTAGGATAATCATTGCCCCATACCGAAAGTTTTTCTCTTTTTCCCGCAGCTGTCTGCGTGATGAATGGCACAAGGTTCTGAGGAGTACCTATTGGTAATTCCCCGATATTGGCAGAAGGGTGCGCTCCAATTGGATTAAAATAACGCAGGGAAACAGCACTTAACTGTGGAACTACCTTGCAGGTGTCAGAAATGATCTCCTCCCCGATTTGTTTAGTGTTCCCATATGGAGATTCTGCTTTCTTCACAGGTGCATTCTCGGTAATAGGCAATTCATCTGCCTGCCCGTAAACAGTACAGGAAGAGCTAAAAATAAATTTTGGAGCTTCTTTCTCTTTTAACTGTTGTAAAAGATAAATAAGCGTATTCAAATTATTCTCGTAATAAAGCAGAGGGTTTTGAACACTCTCTCCCACTGCCTTTGATGCAGCAAAATGGATCACCCCTTCAATATTCCTGTATTTTTCAAAGAATTGTTTTACAGCTTGCTTGTCCCTGAGATCGAAGTTTTCAAATTCCGGAGAGATACGCGTGATCTTTGTGATCCCTCCAAGGACTTCAATAGATGAGTTTGAAAGGTTATCTATTATAACTACCTCAAAACCTTTCTCCTGCAGCGCCACCACGGTATGGGATCCAATATATCCCAGGCCACCGGTAACAAGTATTTTCTTGCTCATTTTCTTTTTTTCTGAATAATTCGCAATTTAAGAATTTAGGCAGGAGAAATACCAGACTTTTCGGCAATTTAAAGCAGATGATCACCCATTGAAGTTATTGTATTCATTATCATTAAGTAAGCGGAGTAACAGCAGTCCTTCTTCAGTAAAATTTGATAGAATTCCAACCCCGAAATAGTTGCTTTTGAACTATATTTGCACCCATAAAAAGAAGCTATGTCACTTGAATCACAGATAAAAATTTTTAGATGGATCAGCATTTTTGAAGGGATATCTTTCCTTGTGTTATTGTTGATCGCTATGCCTCTAAAATACATATGGGATGCTCCCGAAATGGTTCGCATTGTAGGTATGGCTCACGGCTGGTTGTTCGTGGCATATATCTTTGGAGCCTTATATCTATATAAACCTCTAAAATGGAAGACAAAGACTTTGGCTATTGTTTGTTTGAGTTCAGTTTTGCCTTTGGGGCCGTTTTATGTAGAGAAAAAATATCTCTAAACTATGAGGGAACAAGTAAGGGATCTGGGCGGTTTTTTAGCCAATTATTTCATTGAACAGGGAATGGATGTGGATCTCGCGCACTTCCTCAACATGCTCATTAATATTGCTATTGTATCTGTTCTCTGGTATATCATTCATTATATTACGAAGAAGCTTGTTCTTACCTCGTTTCAAAACTTCACAAATAAGACCAAAACTACATTTGACGACTATCTGGTCAAAAGTAATTTTCCGCGTTATGTAAGTAACGTTCTGCCCCTACTCCTGCTCATAATTACCATTCCGGTAGTATTTGAAGATTATCCGAAACTGCTCAAGATTTTTGAGTTGTTAGTGGACATCTACGTCGTCATTCTCATAGTTTTTATTTGCCGAAGCCTGCTGCGTACCACCACCGAGTACATGAAGCGGCATGAACGATACCACGACAAACCTATTGAGAGCTATACCCAGGTCTTGATGATCATTTTCTGGGCAATTGGCTTCATGGTTATTTTTTCCGAGATCACAGGAAAATCGGTTGTAGGATTTCTTGTCACTCTTGGAGCGGCTTCAGCAGTTATTCTTTTGATCTTTAAAGATACGATCCTGGGGTTTGTAGCGTCAATTCAGGTTTCTGTAAATGATATTGTACGCATTGGGGACTGGATCACCTTCAGCAAATATGGAGCCGACGGTTTCGTGACTGAAATTAACCTTGCCACGGTAAGGGTACAGAACTGGGACAACACCTACACCACTATTCCTACATACAATCTTATTTCCGATTCATTTCACAACTGGCGCGGAATGCAGGAATCGCCGGGGAGACGCATCAAACGTTCCCTGAACATCAAGCAAAATTCCATAAGATTTGTCAATGATGAGGATATTGAGAAGTTTGAGGAATACGGTTTGATCGCGCCCTATATTAAAGAAAGACAGGAGGAAATCAATACCTACAACAACAAGTTAGGTGTGAATAAAAAGCACCTCATTAACGGAAGGCATCAAACAAACCTCGGAGTTTTCAGGCAGTACGCGCTTTCTTATCTAAAGGCGCATCCAAAGATCCACCAGGAGATGACAATGATGGTACGCCATCTGCCTCCTACCACACAGGGCATCCCCATCGAGATCTATTGCTTTAGTGCCGATAAACGCTGGGAGTTCTATGAAGCCATCACTGCCGATATATTTGATCATCTCATTGCTGCCGTTCCTTATTTTGATCTACAGTTATTCGAATCTCCTTCGGGCGATGATATTGTAAAAGCCCTTAAGCCTCTTCAGTTAAATTAAAAAAGAGGCTTAAAAAAGCCCCTTTTTATCCTTGATGTTCCCTGGAATTTATCTCAAGTCCCTGCGGTCATCGGGATCGTAATCCACACTTCTGTCTGTGTGCCGAGTCCTTACTACGTTATCATTTTCGTAATAAGTTGCGTGCTCGCTTTTAATGTAATGACTGTCCACATAATCACTGCGGAGGCTTTTTACACCGGCAGCTCCACCCGCAGCGGCTACAATAGCACCGAGTAATAACGCTATGAAGAGATATAATGCAGCATCGCCAATTGCATCTGTAATGTTACCTGCTGCTTCCTGGGCTTTTTGTTTTGCCTGCTCTAAGAACTGCTCTGTTTCCTGTCTCAGGTTTTCATATTGAGCTACGTAGTTGTCAACCGCACTCCTGGCTTCAGCCTCACTCATATTGGTTCTTTCGGTGAGCACATTCACAAGAGCTTCTTTATCCAGAGCTTCGAATTGATTCTCGAATTCGTTTTTTGCCTTGTTAAAGATCTGTTCCACCTTGGCATCAATTTTTCCCGGTCTTTTAGCCGCAGTCTGGACTTTTTGCTCTGCGGTTTCGATTACATTTTCGGCTTTATTCTCTATTCTTTGAGGATCAAGTGCAGGTTTTCCCGTGTCTTCGAGCAAGCTGTAGAATTCCTGTTTAGCTTTTTCAAGACTTATATTTAGCCGTTGATTTTGCTCCTGAGTCATTTGCTGAGTCTGGTTTTGCTGTTGTTGGTCACTTCCTGACGATAAAACACTACCCAGGGCATTTCCTACCCCCGAAATAATTCCACCAATAGCCGATGTTACCAGCCAGGCTGAGATAAAAGCATAGAGTGCCCAGGTTATTAGCCCTTGAATGATCCCACTTTTATGATAAAAAGAAACACCTACTCTGGCTGCCACATATCCCCCTATAAAAAGAGCAATAAGATTTGACACTGTCCACCAGATTATTGTACCGGTACCGAGACCGCTTAAAGGATTACTTTCCTCTGCCGGATCAATATTGCCAAATCCAAAATAGAGACCCAGCAGGTTTAAAAGGAATGAAATTGAAATTACACAGACCAGCCCCGCAAAGATCGCTCTCCAGGAGATCCCTTTTCGAGGCACTACGTTATGAGAATTAAGTTCTACAAGCTTATTCATAATTAATCGTTTGGTTAGATAAAGAGGAAGATCTTCTTCTCTTCAATTAGTTAGTGATTTTAAAGTTAAGCAGATAAAGCCCGATTCTTTCTTAAAAAAAATGAAAGATTTAAGATTCAGTCGCCGTTTGAGAAGGAAAAAACATACTTTAGATGAAAATTTAAAAAGCTCTTCTTTAAATTTCGATCAACCCTCTTGCTTCCATGACACTCAAAGGTTTTCTCCAGGTATTTGGCATTATAGCTATAATTCTTTCACTCTTTCCCTTTGTGGCTACAGATTACTGGTGGATAAGAATGTTTGATTATCCTCACGTACAGCTCACAATTCTTACCCTGGTGGCTCTACTGGTCTATTTTTTCAGGTTTGATCTGCACAACTGGCGGGATTATACTTTTGTTATTGTACTGGCAGTTTGTTTTCTCCTCCAGCTCACCAAGATCTATCCTTACACCCCGTTTGCCGAGAATGAAGTGAGATACCACACAGCTACAGAACCACAACGGGGCTTAAGCATACTTGCCACAAATGTGCTGCAGAAGAATGATGAATATGATAAGGTTGTTGGGGAGATCTTTAAGTATGATCCCGACCTTCTCATTTTTACTGAAACAAATACACAGTGGCAGAACGAGTTAAGGGAGCGGTTGAAAAATTACGATTACGATTACCGAATGGAAATGCCACTCGACAACACCTATGGAATGCTCGTTTATTCCAGGTTTGAGCTTCTTGACCCTGAAATAAAATTTCTTCTTGAAGACAGTATACCTTCCATGCATGCAAAGCTGGTTATGCCTTCCCGGGAAATCGTGGAGCTTCACATCATTCACCCTACACCTCCCATGCCACCTCATGACGCATCTTCAACAGACAGGGATGCCCAAATGATGATGGTGGCAAAAATGGCAAAAAAGTCAAAGCTTCCGGTGATCGTTGCAGGAGATTTCAACGATGTAGCCTGGTCTGAGACTACGCAACTCTTTAAAGATGTGAGTGGTTTACTGGACCCCAGGATCGGAAGAGGGTTCTACAATACCTACAACGCAAATAGTTGGTTAATGAGATGGCCTCTGGACCATTTATTTGTTTCTGAAGAATTTCGATTGGTGACTATGGAAGTTGGTGATGATGTAGAATCAGACCACTTTCCTCTCTATGCGAAACTTAGCCTGGAACCCGGGGTAAGAGCAGTACAGATCGCTAAACCTGCCAGTGAGAAAGACATGAAAGAAGCAGACAAGCAGATTGAAAATGAGGACAAGAAGGATAAAAAAGAAAAAGCCGAAGGAAAGGAATAGCTAATCCTTAAGCCGATCTTTTACATATTCTATTTGTGTCTTCCCATGTGGCTTTGCCTTTCCACTTTCATCCAGTGAAACCATTACGATCTTTTCAATACTAATGATGACTTCCCGGGTCATTTTATTCCTGACTTCACAACGGAGGGTAATGGAGGCGGTGCCAAATTTAACTACATCCATTCCAATTTCCACAATGTCACCCTCTTTTGCCGAGCTCTTAAAATCTATTTCACTTATGTACTTGGTCACTGTTCTGGGATTCTCCAGCTGAATGATAGCATATAGTGCAGCCTCCTCATCTATCCATTCCAGCAGTCGGCCGCCAAACAATGTTCTATTGGGATTAAGATCCTGAGGTTTGATCCATTTTCGGGTATGAAATCTCATAAGGTTTGTCTTCTAAGGATGTTCTAAAAAATACTTTTTTTGTGCCCACTGAATGATTTCTGAATGATCAAAAGCAAGATCGGGTAGCTCATTCAATTCAAACCAGGAAGCTTCAGCTGCATCGTCATTTGCTGTCACCTCCTCTTCCCGGTCCACTACTCCCCAATAGGTGATGCTAATGGTCCTGCCTCTAGGGTCGCGTCCCGGGGTACCAAAAGTGTGTAATTGTTCCAGCTTTTCAATATTTAAACCGGTTTCTTCGTGAAGCTCTCTTTTCGCGCCCACTTCCAAAGGCTCCTCCTCTTCCAGGAAACCTCCGGGTAGCGCCCACCGGTCTTTAAAAGGATCTTTTTTTCTCCTTACAAGCAGGACCTTAGGCTTATTTCCATTCCTGAAAAAAATGACGCAATCTGTGGTTACTGATATATTTTGTCTTCCCATAAGATCTATTTGAAAAATACTGTCTGAATATTCACGAATTCCCGGATCCCAAATTTTGACAATTCTCTTCCATAGCCCGATTTCTTAGTACCTCCAAATGGTAAACGGGGATCACTTTTTACAAGTTCGTTGACAAAAACAGCCCCGTCCTCAATTCGTGGGATCAATTTCTGAGCCTTTTGCTCATCTGTAGTAAACAATGAAACTCCAAGTCCGAATTTGGTACCATTGATAAGATCAACAGCCTCATCATAAGAGCTAAAAGTTGTGATACCAATGGCAGGACCAAAAGTTTCCTCCCTGAACACCGGCATTTCGGGAGTAACTTCATCAAGAACAGTGGGTGCGTAAAATGCCTTTTTTCGCTCCCCTCCTATCAGGATCTTTGCTCCCATCTCCACCGATTCATTTACCTGCTTTTCAAGGTCCTTTGCCAGGTCTTCTCTTGCCTGCACTCCGATAAAAGTATCTTCATTCATTGGATCTCCGGCCTTTAACTCTTTCACTTTATCAAGAAACAGTTCAGTGAATCTTTCTGCGATGTCTTTGTGCAATAAAAGTCTTTTCCCGGCAATGCAACTTTGCCCCGTATTTTGAAAACGGGCCTGAATGCAGGTTTTTACCGTCTCTTCCAGATCGGCATCCTCAAAGACCACCAGGGCATTACTCCCGCCCAATTCCAGAACAGATTTCTTTATCTCTTTACCGGCAGTGGCAGCAACTGCACTTCCCGCACCTTCGCTTCCTGTGAGAGTGACAGCTTTTATCCTTTTGTCTTTCACTACCTCCTCCACCTTTTTACTCCCAATGACCAAATTTTGAAAACAACCCTCAGGAAAACCCGCTCTTATAAAAACCTTTTCCAGGTTCTTGCCACACATCATTACGTTGCTGGCATGCTTCAAGACACCTACATTACCCGCCATTAGTGCCGGAGCGGCAAAACGAAATACCTGCCAAAAAGGGTAATTCCAGGGCATTATTGCCATGATCACTCCAAGGGGAGCATAGTTGACATAGCTTTTTCCGGCGTCTGTCTTGATCTCTTCAGAAGCCAGCTGCTGTTCTGCGTTTTCTGCATAATACTCGCACACCCAGGCGCATTTTTCTACTTCAGCAATAGATTGGGTTATTGGTTTACCCATTTCTTTAGTCATGTCTTCGGCATATTCCTGCTTGTTCTTCCGCAGCTCTTCCGCAGCTTTAAGCATAAGTTCAGATCGAAAAGAAAATGAGGTAGTTCTCCATTCCTTAAAAACTGCTGTAGCTTTTTCGAGGGCCTGGTCAATATCTTCAGATGATGATTCCCGGTGCTCCTGAAGGGTTTCTCCGGAATAGGGATTTTTAGAAAGGATCATAAATCGGCTTTTTTTAAAGGTAAAAAGAACTTCCTGGCAAGAGAAATTATTAGAAGGATTTTAACTGAAGCCGCGATGTTCACAACACGTTTATAAGTCCCAAAGACCTAAAGCTGAGTTAGTACGTTCTTTTTGTATATTTAATAAAAACCCCCGTTATGAAAGATCGCGATCAATCCCTCCTCGAATTACGGCCACAAATAGAATCTGCTGTAGTAAATGCTTCCACACTTCCCGATGAGCAATTCCAAAACCGTACGTTACGCCCTGTCATCCTTCTCCAAAATGACCTTTTGCTGGAGGCTTTCAGGAACTATGTGCAGAAGCACAAAAACGTGTTCTACGAAATGAGCATCGAAAAAAGAATGGGGTATATAGAAAATTCTATTCAGAAAGATATAAAGTTCCGCAACAGTCTTAAGGGTATGGTCATAGGCCAGTTCACCATTGAAGAATACAATTACTACATCACGAATTCTTCGGCTTTGAACAAACGTATGATGAATCTGGTCAAGGAAAGATTACAGAGCAATCTCCAGCTCCTGGATTCACTCCCGGCAGTGTAGTTTGACTCCAAAAGCCTGTATTTATTAAACTTTTGCTAATTGTTCTTTTTTGAATACTGCGTTGGCTAATTTTAAGGAAAACGCAAAGAAATGAGCATTAACAAAGAAGAATTATTTAATAAATGTCTTGATATGGTCAATGAAAGAATTGACCAGTACAATGAAAAAATGGAGTCCATTAGCGGCCAGAATGAGCAGCATAAATTTCATCCCGACTTTGATGAATATGGCAACAAAGGGGAAATGCTCACAGAGTATGAAAAGAATGCCGCTTATTTGGACAGGGTTCGCAGTATGAAAGAAACCCTGGCGAATCTAGATACCGACCATCGAAGTGAAGTAATACGTCCCGGTAGTGTTGTAGAAACCGAAAATGGCTATTATTTTGTTTCTGTTCCTCTTGGTGAAATAGACATGGAGAGCGGCAGCAAGGTATACGCTATTTCAACCGAGGCCCCTATTTATAAAGAAATGGAAGGAAAAAAGGCCGGAGATTCCTTCAACTTCAGAGATGGAAAGGTAGATATCGTAAAGGTGCATTAAGCCTATTCGGGATACTCAATTCTTAGATGGTAGATATTCTTTAGCTTACGCTTTAGGATCTTTTTAACCTGCTGAATTTCCATAAAGGTAATATTGGAATTGAGGAACTGCCCATCTTCCATTTGTTTGCTGATGATCTTTTCCACGAACTCATCTATGGTCCTGGCGGTAGGTTCTTTTATACTCCTGCTTGCCGCCTCTACACTGTCACACATCATTAGAATAGCTGTTTCCTTACTAAACGGCATGGGACCGGGATAACGAAAATCATCTTCGTTGATCTCAGTTTCATTTTCCATGGCTTTCTTCAGGAAATAATACACCGTGGTAGTGCCGTGGTGGGTTCGTATAAAATCGATCACCCTGTCTGGCAAATTCCTTTTCTTGGCGATCTCTATCCCGTTGATCACGTGTTCGATAATAATATCTGCACTTTCCTTTGGGGAAAGTTCATCATGAGAATTGACCGAGGTAGTCTGGTTCTCGGTAAAATAAGTGGGGTTTCGCATTTTTCCAATGTCGTGGTATAGAGCTCCAACCCTTACCAACATGGCATTGGCACCTATCTCATTTGCTGCTGCCTCGGCAAGGTTGGCCACATTTAAAGAATGGTGAAAAGTGCCGGGTGCTTTATCTGAAAGTTCTTTTAGAAGCTTGGTATTAGTATCTGAAAGTTCCAGCAGGGACATATCTGATATCAACCCAAAGATCTTCTCATATGCATAAATAAGAGGCTGCACAAAAAGGGTTGCCAAACCACCAAGAAGGAACATGAGGAAGATCTCCGGTTCAACTTCATAGATGGATCCTTCCTGAATAATAGTAAATGCAAAATAGGATACGATATACACCAGGGTAATTTGCCCCACGGTGATGAACAAATTTGCCCTTTTATAAAGTTCGGAAACCGTGAGAATAGTTACGATCCCGGCAATGATCTGCAGGAACATGTATTCATAGCTGTCCGGTACAATGAATCCCAGCAACAGAACGGTGATCACGTGGGTAAAAAGCCCCAATCGGGAATCAAAGAATCCTTTGATCGTGAGCGGCAGGATACAGAGAGGCACCACGTATACATATTCCACATTAAACTTGATGACAAGCACTGTAAGCAATACCATGAGGGTGACATTAAAGAATATAAAGGTCACCTTGATATTATTTTGAAAGATATCATACCTGTACTTACGTATGAAGAGCATGAGCATCAGCAGGGCTAAGAATACCAGCAAGGCATACCCCACTATTACCCAGTTGTAATTGGCCTCAGTCCAAACCTGGGATTCATATTCAGCTTTTAGCGAATTCAGGATCTGCAATTTATCGCCTTCCACCACCTCTCCTTTAGCGACAATAATGGTCCCTCTTTCCACATTTCCGCGGGTGTAGGAGATCTGGTCATATTTACTCTCAAGGTCGCTTTGGGTCAAAGCTTCATTGTAAGTAACGTTGGTCTTCACTGTATCAAAGAAAAGACTGATGAGTTCTTCCCTGAAATTTTGAAGCTGCGCCTGATCAATTCTGCGGTTGAGGAAATCCCGCAGTTGATTCTGTTTCAGAATACTTTTATAAGTAACCTCTGTTACTTCATTCCCTTCCCTTAGATAGACCAGTTGATCGGGGCTAAGCGGAACTATCTCCTGAAGCACCCCGGCGTCATAGATCTCCTCAAAAGTGTTTTCAATGAAGTCTTTTAACCTGTTGTTGTCCCGCCTGGAAAGAGTATCCGGAAAGATACTTACAAACTGCTCATCAAGAGCAGAGCCTACATCCTGAACGATCTCCGGGTTATAGTCGTAGTAAGGAACATGGGTCTTATTGATCTCCTCCTTTTCGGCAGCCAGTTCCTCAGGTGTCTTTAAAATGGCAAAATCAAAGGGAGCATAGAGGTTCTCATATTGCCAGGGTTTTCCTTTTGGAATTTCATATTTGAATTTACCCCCTTTAGGAAAGAGGTAAACAATAATGAAAGTGGTAAGGAGAAACAGAAAAACCTTATAAAAAAGATCCTGATTTTTATAAAGGCTGTTGATAAACGATTTCATACAGGGACAAGTTCTTTTCAAAAGTACTAAAAAAAGCCGGCTGTCAAGAAGTCGTTGGTTTCTTCCTCATAAAATGATTAAATTCGCAAAAGTGAAATTTAAATCCACAAAACCATGAATAAGGAAGTAGTTATAGTAAGTGCAGTAAGAACTCCAATAGGTAGTTTTTTAGGCAGCTTATCATCTGTTCCCGCTACCAGGCTGGGATCAATAGCAATAAAAGGAGCTCTTGACAAAATTGATCTAAAGCCCGATATGGTAGACGAGGTTCTCATGGGGAATGTGGTACAGGCCGGGGTGGGCCAGGCGCCTGCAAGGCAGGCCGCTCTTGGCGCCGGAATTCCGACCAGTGTTCCATGTACTACTGTAAATAAAGTCTGTGCCAGCGGAATGAAAGCTGTAATGCAGGCAGCACAGGCGATCGCACTTGGAGATGCTAATATTGTGGTTGCCGGTGGTATGGAAAATATGAGTCTCATTCCTCATTACCTACACCTTAGGAATGGACAGAAATTTGGTCCGGCCCAGATGGAAGACGGGATGCAAAAGGATGGTCTTGTAGATGCCTACGACCATAATGCCATGGGAGTAGCCGCAGATCATTGTGCCAAAGAACATAACTATTCAAGGGAAGAACAGGATAAGTTTGCTGTTCAATCCTATGAAAGATCCAGAAAAGCCTGGGAAGAAGGAAAGTTCAATGAGGAAGTAGTACCTGTAGAGGTACCTCAGAGAAAAGGAGACCCTGTTATTGTTAAGGAAGACGAAGAGTACAGGAATGTAAAAATGGATAAGATCGCTTCTTTACGCCCTGCTTTTAGCAAAGATGGTACTGTAACTGCAGCAAATGCTTCTACTATAAATGACGGTGCTGCCGCTTTGGTGCTAATGAGTCGTGAAAAGGCGGATGAGCTGGGACTGGAAGTCCTTGCAAGCATCAAAAGCTTTGCAGATGCTGCCACAGAACCTATCTGGTTCACCACAGCTCCTGCTAAAGCCCTGCCTAAAGCACTGGATAAAGCGGGACTTGCAATTGATAAAGTAGATTACTTCGAGTTCAACGAAGCCTTTTCTGTAGTAGGTTTAGTGAATATGAAGATCCTGGGGCTCGAAGATAAGAACGTAAACGTGAATGGTGGTGCTGTTTCACTGGGACACCCTCTGGGATGTTCGGGCGCACGTATCATTGTCACTTTGCTCAATGTCCTTAAACAAAACAACGGTAAGATAGGTGCAGCTGCGGTATGTAACGGTGGCGGAGGAGCTTCGGCTATGATCATTGAACGTCCTTAATTACGGTTTGAAAGCACCTTTTTGAATGCAATATGCCATTTGTAATTTGGGAGTTGTCCCTTTAAGAGCAGAACCTGCGCATGCCTCCGAAATGGTTAGCCAGTTGCTCTATGGCGAATCCTATAAGATCCTTGAGCAGAGAGGGAAATGGTCCAGGATCCGCACCTCATTTGATGCCCTGGAAGCATGGATCGACAATAATCAGGTCCTTAAGATCTCAGAATCACAATATGACAACTTGCAGACAGGCGTGCCTGTACTTTCTGCCGATCTTGTTGAATTTGTGACTGCGGGAGAACAACTAATACCAATTCCACTGGGCTCTGAGGTCCAGGGAGTGGATCTCCTGGGCCACAGACATACCGGAACTACATCGGGCGGAAATCAACCAAAGGAAAATCTTATTGACACTGCCTTTCTTTACCTGAATGCCCCATATATGTGGGGCGGGAAAACACCTATGGGAATAGACGCCAGTGGCTTTACTCAGATGGTCTACAAGCTTAATGGTTATAATCTGGCCAGACATGCTGCAGAGCAGGCCCGGCAGGGAGAATCTTTAAGTTTTATTGAGGAAAGTGAACCCGGAGACCTCGCATTTTTCGACAGTCCCGACGGAGTTATAAATCATGTAGGAATAATGATGCAGGACAACTATATTCTGCACTCCGATGGAAAAGTCCGCCTGGACCGGATCGATCATTCGGGGATCTACAATGCCGAGCTCCGGCGCCACACCCATAAGTTAAGGGTCATAAAAAAGATCATATAAAAAAACCCGCTCGATCGAGCGGGTTTTTTATGTTGTCTATTTTCGAACAATTACTGCTTAGGAGTAGCTGAAGCATTAGCAGCTTCAAGTTCAGCTACCTTCTTCTTCATTTCTTCTGCCTTTTCGGTTTCGTTGATCTGGTAGTAGATGTTCATCATCGTTCTTGCAGCTTCAATATTGTCCGGATCATTGGACATTACCTTTTCAAGGTGTGGCAGTGCCTCTCTATAGATGCTCTGACGCTCTTTTGCCAGCTCTTCATATTTCTTTTGATCGGCTTTGCTCATTCCAAGTTTGTTCATTTGCTCCACAAGAGGTGCCTCTTTAGAAAGTATTACATAAGCAATATTGATTCTTGCATTGTGCATATCAGGATCAAGCTCAATGGCTTTTTTGTAATAATCTACCGCACGGTCATTCTCTCCCAGTTGTGCAGAACTAACTCCCATGTTATAGTAAAGGGTAGCGTCGTCTGGGTTTTGTCTTACTACTTCTTCAAGGATCTCACGATACTTCTGCATATCTCCCATCTTGTAATACATATCTGCTTCAGATTGCATTAAAGTAGCATCATTAGGATTAGCCTCCTTTGCTTTTTCCATCGCCGCAATTGCCTTCTCATTCTCACCTTTTTCGATGTAAATAAGTGCAATATTCTTAGCTATTTCTCCTTCTTTAGACTCCTCTTTCTTAACCTGAGGATTGATATAAGTACCGGACTTTACAAAAAGATCTCTTTGCTCTTTTGAAGCCATTCTCTCTTCTTCCCCGGTCTCCTTATTTACGGCAGTATAGATGGTTTCTTCACCTGTAAATCCAAGATCCTGAAGCTCGGTATAATATCTCAATGCCTCATCATAATCCTGAGAATTTACTGCATTTGAAGCTGCATAATACAGGTAAATAGTATCCCTGTTGTTCATTCTATAGCTGGCTTCAAGCTTTTGTGAAGCTTCAGCGAAATTCTGTGCATTTTGATCTGCAATAGCCGAATTTACCAAAGCATTACTCACTGCATCCATTCCCTGCTGAACTTCTTCATGACCTAGCTCCTTGGCTTTTTTCATTGCCTCGGCCGCAGCCATAAGGTCGGCAGTTGGTACATTATTTCCGTTTCCAACCAATGCATATCCTTTGTATAGGTAGAAATCGGCTTTTTCATCCTGATCGGCGTTAGCCAATTGCGCTTCTGCCTGCTGAAGGTAATTCTTAGCCTCCTGATATTCTCCTTTCTCAACCGCTTTCCCGGCTCTTTTTATTTCCTTCTTTTGGGCAAATGATACGACAGTAAACATAGCTAATGCTGCCGTTAAAATTCTGGTTTTCATCTTTTGTGGTTTTGATTTAAAATTATTCCTCACTATCGTTTGCAATAGTTGTGCCATCCTCGTTTTGATCAGTGATCTCAGGGGTTGCGTCTCCGGCTACGTCTTCGACATCCTCCTCCTCATTGATCACTTTAGCCACGGCAGCAATAGAGTCGTTGTTCTTTAAATTGATTAGTCTCACTCCCTGGGTAGCACGCCCCATTACACGTAAATTAGAAACCGATGTTCTAATAGCCAGACCGGATTTGTTGATGATCATAAGGTCATCAAGATCGGTCACATTCTTTATGGCCACCAGGTTTCCGGTCTTAGGGGTTATTGATATGGTTTTTACTCCTTTACCACCACGGTTCGTGATTCTGTAGATGGGTTCCCCATCTTCGGGGTCATCAATATAGGTACGCTTACCATATCCATTTTCAGAAACTACCAGTACGGTCTCCTCCATTGGGTTTTCTACAGTGATCATTCCTACTACTTCATCGTTGTCATCTGCTAAAGTTATTCCTCTAACTCCCGAAGCATTTCTACCCATAGGACGGGTCTTGCTTTCATCAAAACGAATAGCTTTTCCGCTTTTTAGAGCAAGCATTACCTGGCTTTCCCCGGTGGTTAATCTTGCTTCAAGCAATTCATCCCCTTCACGAATGGTAATTGCATTGATACCGTTAGTTCTCGGTCTTGAATATTGCTCTAAAGAGGTCTTCTTTACCTGTCCTTTCTTAGTAGCCATCATGACATAGTGGCTGTTGATATACTCCTCGTCCTTAAGATCCTTAGTACAGATAAATGCTTTCAGCTTATCATCCGGCTCCAGATTGATCAGGTTCTGTATTGCTCTTCCTTTTGAAGTTTTACTTCCTTCAGGGATCTCGAACACTCTCATCCAGAAACACTTACCTTTTTCAGTAAAGAATAACATGTACTGGTGATTGGTTCCGATAAAAAGGTTCTCAAGGAAATCTTCATTTCTTGTTGTAGAGCCCTTTTGACCAACTCCTCCACGGTTCTGGGTCTTATATTCTGTTAGAGATGTTCTCTTGATATAACCGGCATGGGAGATCGTGATCACCACCTGCTCATCGGGGATCATATCCTCCATACTAAGGTCACCACCGGCATATTCTATTGTGGAACGTCTTTCATCTCCATATTTCTCTTTGATCTCGATCATCTCATCCTTGATCACTTCCATTCTACGCTCCTTACGGGCAAGAATATCTTTAAGGTCTTCGATGGTCTTCATGATCTCTTCATACTCCGCGCGCAGTTTATCCTGCTCAAGACCTGTAAGTTGCCTTAAGCGCATTTCTACGATTGCCTTTGCCTGTACTTCTGATAACTCGAAACGTTCTATCAATTTGGTACGGGCTTCGTCGGCATTGCTGGAAGCTCTTATCAAAGCAATAACTTCATCAATATTATCTGAAGCTATGATAAGTCCTTCTAATATATGTGCACGCTCTTCAGCCTTTCTTAGCTCATATTCTGTACGGCGAACCACTACCTCATGACGATGCTCCACGAAGTGATAGATCATATCCTTCAAATTCAGCATTTGAGGACGGCCCTTTACAAGAGCAATATTGTTCACACTAAAGGAACTTTGAAGTGCTGTATGTTTATATAAGAGGTTAAGTACGATGTTTGGAATAGCATCTCTTTTAAGGATGTATACGATGCGCATTCCATTACGGTCAGATTCATCCCTGATAAGTGAAATACCTTCGATCTTCTTCTCATTGACAAGATCGGCTGTTTTCTTGATCATTTCAGCTTTATTGACCTGATAAGGAATTTCGGTCACAACAATAGCTTCTTTCCCCGCCACTTCTTCGGTTTGGGCTTTAGCCCGCATGACGACCCTTCCGCGACCGGTTTTAAAAGCTTCACGAACGCCGTCATAACCGTAGATGATCCCTCCGGTAGGAAAATCGGGAGCTTTTACATGCTCAATAAGTTCATCTATATCTATATCATGGTTGTCGATATAAGCTATGACTCCATCAATAACTTCTGAAAGATTATGAGGCGGCATATTTGTAGCCATACCTACTGCAATACCACTTGCCCCGTTTACCAAAAGATTTGGAATTCGGGTTGGCAGTACTGTAGGCTCATGGATGGTATCATCAAAGTTAAGCTGCATATCAACAGTTTCCTTGTCGATATCAGCCAGCATATCTTCACTGATCTTACGCATCCTGGCCTCGGTATAACGCATTGCTGCAGGACTATCTCCATCAATAGAACCAAAGTTACCTTGACCGTCTACCAGCATATACCGTAAACTCCACTCCTGGGCCATACGCACCATAGTGTCATAAACGGAAGAATCTCCGTGAGGGTGAAACTTACCTAAAACTTCCCCTACGATCCTA
>CAYLZB010000001.1:0-49440 GCA_964388165.1 uncultured Flavobacteriaceae bacterium | reverse complement strand
AGAGCTATAAAGGCATTCGTCCCGCACCGGGATATCCTGCCTGCCCCGATCATCTTGAGAAACTAACGATCTGGGAACTGCTGAATGTAGAGGAGAGGATAGGAGTAAAGCTTACCGAAAGCCTTGCTATGTGGCCGGCCGCCAGCGTTAGCGGATACTATTTTGCCCATCCCCAAGCCCGATACTTTGGCGTCGGAAAGATCAAAAATGATCAGGTGGAGGATTTTGCAGAAAGAAAGAAGATCGCTTTTGAGGAAGCCCAAAAATGGCTGAATCCTTCAATTGCCGATGAATAAGAAGAAATAATGTCTCTGAAAACAGAATGAATAAGAATGAAAATTACAGAACACTTAGCTGCTTCAAAAAATAAAACCCTTTTCTCCTTCGAGATCCTTCCCCCTCTAAAAGGGCAAAATATTCAGTCGATCTTTGATGGGATAGATCCCCTGATGGAGTTCAATCCGCCATTCATAGATGTGACCTATCATCGGGAGGAATACGTTTACATTGAGCGGGAGAAAGGTCTGCTTGAAAAGCGGGTGGTGCGCAAGAGACCGGGAACTGTGGGGATTTGTGCAGCCATTCAAAGCAAGTATAAAGTGGATGCCGTACCCCACATCCTCTGCGGCGGATTTTCAAAGGAAGACACAGAAAACTTCCTGATAGACCTGGATTTTCTGGGAATTAAGAACGTGATGGCACTCCGTGGAGATGCCGTAAAAAGCGAGATCTATTTTACGCCTGACCCGCACGGCCATAACTACGCAAATGAACTTGTCGGGCAGATCTCAAAAATGAACTCCGGAAAATTTCTGGATGAGGCTCTTGAAAACGGTCATAATACCGACTTCTGTATAGGGGTGGCGGGATATCCCGAAAAACATATGGAAGCTCCGAGTCTCCGGAAGGATATTCAGCGGCTAAAAACCAAGATAGAGGCAGGGGCAGAGTATGTGGTAACCCAAATGTTCTTTGATAATCAAAAGTTTTTCGAGTTTGAAAGACAGTGCAGGGAAAGCGGGATCACTGTTCCTATAATTCCCGGCTTGAAACCTATTGCCACAAAAAAACAGCTCACCATGATCCCCCATCGCTTCCATGTCGACCTGCCACATGATCTCACTCATGAGGTGGAAAAGTGCAGGAACAATGAAGAAGTTCACCAGGTAGGCATCGAGTGGTGCATAGAACAGAGTAAGGAACTTGTGGCTGCGGGAATTCCGGTGCTGCATTATTATTCCATGGGTAAGAGTTCTAATATCAAAGCTATAGCTGCAGCCGTTTTTTAATTTATTGCTTCAAAAAATAAGCCTTCAAAAATGCAATTTTTGAAGGCTCTTCTATTGCTCGCTTTTTAGAATATTTTTTTCGGTCCTGACAATTATCAAGATTTTTCTTTCATTAATTTCTGAAATTACCGGAGTCGCTCAATTCCTTTCAAAAATGAAAAATTTCAGGATCATTTCAGTTTTATCGGTGTTAACAGCATTTTTTGCTGCTGTTGCAGCTGCCGCGGGGATCTTTTATACTACCAAAGGAGGATCCTACTTCTACGAATCCATCCGGGGACAACAGGTTGAAATTTATGGTCGCGGACTTTATCAACATATGTCGGCCGAGGTTGCTGTGCAGGGAATTGCACATGACTATGTCACGCTGTTTATCGCAGTTCCCTTCCTTCTGCTGTCCACCTATCTCCTAAAAGGCGGAAAATTAAAATCAATTCTTTTTCATGCGGGAATTTTACATTTTTTCTTTCTCACCTTCCTGTTCTATATCAATATGGGAATGTATAACGCTATGTTCCTTGTTTATGTGATCACTACCTCCTTATCCTTCTTTGCTTTTGTGATCACTTTATTTGAAGTTGATCTAAAAGGGTTAAGAGACAAATTTCTTCCTGGATTAAGGCGGAGATTGATTGGAGGATTCTTAATGACTCTTTCTGTTGCTATAGCTTTTCTCTGGCTGGAAATCATCCTAACTCCTTTATTTGACGGCACGATCATTCCGGCTTCTGTAGAGCACTATACCAGTCTCACAGTCCAGGGGTTGGATCTTTCCCTCTTTCTGCCAATAGGGTTTGTGTCTGGTCTCCTGCTCTACAAGAACAGGAATATAGGATATCTCATGTCTGCAGTAACGCTGGTGTTTCTTTGCTTCCTTATGACTGCCTTAGTCGCCAAAATTATAGCCATGGCTATGATCGGGGTAAATGTTGTGCCGGTAGTCTTTATCATACCAACTTCTTTGGTGCTGGTAATTATCTGTACTTTTCTACTTTTCAGAAGAATAAAACCCGAAGTTACTTCTAAAGTTTATTCCATAAGTTCGATCCAGACCGGTACGTGATCGCTGGTCTTTTCCCAGCCACGTACATGTTTGTCTAAGCCGGCGTCTTTAAGTCGATCCTTTAATTGCGGACTTAACAGGAAATGATCTATCCGCAGTCCGGCGTTTCTCTGATAGGCATTTCTGAAGTAATCGTAGAAAGTATAAATAGTTTCCTCGGGATATAATTTCCTTAGTGCATCTGTCCAGCCCTGGGCCACCAGACTGTGGAAAGCCTCGCGGACTTCGGGTCGAAATAAAGCATCATCCACCCACCTTTCCGGTTTATAAACATCTTTTTCGGTAGGCATCACATTGTAATCTCCCGTTAGAACCACGGGGACATCCCTCTCAATTAATTCCGCGGCACGTTTGGTAAGCCGATCAAACCATCTCATTTTATACTCCAGCTTTGGCCCGGGTGCGGGATTTCCATTGGGAAGGTAGAGGCAACCAATAGTAATATCATTGACAACAGCTTCCAGGTAACGGCTTTGTTCATCTTCGGGCTCTCCTGCCAGTCCGCGGCCCGTTTCCTGTATCTCAAGATCCTTTTTAGCGAGGATAGCAACGCCGTTCCACCGCTTCTGGCCGTGCCAAAGGGCTGTATAACCGGCTTGTTCTATGTCACTCTTTGGGATCTTCTCATCTGGCGCTTTTAATTCCTGTAGACAAGCTACATCGGGTTTTGTTTCCTTCAGCCATTGAAGTAGTACGGGAAGCCTGGCATTGATCCCATTTACATTATAGGTAGCTATTTTCATTTTATGGGCTTAAGCTGCAGGATCTTTCCATTCTTCTCATCTGTAAGCACCCATATTGTACCATCAGGTCCCTGTTCTACATCTCTAACTCTTATTGAAAGGGGGATACGTTCTACTTCCTGAGCCTGTTCTCCATTCACGTTTACTCTTACAATTCCTGTTGCGGTTAGTCCGCCGATCATCATGCTGTTCTTCCATTCCGGGAATACACTACCATCATAAAAGATCATTCCCGAAGGAGAAATTGTGGGGGTCCAGTGTATCACTGCATCGGCAAATTCAGGGTGTGTAGTGGGATCCGGGATCTTGCTTCCGTCATAATTATCCCCCCAGCTTACCACCGGCCAGCCATAATTTCTTCCGGCTTTGGCAATTTGCAATTCATCTCCTCCCATAGGACCCATTTCAGCAACCCACAAGTCACCTGTTTCGGGATGTAACGCTGCGCTTTCTATATTTCTGTGTCCGTATGACCAAATTTCATCAAGGGCGTTTTCAGCATCAAAAGAAGGGTTTTCAGCGGAAGCAGAACCATCTTCATTCAGCCGTACAACAGTACCTAAATGACTGGAAAGGTCTTGTGCCGGTTCAAACTTGAATCTTTCAGCCAGGGTGAGAAAAATGTCGTTTTCGGGGGTAAAGATAATGCGACCGCCAAAGTGATTTGGGCCTTCCACCTTTGGTTCCATTCTAAAAATGGTCTCAAATCCCACGATCGAATTCCCTTCGAGTTTTCCCCTCCCAAGGGCTGTGGAAGCAGTTCCGTTAGGACCGGGTTCTGCAAAAGATAGATAGACATATTTATTTTGATCGAAATTTGGATGCAGGGCTACATCGAGCATTCCTCCCTGTCCCTGTGCAAAGACTTCGGGTGTACCCGAAAGAGGGGCAGAAAGTTTATTGTTTTTATCTAGAATTCTTAAAGTCCCTGCCCGTTCGGTCACCAGTAATCTTCCATCGGGTAAAAAGGCCATACCCCACGGGTGATTGAGACCTTCCTTAATTACATGAACCTTAATTGCTCCGGCATCGGTTCGTACGGTTGGCTTTTGAGCAAATGCGGTGAGACTTAAGAATAGCAATAGAAAAATTGCAATGACTGATTTTTGTTGACCGGGTAACGGAATTGCAATTGCCCGGTGTGAGGTATTTCTTTTCATAGCTGGTTCTTTATGTTTCTACCGAATATAAAAAGACTTGGGGCTGCTAACAAGTTGCTTAGTAAAGACTTAACAGAGCTTGTATAAACTTTCAGAAATGTTTAGAGTATAAGAAGATTTAAAAAAGGGCTGCCGGGAGATCTATTTCTTTTTTTTAAATCGCGTGTAACATATTTCTTATAAAACAGTCTTTGGTAGAATTAACTTATCATCAATGTTAAATATGAGAACAATTCTTATTTTATGTGCTGTGCTTTTTAGTACTTCCACTTTTGCACAGCGGCACCTGGAAGTTCTTTCCTATGAAGAAACCCAGAAGGCAGAGGTCTTTCAAAATGTGAAGGACAACACAACATTATCCGGCTACATTGCAGCAGACGGATCTGTGTTAAGAGTAGGCGATACTCTGGTCATTGGAGTTCCATCAGGTTCTACTACTAAAACTGTTGCTGTAGGAGGATCTGGTGAAATTTTTGGTGCGGGATCTGCCCGTTCAAAGACTAAAAGCAGCTTTTCTACAATTATAAAGGGTAGACCGGCCGGAGTAGGAAATATCATTAGCATCATGAACGGCGAAGGAAAGAATATGGCCGGTCAGGAATTTCAGGGAGAGAAGGTGGTGATCGTCGAAATGGAAGTGAATCACAAAGGCAGTAAGAAAAAGCCTTTAGCGTTATCCATTTTACTTGGAGAACCTAATGGAAGAGCTTTTGGTATCAATAAATACCTTTCTGTAGTGGATTATGAAAAAGCAGTTCTTGCCGGGGAGATCAAAAGCACGAATGCACCGCTTACCCGGGCAGAAGCTATTGCCAAATTAAAGGAGTCCAAGGATCTATTTGATCTGGGACTTATCGAGGAAGCCGAATATCTTGAGATCAAAGAGAGGCTGACTCCGATAATTATGGAAGAGTAAAATCTAAGGGCTCCAAAAATGACATTTTTGAGCCCTTAATTTTTTTCTTCAAGCGGGATCTTAAGAGTGAATTGAGTCTCTTCGGCTGTAGATGCTACCAGGAGATTACCCTCATGTGCTTTAGCAATTTCAGCAGCAATAAACAGCCCTAATCCCAGTCCTTTTTTATTCAGCTCGTTCTTTTCTCTGTAAAAAGGCTGAAAAAGATGGCGGAGTGATTCCTCCGGGATCTTTTCCCCTTTGTTGGTGACCGTGAGATCAAAGGTATCATCTGTTGTAAATGCAGAAACTTTTAAGGGAGCATCCTTGTCTCCATGTTGATCTGCATTGCTCAGCAGATTGGCCAACAGCTGACCAATGCGGTTCTTGTCACAATAGACTTCCGATTTCAGGTCGATCTCAAACTCGATCTGCCTTTCCGGGGAGCTGATGTTTATTTCCTTAATGACCTGTTCCAGAATATTTACGAGAGAACCATTGTGGGCCACCCTGTCCAGTATAATTCCTTCCCCCATTTTTCCTTTGGCAAAATCGAGAATATTGTCAATGAGATTTTGCATCCGGAAAGAGGTGGATTTGATCAATCCCGCATGTTTAAGGGTGAGTTCCTCCTTTGACATCTTAAGCAGAATATCTGAACTCATTCTCATGGTAGCTATAGGATTCTTGAGATCATGCCCCAAAATGGCAATAAATTGATCCCTTAGATCGGCCATTTCCCGCTCTTCCTTTAAGGTCCTTGATGTAGTTTCCATCTCTTCAACTGTCTCGAGATGGAAGGAAATAAGATCTGTAAAGAGCTTGAACATGTCTTTTACCTCGGGAGTATTTATCCTGCCCGGTTTAGAGTCCAATGCACAGAGAGTTCCAAAGAAATCTCCGTTCTTTTTATATATGGGGACAGAAATATAGCTTTCAATGCCATACAATTTAGGAACATGATGGTCACGATAGACCTCATCTTTGGAGACGTCATCAAAAATGACCGGCTGTCCTGTATTATGCACCTGGTCGCAAAAGGTGTCTTTTATTTGCAGTTCATCCCCGGGATTAAGACCCAGCGGTACATTGTCCAAAGTTGCACAAGCCACCCATCGTTCATTTGTTACTCTTGCAATGGCAGCAAACCTTAATTTTGTAGTACGACAAATGACCTCCAGTAATTGGGGGATTATGGAAATCTGATTTATGGCGTTCACATCGCCAGATAAATCTTGTTTACGATTCTCTTCGATAAATGCAGAATATTAAAATGTTCAAGACAACAGGTAAAACCAATTGGCAAAATACGAATTTATTCCAGTTCCTAAAATAGCTTTTTTTCTACTTAATATTTTATTCCGTTTCCAGAGTCTTTAGGGTCTCCAGGACATTTTGTTCAGTTTTATAAAGTTTTTCCCTGCAAATTTTTAGTAAGACAGAAGCTCTTTTCACCCGTGCATCAAGTTCGTCTATACTAATTTCGGCGCTTTCCAGGTCAGTGACAATTTGCTGTAACTCATCAAATGCTTCGGTATAGGTTAGTTTTGTTCCCATAATTTTAAGTTGATTTTTTAATTTCTGCTGAAGCTTTACCCGCGAAGAATTCGGTTTCTATAAGGTCTCCCGGCTCAAGTAGAGTAGCGTCTGTAATGATCCTGCCATCTTTTCTGGTGATACTGAAGCCTCTCTTGAGGATGTTCTTTGGAGAAAGCAGTTCTATTGAAGTTGCTGTATTCTTTAACTCTGAAGTTTCCTGCTTCAATAGACCTTTTGCTTCCGAAACGATCATTTGTCTGCAGGAGGTGAGCCTATTCCTTTCCCGGTCCAGGATCCTGTTGGTCAAAAAGCCGAAGGAGCTTGAAACCCTTTGCAGCTGAGTCTCCTGCCGCTCAAAAAGGAGATTTGCACCGGACATTATTTTCTGCAGGTTCTCTCTGAGCGGTTGTGAAAAATTGTGAAATTCCTGAAGCAGGAATTCCGCTATTTTCGTTGGAGTAATGAAGTTCTTATAGCTCACCAGCTCACTAACGGTCTCGTTGGTGGAATGGCCAATTCCCGTCAATACCGGTAATGGGAACTGTGCGATTTTCCTGGCCAATTCGTAATTGTCATAGCAGCTTAACCCAATTTCGCCACCCCCGCCCCGAATGATCGCGACAGCATCAAAAAGCTTCTTATGCTCTTCTATTTTTTTAAGTTGTGCAGTAATAGTTGGAACTGCACGTTCTCCCTGCAGGATGGCGGGAAAAAGTTTACAATGGAATTTATAGCCCCAGGGATTACCTTCAATAACATTTATAAAGTCCTGATATCCTTTGCTGCTGTTCACCGATATGACGGCAATCGTCTTAGGCAGGCGGGGAAGAGTTCGCTGTTTATTGGCGTCAAAGATCCCCTGGGATACGAGTTTTTTAATAGCTTCGGCTCTTTGCTTTGCCAGTTCTCCGAGAGTGTATTCGGGATCTATGTCCAAAATATTCAGCGCCAGTCCGTAAACCGAATGGAAAGTGACTGTTGCCTGTACAACAACGGTCATATCATCCCGAAGGTCCTCATTAAGTACCTGCCGGAATTTTTCATTGATGAGGTCAAAATTCGATTTCCAGATGTTCCCGCGAAGTTCGGCCACGATCTTTCCATCTTTTTTCTCTACCAGGTCGGGATAGCAGTGGCCGGTATGAGGATAATGGTTGAGCTTAACAATTTCGGCTTTTACCCACACTACTTTACTGCAATGCCTGTTGATCACATTTTCAATAGCTTCGGTAAGCTTGGATAGCGGAAAAACTTGTCTGGTGGGCATAGTGAGATCTTAATAGCTAAGATATTCGAAAAAATCTCACCGAAAAATAAATGCCCTGAAAAAGGAAGATCAGAGCATTTATTGTTGAAAAGTAGTAAACTAATCTTTAATCCTTCACGATAGGCTGAGTTTCTCCGGAAGCCCGGCGTGTAATCTGCGTGATTGTCATAATACCTATTCAACGCGTTCATCAACTGACTGAACTTTTCTTCTCTAACTTTTTCGATCTGGAAAAAAACAGCAGGGTTAAAAAATCAAAAGAATTTTTTTATAAATTTAAAATATCAAATGCATTAGTATTTGATTTTCAGGAGGGTAGGGTGTTTATCTCTAATTTTAAATCTTTTATTATGAAAAATGATCTTTCCACCTGGTGTCCTCCCCTCACATCAGTCATCCGAAGTCCGGGTAAATTTATAATGATCCTGTTATTAGCCCTGAGTTTCTCGAATTGTAGTTACTACAAGGCCAAAAAGTCTGATCTTAATGATCCTCCATCTACTCAGGAAATTCAGAAACTATCTCCCGAAGAAAAGTATGTTATTATCCATTCCGGAGATCAAATGGTGCATCTCAACAATGTGAATTTAGATGCAGATAACAAAGAACTTTCGGGCGTACTAACGCAGATCAATTCAAAACACAATAATGTTCGACCTAAGAACAATAAGACTTACAGGTATAATCGAAGGGAAAGGGAACCATTGAATGAGGTTCATTTTTTCACTTCCGAAGATCTGAATCTTAGAATAGGCGAGGAGGTGGTTCTACCTTTCTCCATTCTGGATTCAGTTTCTGTTAACAACCGTAATACCGGTAGATCTGTACTCAATGTAGCAGCGACAACAATAGCGGTGCTGGGTGTCACGGTGATTGTGGTAGCACTCACAAAAAGCTCCTGCCCTTTTATTTATGTAAAAGATGGTGAGGAGTTTGTTTTTCGGGGCGAACTTTATCCCGGGGCAATAACGCCTAATATCCAACGGGATGATTATATTCCTTTAGGTCATGTTAAGGAACCTGGAGATGAATATGTCCTAAAGATCACTAATGAACTGCACGAAATTCAGTACACAGACCTGCTGCAACTAATTGTGTTTGAACATCCTGAAGATGTACAAGTTCTTCTTGATAAGGATGGAAATCCGCAAAGCTTTTCCAAAATAGAGGTTCCAAAAAAGGCATTTTCAGATGATCTTTCAGGAGCACTTCCGGAAATCCTTGAGGAGGATATGAATTCTTATCTATTCGATTCGAAATCTGAATCCAATGATGGCTCAAGGGCCTTGATCCTGGAATTTACCAAACCTACAGGAGCGAAACATGCAAAACTCTTTTTAACGGCAAAGAATTCTCTCTGGTTGGATTATACCTTCGGAAAATTTAATGAAAAGTTCGGCTTTTATTACAACACATTTCAGAAGCAACAGCTTAAAATGCCGGGAGAGGAATCCATGAAATGGTCTAAAGAGCAAAATATTCCTCTTTCCATTTATCAAAAGACAGCCGAAGGTTGGAAGTTGGTGGAGCGGATAAATACTGTAGGACCGCTTGCTTACAGAGATCTTGTGGTGCCAATAGATCTGGCAGATCCTGTTGAGGAAAATGTGGTTCTTAAGCTGGAAACAGGTTTCATGTTTTGGGAGATCGATCGCGCCGGAATAGATTTTTCGGAGAATATTGATTTGAAAAAAATTGTACTGGAACCGTCGTTTGCGGTAGATGAGCAAGGAAAGAATGTAACTGATTTGCTTCGAAAAGCCGATCAAGAATACCTGATCCAACCCGAGGTAGGAAATGAGGTTGTTGTAAGCTTCAGGCACAAACCGGGTTTGACTTCGAATAATACAACTGCCTTTCTGAAAAACAGAGGCTATTACACCTATATCAGGGATTATAAAGGAATACCAGATTTTGCCGAATTGCAGTCGTTCAAAAAGAGGGGTAGATTCAGCAGATTTTCGGAAGAACAGTACAAAAAGTTTGTAGCTGAAGATATGTTAAACCTGGCACTCACTTATGGCAACTGAAAATGTGATATCCGTCGAAATACCCCGGGAAGAGGCTGTTAAAGTAAATGGGAAAGAACCCTCTCGTTCAGTTATTCTTAGTGGCTGGAGGAAAAACCTCATACATAGCAGGATAAAATTCAGCATTTTAAAACTTGCCTGGAAATGTTATAAAAATCCGCTGGATGTACTTAGGGGATTAAAATATATGGTTCGGTTGAGAAAAAAGTTCCTTGGAGATTATGAGGTCAAAAAAATAGCGCAGATTGATGGTAAGTATTATACCAGCCTTTACAGCCCGGGATGGAAGGGTGGGAATTTCAACAGATTCATGATCTCTCAGCTCAATGACTACAAACCAGTAAGTGAAAAGATCTACCGTTTCAATAACGTGATAGTGGCTATTACTAAAAAATGCTCCCTGCAGTGTGAGCACTGTTTTGAATGGGAAAGTTTAAATAAAAAGGAGAGTCTTTCTACTTCGCAGCTTGTGGAGATGGTGGCAAAACTTCAGAAGCAGGGGGTAAGTGAGATCCAGTTTTCCGGAGGGGAGCCAATGTTAAAGGTTGAAAGGATGTTAGAGATCCTTGATAGTGCAGACACGGAACTCACTAATTTCTGGATAGATACTTCAGGATTCAAGTTTACCGAAAAAAATGCCAAACTTCTAAAAGAAGCCGGACTCACCGGGGTTTTTGTGAGCCTGGATCATTATGACCCCGAAGTCCATAATAAGTTCAGAGGGTTTAAAGATGCTTTTTACTGGGCACAGACAGCAGTGAAAAATGCGCTGGAACAGGATCTTGCGGTTTCGCTGTCTCTCTGTATTACAAGAGATTTCGCAACCCGGGAAAACCTTATGAGATACATGAAAATGGCACGTGACATGGGCGTAGCTTTTGTGCAGTTCCTCGAACCGAAAGCTGTGGGGCACTATTCGGGAAAAGATGTGCTCTTGCTTCCCGAACATATTGAGATAATTGAAGATGTTTATAGGGAACTCAATTTTTCTTCGGGCTATCTGAGTTATCCGATCATTACTTATCACGGTTACTACCAAAGAAGAAACGGCTGTTTTAGTGGGGGTTATAAGGGCTTTTATGTAGATACAGATGGTGACGTAAATCCCTGTCCTTTCTGCCAAAAGAAATCCGGAAATCTTCTGGAGGATGACCTAACGGAAACTCTTGTGGCTGTTAAGGACTCAGGTTGTGCTACCTACTCACGTTTTTCATTGTAGCCGAACTTCATAGATCATTCAAATCGATCTTCTAATGCTTTTTGACTATAG
Source organism: uncultured Flavobacteriaceae bacterium (assembly GCA_964388165.1). Taxonomy (GTDB): domain Bacteria; phylum Bacteroidota; class Bacteroidia; order Flavobacteriales; family Flavobacteriaceae; genus Salinimicrobium. The sequence continues at coordinate 38,184 of CAYLZB010000001.1, read as the reverse complement.
CAGGTCAAGAAATAGGCCTTGCATTTTCCTTAATTTTGTTGAAACGAAAAAAATTTCATGAGCCCTAAACTATTTTCTCCTTTAAAAATAAGATCTGTTGAATTTAAAAACCGCATAGGCGTATCACCTATGTGTATGTACAGCAGCAAAGATGGCTTTGCCAACAACTGGCACCTTGTGCACCTTGGAACAAGAGCAACTGGTGGAGCCGGACTCGTAATTTCTGAAGCTGCGGCAGTTTCCCCCGAAGCTCGTATAACACCCGATGATCTGGGAATATGGCAGGATGGTCACATTGAAAAATTGAAGGAAATAACCACATTTTTGGAAGGGCAGGGCAGTGTACCGGGCATCCAGCTGGCCCACGCCGGCAGGAAAGCCTCTACAACCAGTCCCTGGAAAGGCGGAAAGTTAATTTCTGAAGAGGAGGGAGGCTGGCAACCGGTAGCACCTTCGGCAATACCTTTCTTTGAAGAAAATCCTGCTCCTGCGGCACTGGATTCGGCCGGAATTGAGAAGGTGATATCCAATTTTAAAGAAGCCTCAAAAAGGGCATTTTTGGCAGGCTTTAAAGTGCTGGAGATACATGCAGCTCATGGATACTTACTTCATGAATTCCTTTCCCCGCTGAGTAACCAAAGAAAGGATGAATACGGCGGATCATTTGAAAATCGCAGCAGGCTACTACTGGAGGTAACCCGGGCGGTGAGAACAAGCTGGCCAGGAGAACTGCCATTGTTCGTAAGAATATCTGCAACCGACTGGGCTGAAGGAGGCTGGAATGAAAAGGAATCGGTTCAACTATCCAAGTTACTTAAAGAGGAGGGGGTGGATCTTATCGATTGTTCTTCCGGCGGACTTGTTCCCAATGTAACAATTCCGGTAGCGAAGAAATATCAGGTACCATTTTCAGAAAAGATCAAAAAGGAAGCCGCAATCATGTCGGCTGCTGTAGGTATGATCACCACTCCGCAGGAAGCGGAGGAAGTGCTGCAAAAGGAACAAGCCGATCTTGTCCTGCTTGGCAGGGAATTGTTGAGGAATCCTTATTTTCCCCTAGAGGCCGCGGCTGCACTCAATGCAGAAATTGCATGGCCTGATCAATATTTGCGGGCACAGCAGAGGTAGTATTTGGTTTCAGCCTTACAGGCTGATTTGTTTCTATATTAAATAACCCGGAGCGTTGCTCCGGGCTTTTTTTTTCAAGGCTTTCAGCCTTAGTAATTTATCAAAAAGGGCATTTTAGAACAGACATTTCTCAAGCCTGTTAGGCAGTAAATATAAATCCGGGGTATCGCCCCGGGTTTATGTGTTGTGTCAGTTTTACCGGCCTGTAAGGCTGGGATATTCATTAATATATTCCGGAGTCTTACATGATGATCCAATCTACTATTGATCCAACAATGGCAATGATGATCGCCAGCCATAGCGAAGGCATGAAACCATGCGTCTTAAAGCCCGAACTTAATTTATCTGCCAATTCAATGATGATCGCATAGGCGATGATGCGGGTAATAAAACCAAGGCCAAGAAAATAAAAGATCCCAAGGGTAGCAACATTTAGGATAGCGGTAAGGATCCAACTTAAAAAGAAGCTTAGTATCCCAATGAGAAGTGCTACAACAAGGGCTGTTTTCCAACCTTTTAATTCGACTTTCGGTAGCATTCTCGCTGCAATTAGGAGTACTATTGCATCAATGATTATATGTATTAACCAGGTTAGCATAATGGTGGGTTTAGAAATTATTCTTCGGTGTCGCTGATCTTTTCAGCTTTTTTCTTCAACTCGTTCACGTTTGTGGGGTATGGTCTTTCCTTAAGGACTTTTGCCACATGGGTAAGATTGTGAACCATAAGGTAAAGGGTGCGGTTGGTAAAAAAGTGCCGGTCACCTTTTGCTTCGATATAGGCAGGTCCCGGGCCGGCTTTACCTACATAATAACTAAATGCATTTACAGGTACCGTAAATCCATGTTCTGAAAGATCGAAACATATGCTGGAAATAGCTTTTTTGGCACCATCTTCATTTCCGTCTACCATGACTCCGCCTACTTTATTGAAGGTAGGATACTGGCCGGTCTCTTCATCTGCTTCTTCCCAGATGCCGTCAAAGCGTTCACCAACTACTTTTGCAACGGCACTTCGGTCTCCTCTCCAGATGGGTGTGGCGATGATCACTATATCGCTGTCCTTGACTTTCTTAAGGATCCCGGGCCAGCCGTCTCCTTCACCTTCATCTGATGAATTTCCGAATTTTACATTTTGATCAACTACCCGAATTTCTTCAGATTCCACATCGAGCTCTGCAAACATTTTTTGTGCCTGCTTAATGAAAGCTGATGTGTTAGATGTTTCGGGTGATCTTTTAAGTGTACAGTTTAGGAAGAGTGCTTTTAATGCCATTGATATGGTGTTTTGTTGCAGTTGTTATTTGATGTTTTGACTATAATTTTTTTTGTGACGACGATTTCTGCAATGTCAGTTAATCCTAAGGTATATTCTTTTTTGTGTCGCCACAAAATGATTAAGAAAGCTTTAGTGACTTTTTCCTAAAACCTTAACGGAACGGGTGCTAACAAGCCGCAGCCACCGTTAAGACAATGCTAATCCTTCGGGAATGAGGTAAAAATCAGGTATCTTGTAGAGAATCAACTTAAAATCTTCAGATTATGAGGTCTATCTGGAACGGGTCCATTAGTTTCGGACTGGTCACAATTCCCATTAAAATGTACTCCGGAAGCGAGGAGCGAAAACTTGATCTTGATATGCTCGACAAGAACGATCATGCAAGGATTAGGTACAAGCGAGTCAATGAAGTTACGGGAGAGGAAGTGGAATGGAAAGATATCGTAAAGGGCTATAAGCAGGATGATGCCTATATCGTTTTGGAAAAGGAAGATTTTGACAAGGCAAACATGAAGAAATCCCGCACGATAGACATTGAAGAGTTTATTGAAGAAAAGGATGTCGCCGATGTGCTATTTAAAAAGCCATATTTTCTGGAACCTCAAAAAGATGGAGAGAAGTCTTATAATCTGCTGAAAAATGCCTTAAAAGATACCGGAAAACTTGGAGTGGCCACTTTTGTGATGCGGGCCAAGGAAAACCTGAGTTTAATTGGAGTCTATAAAGATGCCCTCGTTCTTCACGTAATTCGCTTTGCTGATGAGATACGGGACCCTTCAGAATTGAAATTGCCAGATGTTAAGGTATCAAAAAAGGAAGTGGACATGGCAAAGTCACTTATTGAGCAGTATACCGAAGAATTTGATTTCGAGAAGTACAAGGATATCTACAACGATCAACTCCTGGAGATCATCAAAGCGAAAACTTCCGGGAAGAAAACAAAAGTTGAGAAGTTTGAGACGAAAGCTACTCCTGCGACAGATCTTATGGCGCAGCTCAAAGCCAGCCTCGATAAAAAGAAGAAAAAAAGCAAAGCCTCCTAAATGGCACTTGACGAGTACATCAAAAAGCGAAACTTTCAAAAAACTCCCGAACCCGATGCTGCTTATGAAAAGAACAAGGGACGGCTGCGGTTCGTGATACAGCGGCACCGGGCTACCCGTCTGCACTATGATCTGCGCCTTGAAATGGAGGGGGTTCTTAAAAGTTGGGCTGTTCCAAAAGGTCCATCCATGAATCCGGCAGATAAAAGGTTAGCCATAATGACCGAAGATCACCCCATTAAATATCTCACATTCCATGGCACAATTCCAAAAGGGAATTATGGAGCAGGGGAAATGAGCATTTGGGATGAAGGCACCTATGAACCTACAGGAGGCGGCGATGAAAAGGAGCTCTTGAAAATGTTGAAAAAAGGTGATCTAAAAATCACATTTTTCGGCACTAAGATCAAAGGGACCTTTGCCCTTGTCCATACCCGCAGGGGAGGAGACAAAGACAATCAATGGTTACTTATAAAGAAGACTGATGAATTTTCAACAGAGCTGAGTTATGACGCCGAAAACCTGAGTGAGCACGCTGAACGCGAAAAGGTGAAGAAACTCGAGGTTACCGAACTGATCAAGCCCATGTTGGCCACAAAGGCTCCTGAGATCTTCAATAAAGCCAACTGGATCTATGAATTGAAGTGGGATGGATATCGGGCCCTTGCCAACATCCAGAAAGGAAAAGTAGATTTCTATTCCCGAAACGGAATTTCTTTCAAAGCGAAATTCAAAGAGCTTTATGAGCATCTAAAGGCTATTCCGCATGATGTGATCCTGGATGGAGAAGTAGTGGCGCTGGATGAAAGCGGAAAACCTGTTTTTCAGAAACTTCAGAATTACCAGAAAGAACCTTCAGGGGAACTCCGTTATTACGTCTTTGATCTACTGTATCTCAACGGTCATAATATTATGCACTTGCCTCTCACTGAAAGAAAGAGCCTAATTCCGGAGGTAATAGAGGATATTCCGCAGGTGTATTACTGCGACCATGTAGAGAGCATGGGAAAAGCCTTTTTTGAGCAGGCAGTAGAAATGGGTATGGAAGGAGTGATCGCCAAGAAAGCAGATTCTCAATATATTCCCGGCTCCAGAAGTGACAAGTGGTTAAAGATAAAGGCATTTGAAAGTCAGGAAGCCTTGATCTGCGGGTATACCGACTCAGATAAGGGAGGTCCTTTCGGTTCCCTGATCCTGGGAATGCATCGTGATGAGGAACTGGTCTATATTGGCAACTGCGGAACGGGTTTTAGTGAGCAGGATAAAAAAGATCTTTATGAGAAATTTCAGCCGCTTGTAACCGAGGTCAAACCATTTAAAAAGAAGCCTGCATTAAAAGGAAGAACGCCTACCTGGCTGATCCCTGAGCTAATCTGTGAAGTGAATTTTTCGGAATGGACCCGTTCAGGAAACATGAGACATCCTTCTTTTAAGGGCTTACGAATGGACAAACTGCCACAGGAGGTGACCAAAGAGAAAACAGCTAAAATTCCGAAGAAGAAGCCCTCACAAAAAAAAGAAGGTGATTCCCTGGAGATAGGCGGAATCTCTGTTCCTATAAGTAACCTTGACAAGGTGTACTGGCCGGAATCGGGTTTAAGAAAGTATGATCTTATAGAATATTACCTGCAAATAGCCGATACAATTTTGCCATTTTTGAAAGATAGACCGCAAAATTTACACCGGCACCCCAATGGCATCCTCGAGGAAGGATTTTATCAAAAAGATACTGCAGGCATCTTTCCACACTGGTTAGAATCTGCAAAAGTTTTTTCCAAGCACAACAATCGGGAGATCGAATACATGATGTGCCAGAATGAGGCCAGCCTAATCTACATGGCTAATTTGGGATGTATTGAAATAAATCCCTGGAACTCCAGAGTGCAGAATCTTCTCCATCCAGATTTTACCGTTATTGATATCGATCCTTCAGAAAAAACAACTTTTGAGCAGGTAATTGAAGTTGCACAAGCTGCAAAAGAAGTCCTGGATAAAGCTAATATTGTTGGATATCCAAAAACTTCCGGTTCCAGTGGTATTCACGTTTATATTCCGTTAGGGGCGCGTTACAATTATGATGAGGCCCGGGATTTCACGAAGATCCTTTGTTATTTTATTCAGGAGAAACTTCCGCAGATCACTTCCATGGAGCGAAATGTAAAAAAAAGAAAAGGGAAGATCTATCTAGATTTCTTGCAGAATAGAAAAGGACAAACTTTGGCAGCGCCTTATTGTGCCAGGCCAAAACCCGGCGCTACCGTTTCGGCACCACTGGAATGGAAGGAAGTAAAAAAGGGATTGGATATGCGGGATTTTACCATCAAAACCATGCCTGCAAGAATAGAGCAAAAACCCGATCTTTTTAAGCCCGTGCTTGGTAAAGGAATAGATATAGAAGAGGCACTTGAAGCTCTCTCCGGTTAATCTTCTTCGTTCTCTTCGCTGTCTTCGCTTTCCTGGTACTTCTGATTAAGAAAGTATTTAGGGCTCACCCCGTATTTTTCCTTAAAGATCTTGGAAAAATAACTTCTGTTATTGAGACCTATTTGCCCTACGATCTGTGATATATTATGCTCGCTGTGGGTCAACATTTCTTTGGCAGCCTCAAGTTTAACCTGTTGCACATATTTATTCACGGTAAGATCAAACATATATTTAAAACCTTCCTGCAATTTATTAACGTTAGTGCCTACTTCTTTGGCCAGTTCCTCCACGGAATAATTGTGATTAAGATCCTCGTTGATCACTTCGACAGCACGCTTGACCTTTTCTACATCGGTTCTTCGCAACAGGGCCGATTTACTTCCGTTTTCCTGGTCATCACAGTATTGACTTACCTGCTTTGCAAGCATTTCATAAGCTTTCCCTTCAAGATATATGGAACGTAAGAAACCGGTATGCTCTTTATTCGCCATGGCTTCCACTATATCGGCTGCCTGTATACTGTAATTTCCCTGGTAAAAGAAGAGTTCTCTCGAGACTTCATCTCTGAACAATTTTTCCAGACGGGGATCGAGGTCTTTGTAGCCAAAATTTTTCCTCTTATTGAATTCAGCTCTAATGATCTCGAGACTAAAAACATGAGAGGTCTCATTAGCTTTGAAGTAGAGTATGTGACCGTTATGTCCACTGCTGGAGACGATCACGTTCTGATAAGTGTCTACGGTGTGGATATCCATATTTTCTTCAAAGGCATGATTGACCCTTCCTTCAGAACAGAATATGAATTTTAAAGGATGGGTTTGATTTATAACGAAGTGTAGTTCCATGTCCTTATAAAAAGTGACATTGTATTCTATCACGCCCACTCCCGATGTAAAACTGGTTCCTCTAATGAACCCCTGTCCCAGCTTTTCACTTAATTCAATAGTTAATTCCCCGCCATCTCTTTTCACGGGGAGCTTAAATTGCTTTGACAGACTTTCAATAATTTCTTCTACAGGTAGAGCTTTTACGAAAATTTCCATTTTACTGACTATAGGGGAGGTTAATTCTCAGTGAATTCGACTTTAAATTCTTTTTACAACTTAAAATATTAATAGCATTTTTATTCTAAAGTTGTGTTATAAGTTTTAAATGTTGTTTGAATAACGGTAATCTTTAACAATTCATTAAACTATTTTTGAAAATTGTTATTCTAACATCTGTAAACTTTTTGGGGTTATGACTTTGTACTATTTGATATTGGGAGTTGAAGCCCTTATAGTTTTACTGGTGAGCGTATATCTTATTCGCAAGATCTTTAATCTATATCGCAGCCGACAGGAACGGAAAAAGAGTAACTTTTAATCTTTAGCTTTACGTTTGCTGTAATAAGTATCCTATTTGCAGTCTCTCATTGTGTGGCGTATCTTTGTGAAAATTACCATTCATGAAAAGTATCAATGCCTTGAAGTGGCGATATGCAGCAAAGAAATTTGATCCGGACAAGCTACTTTCCTCCGAAAAACTAGACATTTTAAAAAGGGCATTTAACCTTACGGCTACCTCTTACGGCCTACAGCCACTCAAGCTTATAGTGGTCCAAAATAAAGAAGTGCAGCATTCATTGATGCAAGCTTCCTATAATCAAAAGCAGATTAGTACAGCCTCTCATGTCCTGGTCATTTGTATCGAAACTACCGTCGATAAAGATTTCATAAAGAAGTATTTTAAAACAGTACAGGATGTTAGAAATACTCCCGATGAGATATTGCACCCATTCCGGGATTCTTTGATAGGAGATTTTGAGCAAAAACCTATCGATGAGATCAAGGTTTGGGCCACTCACCAGGCGTACCTTGTGCTTGGAACTCTGCTTACTGTTTGTGCTGTCGAAGAGATCGACTCCTGCCCAATGGAAGGTTTTGAACCTCGAAAATATAACGAGATCCTTGAGCTTGAAAAATTCGGTTTAGAGGCAGTCCTTGCCTTGCCGGTGGGTTACCGGGCAGATGATGATCTTTTTGCCTCTTTAAAGAAGGTGAGAAGGCCTGTTGAAGAAACGGTAATAGAACTTTAGTAATTTACGTACTCGATGATCTCCAATCCATAACCTATCATTCCTACTCTTTTCGTCTGTTTGCTATTGGAGAGGAGGCGCAGTTTATGAATTTCAAGATCGTGAAGGATCTGAGCTCCAATCCCGAAATCTTTGGAATCCATGACCAAAGGAGGAGCTTTCATTTCCCCTTGCTTTTGCAGATTTTTTAATTCTCCAAGCCTATTGAGAAGGTTGAGGGACTGACTTTCCTGATTGATAAAAACAATGGCTCCTTTTCCTTCCTCATTGACTGCCTTGAACATATAATCCAGTTTCTTATCGGCATCATTGGTAAGGGTGCCTAAAATGTCATTATTGACCAGCGTTGAATTCATTCGTACCAGCACAGGGTCCGAAGATTTCCACGCACCTTTGGTAAGTGCAATGTGTACCTGCTTATTTGTAGTTTGTTGATAGGCTCTTAGTCTGAAGGTTCCGAAACGGGTGTTGATATCAAAATCTTCCTTCTTTACAATAAGAGAGTCATGTTGCATCCTGTAAGCCACAAGATCTTCAATCGAGACGATCTTAAGGTCAAATTTTTCAGCAACCTTGATGAGCTGCGGAAGCCTTGCCATTGTTCCGTCTTCATTCATGATCTCCACAATCACACCGGCCGGAGGAAAACCGGCAAGTCTGGCAAAATCAATAGCGGCTTCTGTATGTCCTGTACGCCTTAAAACCCCGCCTTCTTTGGCTTTAAGCGGAAATATATGTCCGGGGCGACTCAGGTCAAAAGGACGAGTTTCAGGATCGATAAGCGACCGGATGGTCTCTGCTCTGTCTGAAGCTGAAATTCCCGTGGTAACACCGTTACCTTTAAGATCAACAGAGATCGTAAAAGCCGTTTCCATGGGATCGGTATTGTTACCCACCATCATTTCAAGTTGCAGCTCCTTGCAACGTTTCTCTGTAATAGGGGCACAAATTAATCCGCGGCCATGGGTGGCCATGAAATTGATCATTTGTGGGGTTACCTTTGAAGCAGCAGCTAAAAAGTCACCCTCATTTTCCCTGTCTTCATCATCAACAACAATGATCACCTTGCCGGCTCTTATGTCGTCAATAGCTTCTTTAATGGTATGTAATTTAAAGGAAGTGTCCTTGCTCATTTTCTAGCTGTACTTATTGGCGGCAAAGATATTAATCCTTTTCGGAACGTCCCATAATATGGGTTCTTTTCAGAAGTCTTTTCACAGGCTCGAATAGAATACTAAAGCTAAACAAACCTTGATCTGTCGTTGCCCTGTAGGTAAGGAAAATACCCAGGGGAAGCATGATAAGGGTAGAAAGCCAGGTACCCAAAAATGGACTTATCTGTCCTTCTTCGGCACTATTCTTAGCGAATATTCCGATAAAGTGATAGGTTAGGAATAGGAGGATAGCGATCACCATGGGCAAGCCCATACCTCCTTTTCTAATAATGGCGCCCAGAGGTGCGCCTACAAAGAATAATACGATACAGGCGAAGGCCAATACGTATTTTTCGTGTAAAGCGATTTCAAATTTGTTCAACCTTTTGGAAGCCTGTACAAGCTCCGCCTGTTTGTTGGTAACCGTAGCAACTGCTCCGTTAACGTTCCCGAGGGCAAGATTGACGATCTGAGAAGCCTGGTATGGATCGTAAAGTGGTAAAAAACCATCTTTAGGATCTAAAAGGGTATCCTTTTCAGGCTTCACGTCATTCTTTAAATTCTCAAATCCTGTACGGTTGTACATGTTTCTCGAGAAGGTCTCCAACTCCTGGTTATAGGAAGTAGAAAAAGAATCTATTGTACGATTGAGCTCGGAGATCTTTAGCATATTGTGGGAGTTGCTATACCTTTCTTCATCAAGATCTACATCGTTAAAACCCGAAAGATCCATGTTGATGGTATACTCCTCAAAATAACTTTTTGCAAAAGGTCTTTTCATCCTGTCGCGCGGGGAAGTTGACGCGATCTCATCGTAGTAGTTACCATCTTTGAGAATAAGGCTCAGGATATTCGATCCTGTGCTCCCAACCAATTCTCCTTCGGAAGCTTTGATCACAGTATAATTACCTGATCGACGCTCATTCTTTTTGTGAATGATCACATCGTGAAGATACTGGCCTCTTTCCCCGGACTTTTCATCCACTTTGATGTTGATCTGTCCCAGATCGTTAAAAACACCTTCAGATATTACCATTGCCGGCTTGAGCTGGGCAATGTTCTTTCTAAGATTGATAGATTTATACTCGGCTGCCGGGATCACATTGTTAGCGAACAAAAATGCGGTAACACTAACCAATAAAATAAAAACGGTAAGTGAACGCATGGCCCGCTGTAAAGAAATTCCGGCCGACTTCATGGCTGCGAACTCATAATTCTCTGCGAAATTTCCAAAGGTCATAATGGAAGTCAGCAGAATTGTGAGGGGCAGTACCAGTGGTACCAGCTTCGGACTAAAGTACAGCAGGAATTTAAAAATGATCTCCGTGTCCAGGTCCTTACCTGCCAGCTCACCTATGTACAGCCATATGGTCTGCAATACAAAGATGAACATGAGTATTACAAAGACCGAAAAGAATGTTTTAAGGTAGCTGGTAAGTATGTACCTGTCGAGTATTTTCAATTTTTAATCTAACCGGTTAATATAGTAATCCTTATACCTGCTTTCCCTGAACTGAAAAAGCGATTGAGGCAGAGGTTGATTTGTCTTGAAGCTATTTACCGTTATTGTGATCTTGGTGCCGTTATCCTGGGTTTGAATAAGGTTGTAAATATGTTTCGTCTGTTTGTCTATTCCCAAATGGATTTCTTTGATCTCAGCTTTGGAATCGATCGGTGTAAGCTTTACATACTGAATCTTCCTGCCCTTTAGATCCTGTACAGGACCAAGTTGTGATTTATAACCATCATTATAGAAAGTAAGCATCTTGGACGGAGTGATCTCCTGGTCCTCTTCAGGGTTATAACTCGAGATATTTATCTCTTCATCTTCGGGGATGATGGTGTAAAGTTTTTTTCCGTCAAAAAGTCGGGTAGTTCCCATGATGTTCAGCAGGTATTTTTCCCCTTCAAGGCTTACGTCTCCACGGGTTTCGTGCTTCACATTCTCTGCTGTATTCTCCAATGCGTATTTGAATTCAATGATGATGTTATCATAAGATTCAACCTTTGATGATACTTCTTCTAAAAGTTTCTTCGCATCATTAGAAGATTGGGCATATGAACCAGTAAGGGTTAAAAAAGCTACTGCTACTAAAATTATTCTTTTCATTATTTTTTGTTTTCTCTATTCCTCATTCAACAGTTGGTTAAGACCTTCAATATCCTGGACCAGTACCTGGCGTGCCTTGCTGCCTTCAAAAGGACCAACAACACCGGCTGCTTCAAGTTGATCAATGATCCTACCTGCTCGGTTATAACCTAATTTCAGTTTTCTTTGAAGTAATGAGGCCGATCCCTGTTGTGCAATTACAATGACTTCGGCGGCTTCCCGAAAGAGGTTATCCCTGTCGCCAACATCAATATCAAGAGATGTGCCACTTTCCTCACCGCTATATTCCGGAAGGTGGTAAGCATCGGCATAAGCCTTTTGTGAGCCAATGAATTCTGTGATCTTATCTACTTCAGGAGTATCCACAAAAGCACATTGTAACCTGAGAAGGGTATTACCCTGGGTGAAGAGCATATCTCCCTTTCCAATGAGTTGATCTGCACCCTGGCTATCAAGGATGGTACGGGAATCGATCTTTGAAGTAACCCTAAAGGCGATCCTTGCAGGGAAGTTGGCCTTGATGATCCCGGTAATTACGTTAACCGATGGTCTTTGTGTTGCGATGATGAGGTGGATCCCGATTGCCCTTGCAAGCTGTGCCAATCGTGCTATTGGTGCTTCGACTTCCTTGCCGGCTGTCATGATAAGATCGGCAAACTCATCCACCACGAGCACTATATAAGGAAGAAATTTATGCCCGTTCTCAGGATTCAGTTTTCTTGCCTTGAATTTTGTATTGTACTCCTTGATATTCCTTACCATGGCATCCTTGAGCAGCTCATAACGGTTGTCCATCTCGATGCAAAGCGAGTTAAGCGTATTGATGACCTTGGTATTATCGGTAATAATAGCTTCTTCGGTATCCGGCAACTTTGCGAGGTAATGTCGCTCGATCTTATTAAAGAGCGTCAATTCTACCTTTTTTGGATCTACAAGAATGAATTTTACTTCTGCGGGGTGTTTGCTGTAAAGCAGAGAGGTGAGAATCGCATTCAACCCAACAGATTTTCCCTGGCCTGTAGCACCTGCCATGAGGAGGTGAGGCATCTTCGCCAGGTCAACAACAAAAGTTTCATTTGAAATTGTTTTTCCCAGAGCCATAGGCAATTCCATTTCGGCATTCTGGAAACGGGGAGAGGCAATTACGCTTCTCATGGAAACCATTGTGGAATTCTTGTTTGGAACCTCAATACCTATAGTTCCTTTTCCGGGAATTGGAGCAATGATCCTTATTCCTAAAGCCGAAAGCGAAAGCGCAATATCATCTTCCAGACTTTTGATCTTGGAGATCCTTATTCCGGCTTCTGGGATGATCTCGTATAGCGTAACTGTTGGTCCTACGGTCGCCTTGATCTGGGCAATATCAATTTTATAATTTTTGAGGGTGTCTACGATTTTATTCTTGTTCTCCTCAAGTTCCTCCTGGTTGATGGTAATTCCCCCGCCGTTGGCGTTGTAATCTTTCAAAAGCTCGATAGTAGGGAACTGGTAATTCTTTAGTTCCAGAGTAGGATCGAATTCTCCATAGTCCTCTACCAGTTTGCGGCTAAGGCTGTCATCCACTTCTTCCTCTTCCTTTGCAGTTTCGACTTCCATCTCAACATCATCGGGATTCTCCTGTGAACGGATCACGACCTTTTCGGGTGCCGGGGTGGGAGTAGGGGCCTTAGGCTTCTCAGGTGCGGGGGTAGCGGTTTGCGTCTGTACTTCAGCTTCATTCTTTGTTTCTTCTGAAGGTCTTTTCACTCTAATATCTTCAGAAACTGAAGCAGACCTGAAGTCCTCAGAAATGTCATTTTTGGTCCTCCTAAAAGCTGAAAGGATCTTTTCCGGAGTTAACTTCAGCCTTACCACAAGATAAACGATCAATAAAAAAGCCAGAAGAAGGACGGTACCGGTAAAGCCCAGATAATCCTGAAGATAATCGTTAATTTCATATCCCACGGTTCCTCCAAGGAGTGCGTTAGTATCTGCAAAAAATCCGAAGAAAACAGATAGCCAGATCATCACCAGAATTCCCCAGAACCAAAATTTGAAAAGCGGAGTTTTTTTAAGGCTAAAAAAGTAATAGATCCCGGTAATTACGGTAAGTAAAGCAATGGCGAAAGCAGCTACTCCAAACCCATCATAAATAAAGAAGTTACTTATGGCTGCTCCAAACTTGCTTAACAGGTTCTGAGTTTGTACCTCCCGGTTGCTAAGCTGGTCGAGTGTGCTTTGATCTGCCTGCCAGTTAAAAAGGAAGGATGTAAAAGCGATCAAAAGGGCCAGCCCGAAAAATATCAAAAAACTCCCTAATAGGACTTTCCCTTTGGGTGAAAGCTTGAGAGAAGGCTTTGAAAAAGAGGATTTTGAAGAAGATTTTTTGACAGCTTTTCTTTTAGCCATAATGGGACTCAGGGTTTGGGGGCAAAAATACAAATTAGCATCAGCTAATATAAAGAAAAGGAAAAATCTATTTGAAAGAAGTTATCGGCAGTGTTATTAGTTTAATTTCTACCTAAAGAGTATAGAAAATATAGGGAAGGTAGATGATCAAGCCGACAGCAACAGCTACTACCGCTGCAAAAAAGACTGCTCCGGCAGCGACGTCCTTAATACGGCCTATTTTCACATGATAGTCGGCATGAACAAAATCGGCGATATTCTCAATGGCCGTGTTCACACCTTCTGTGGCCATAACCAGCCCGATCGACAGAATTTGGAACATCCACTCTGTAGCAGTGATATCAAAATAAAATCCGGCAATGGTGACAAAAATGGAAATAACAAATTGTACCTGAATACTGGGCTCATGTCTCAACAGCAGCCAGGCTCCTTTTATTGCGTAACCACCACCTTTGATACGGCCGGTGATAAAATCATACATTATAACAGGGGTTTTAGTGCCTCGAGGTAGTCAGGTTCCTTATCAATATCTTTTACTTGCTCGGTATGAAGGATCTTGCCATTCTCGTCCAGAACGATGACAACTCTGGATAACAGACCTTCCCAATCACCATCTATCATTTCCAAACCATAATCTTTTCCAAAATTACGTTCCCTGAAATCTGAAAGATTTTCACAATTGGTAATTTCATTGTCCTTCTTAAATCTTTCCTGTGCAAAGGGTAAGTCCCTGGAAATGTTCAAAACCACAACGTTATCCAATTCACTTGCCCTCTCACTAAAGTTCTTTACAGATGTAGCGCAAATAAAAGTATCAATACTGGGAAAAATATTCATTATTACTCTTTTTCCTTTAAAATCCTGGAGAGTTGCAATACTCAGATCAGATCTTAACAGTTCAAAATGTGGAGCCCTTTCTCCTTTTTCCGGAAGGTGTCCATAAGTAGTAATAGATTTCCCTTTATGCGTGATTTGTGACATTTTCTCTTAGCTTGGTGGTTCAATTACTAAATTTAAAATTTTAGGGTATCTATTTTACTAAAATTGTCATAAAACAAAAAGACTGCCTAAAAAACACTAGGCAGTCTTAATTTTTATTGCTGGTATGAGTTACTTATCAATCGAACTCAACACCTTTTTCATGAAGTTATTTGCCGCATCTTTTTCGGCCATTCCTTCATCAATCATTTTTTGAACCTCCAGTGCTCCGCAAATGTTACTGATCAACTCTCCAATCACATCCATTTCTTCATCACTTACCGACCTGTGGTCGCAAAAAGATTCTAAAACTTCAAGAGTGTGTTCAAGTTTTTCCTGATCATTGTTCTTTTGAAGATGTCTAATTACTGGTAACTTCATTGACTAAATCTTTTAAAAGTTCAAATTTATTTGTTTGCACCTGGTTAACCAGTGTCCCATTCTTAAAAGTGGCGAAGGTGGGAAGGTTATCTACCTTAGCCAGTTTTCTTGATTCGGGATATTTTTCGGCATCCACCAGGAGAAATGTCGCATCTTCATTTTCGGCAGCCAGTTTCTTGAACTTAGGCTTCATCACCCTGCAGTTTCCGCACCAGCCGGCCATATATTGTACGACAACGGTGTTGTTTTCGGCAACTACTTCTGCCAGGTTATCATTTGTCAATTCTCTCATTGTGATGCTGTTTTTTTAGTTAGAACTTAGGTAAGTAGCTACTCCCTGGCGGTTGGCATTCATTGCTTCTTTACCTTCTTCCCAGTTAGCAGGACATACTTCACCTTTTTCCTGTACGTGAGCATATGCGTCTACCAAACGAATGAATTCTTTCACGTTTCTTCCAAGAGGCATATGGTTCACGCTTTCGTGGAATATAGTTCCTTCTTCGTCGATTAGGTAAGTAGCACGGTAAGTTACGTTATCACCCTCAACAGTATAAGTTCCTGTTTCTTCGTTATAGTTTTCGTTTGTGATATCAAGGATCCCAAGCTGGTTAGCAAGGTTTCTGTTAGAGTCTGCAAGGATAGGGTAAGTTACTCCTTCGATCCCTCCATTGTCCTTCGGAGTGTTCAACCAGGCGAAATGAACCTCAGGGGTATCACATGAAGCTCCGATCACCATTACATTTCTCTTCTCAAACTCGGCCATTGCCTCTTGAAAAGCGTGTAGTTCTGTAGGGCAAACAAATGTAAAATCTTTTGGGTACCAAAAAAGCAATACTTTCTTTGCGTTCTTTTTTGCTTCTTCGAAAACATTGATCTTAAAAGTATCCCCCATTTCGTTCATAGCGTTTACTTCTAAGTTTGGAAATTTTCTTCCTACTAATGCCATAGTATTTTAAGTTTATAGTTATTGATTTATTTCTGCGGCAAAGATAAAAACAAAGAGCGGCCTTACTAAGGCCGCAAATCTTTATTTTTTATTTTGTGATAGGTTTTGTCAATTGCAAGTCAGGAAAACCATAAGCCCTTATTATTAAGCTGCGATCTTACTTCCGAGTTGTCTTATCTTAATATTAAAAGCCGCGTAGAACAAGGTCATAAAGGGGCTAAGGTAATTAAAGATAGCATAGAAGAAATAAGAGGCTACGGGAACGCCCAGAACTCCGCTGTGGTAGGCCCCACAGGTATTCCATGGAATAAGTACAGAAGTTACCGTACCTGAATCTTCCAGGGATCGGCTTAAATTCTCGGGAGCAAGTCCTTTGTCCCTGTAAGCTTTAGCAAACATTTTTCCCGGAACAACTATAGCCAGATATTGATCTGATGCTGTCGCGTTGAGAGTAACACAACTAAAAACGGTACTGGCAAAAAGACCGAACGTGGTGTGGAATAAGTTCAGTAAGGACCTGCTTATAGTAGCCAGAGCCCCAATGGCATCCATAATTCCACCAAAAACCATGGCGCAGATAATTAGCCATATCGTTCCAAGCATCCCGTACATTCCGCCTGAAGAGAACAGGTCATTCAGTTGTTCATTGTCTGTCGTAATAGACGTATCAATTGTGATGGCATTCATAAGTCCCACGTATGCCGCTTCAAAAGAAAGATATTCATAACCCGATACTGCAGTAACTACTTCGGGCTGAAAGATTACTGCGGCAGCTGCTCCCAAAAGGGTTCCTAAGAGAAGTGCTATAAGTGGGGAAGTTTTCATGACAATTAGAACGATCACGAGCACCGGCACTACAAACAGCCAGGGTGTAATGTTGAAGGCCGTGTCAATGGAGGACAGGATGGCCGCGGTATCTGCAGTTCCTTCCGGTTCAATAGTGAAACCAAGAATTATAAAAACCAGAATAGTGATAATGATGGTGGGTACGGTAGTATAGGTCATGTACCTGATGTGGGTAAAAAGATCTGTTCCCGCCATTGCAGGAGCGAGGTTGGTGGTATCACTTAAAGGTGACATCTTATCCCCAAAATAAGCTCCTGAAAGTATAGCCCCGGCCGTCATTCCCACCGAGATCCCGAGAGCCTCGGCAATTCCTATAAGAGCAATTCCCACAGTGGCCGAAGTGGTCCAGCTACTGCCTGTAGCTACCGAGATCACGGAGCAAATTATAACGGTTGCTGCCAGGAAGATGGTAGGATTAAGGATTTGTAATCCATAGTAGATCATGGTGGGGATAATTCCGCTAATGAGCCAGGTCCCTGCAAGTGAACCTACCATGAGGAGGATAAGAATTGCGCCCGTGGTGGATTTAATGTTATTTGCCACCTCCTCGATCATGGTGTCGAAAGTAACTTTATTAAAGAGTCCCACAATTGCCGCTACCGCACCTCCCAACAAAAGGATGAATTGATTGGAACCGCTAAGAGAATCATCTCCATAGACAAAAACATTGTACGCGAGCATTCCAATGAGGGCAAAAACGGGGAACAAAGCTTCCCAGATATTTAATTCACGATTTTCAAGAACTTTGGTGTCTTTAATAAACTTTTCGTCTTCCATTTAAGGGGGTCTAAATTTTGAATGGGTAATGTTACGATTTTTCACGAAAAGTTAAAAGTTGAGGCTGTAATACTTGGCTCTACTATTGCCTTTTTGAACAGAAAAAGCTCTTTTGTACATCTTTTGTACAACCTGATCCAACAAAAAAAGCGAAAACTCTAATAGAATTTTCGCTTTTCCTTTTTCCTGTTTTTCATATTATCCCAGCTCCAGTGCGATCTCGACCATTCCTTTAAAAGTGGTCTCCCGCTCCTCGGTGGTAGTTTTTTCTTTAGTCACAAGAGAATCTGATATGGTAAGAAGGGATAACGCATGCACCCCATGTTTTGCGGCTATGGTATATAATCCTGATGATTCCATTTCTACACATAGCACTCCGAATTTTGACCATAATTGATATGATTCAAATTCGTCTGCATAGAACTCATCACTTGTAAGGACGTTCCCGGCCTTTACCTCAATGTTTTTTTCCTTTGCTTTCTCTATTGCCTGCTGAAAAAGGCGAAAGCTTGCGGTTGGAGCAAAATCGGCTCCCTGGAACCTGTACTGGTTTATACCTGAAGTAGAGGAGGCTGCCATGGCGATGACAATATCCCTTAGCTTCACATTTTTTTGGTAAGATCCGGCACTTCCTACCCTTATAAGGTTCTTTACATTAAAGTCATTGATCAATTCATGTGCGTAAATAGATATGGAAGGAACTCCCATTCCAGTTCCCTGAACCGAAATTCTGCGACCCTTATAGGTGCCGGTATATCCAAACATGTTTCGCACTTTGTTGTAACAGAAGACATCATCGAGATAAGTTTCCGCTATCCATTTTGCTCTTAAAGGATCTCCCGGTAATAATACTGTATCTGCTATATCGCCTTTTTGGGCGCCAATATGTATGCTCATTTGTTTAATTCCTTAACTATTGAAACTCCCGATGAGGTGCCTATTCTTTCCACTCCTGCTTCGATGAAAGATAATGCGGTATCCAGGTTTTTCACACCGCCGGAAGCCTTGAGTTTTGCCTCGCCGTTAACTGCCTTTTTCATTAATTCAATATTCTCCATCCTTGCACCGTCATCACCAAATCCTGTGGAGGTCTTTACAAAGTCGGCCCCTGCTTTAACCGCAATTTCGCTGGCAATTACAATTTCCTGCCGAGTAAGATAGCAGGTCTCGATGATCACCTTAAGAATTTTATTTCCCACCGCCTTTTTTATCTCAGCGATTTCTTCTTCTACTTTCTTGAAATTTTTTGATTTCAGTTCTCCAATGTTGATCACCATATCAAATTCTTCGGCACCATCCTTTAAGGCTTGTTGAGTCTCAAATACTTTGGCTGCCGTAGACATGGCTCCCAAAGGAAAACCTACAACCGTACAAACTTTCACAGTTGTCCCCTTTAGTTCTTTTTTGGCGAGAGCAACATACCCGCTGTTTACACAAACCGAAAAAAAGTTGTATTCTTTGGCTTCATTACATAGTTCAATGATATCCTTTTCTGTAGCTGTAGCCTTTAGGATCGTATGATCTATGTATTTGTTGATTTCAATCATGAATAAATGTTTTTGCAAAAATGTGACAAATTCGCCGCTCTAAATATGACCCCTGTCAATACCACGAAAGGTTCTTTCTGAACGGCAAAACCTCACAAATATAAAGATTCAAAATTGCTTCCAAGGTGAAATAACAAAAATAAGAGGTGCCAAAAAATACATTTTTGAGACCTCTTATTTTTTCATCCTAATTATCAGAAAATTAGCACACCTAAATCTTCGAAAGGAGAACGATCAAAGGTTATCTGGCTAATTCTTCCGAAGGTTCGAGAACGCCAACTTCCTGCATACATTCCCTCATTGACTGGTAAGT
Source organism: uncultured Flavobacteriaceae bacterium (assembly GCA_964388165.1). Taxonomy (GTDB): domain Bacteria; phylum Bacteroidota; class Bacteroidia; order Flavobacteriales; family Flavobacteriaceae; genus Salinimicrobium. The sequence continues at coordinate 18,794 of CAYLZB010000001.1, read as the reverse complement.
GCGCTCAATATCGTTGTCAAGTCCTATTGAAAATCTAATGATACCATCTGTAAGTCCCATTTCCTTTTGCTCTTCTTCAGGAATTTCTGAAGATGTTGAAGTTCCCGGTGCACTGAAAAGAGTTTTGTAGAATCCAAGGCTCACTGCGAGGTAACCCAGATTGTTGCTTTGCATTAGCTCCATTAGCGCGTTTGCTTTTTCAAGGGAACCGGCATCGACAACAAGCATTCCCCCATACCCGTATTCTTCATTCATCATGCTTTTGTAGAGCTTATGTCCGGGATGACTTTCAAGGCCGGGATATACTGTTCTTAGCCCGTCCTGTTCAAACTTTTCAGCCAGGTACATCGCATTATGGCTGTGTTGCTTAATTCTTATGTGAAGAGTTCGTAAATTCTTGAGGATGGAAGCGGCACGGAGGGAATCCATGGTAGGGCCCAACAGCATGCTTGCTCCGTCATTGACGCTGCGTAGTTCATTGATAAATTCCTGGGTTCCGCAGGCAACTCCACCTACTGTGTCACTTGAACCATTTATGAACTTTGTAAGACTGTGAATTATGACATCGGCTCCCATAGTTGCCGGGGAAATGGCAAGGGGAGAGAAAGTGTTATCCACCACCAGTTTTAGTCCGTGCTTTTTTGCAATTTTTGAAAGTCCTTCTAGATCTGCCACTTCAAGCAAAGGATTGCTTACGGCTTCACAAAAAATAACTTTAGTATTCCCGGTTATTGCTGCCTCCACCTTATCCAGGTTGGTAATATCTACAAAAGAAGTACTGATATTGAGGCGTGGTGCAAAATTCTTCAAGAATGCATACGTCCCTCCGTATATGGTGCGGCTGGAAATCACATGATCGCCCGCCTGGCATAACTGTAAAAGTACCGGTGTTATGGCACCCATTCCGCTTGCAGCGACATTTGCCGCTTCGGTGCCTTCCATTGCCGCAAGTGCCTCTCCCAGGTAAAGATTGGAAGGGGAGGAGTGGCGGGAGTACAAATAACAGCCTTCTGCATTTCCTTCAAAGGTGTCAAACATGGTCTTTGCTGAAAGAAATGTATAAGTAGAAGAATCGGAAATACTTGGATTAACCCCTCCAAATTCTCCGAAATGCTGTAAGTCCTGGATTTTATCTGCCGGTTTAAATTTCATGACGTATAAGTTTATATTCTTTTCAAAAGAAAGAATTATAGGAAAGAATATCAATGATAATGCTCATATTCGGAAAAATTATCTATCAAAAAGGTCTTTTTTAGATGTTGTTTCAGATATATTTGCAAAAGATCAGTTTTTCAGGAAAAATTTACAGATGGTTACAGATAGTACAGATAAAAAGTTACTTGCACTCCTGCAGGAAAATTCTAAAAAGACGAACAAGGAACTGGCTGCCAAGCTGGGACTTTCCTTAACAGCCGTCTATGAAAGGATAAGGAAGCTTGAAAGGGCGGGAGTGATCTCAAAATATGTGGCTCTTGTGAAGCCCGAAAAGGTCTCGCGTTCATTCACGGCATTTTGTCAGATCAAACTTGTGCAGCATACCAAAAAGAATGTCTCCGGCTTTGAAAGCCAGGTCGCTCAGTTACCCGAAGTACTGGAGGTTTTTCATGTAAGCGGGGAGTATGATTATATCCTTAAGGTAATGGTGAAGGACATGGAGGCATACAGGGAATTTATGCTGAACAAACTTACTGCTCTGGACCATATAGGAAGTACACAGAGCACTTTTGTTATTAGTCCGGTGAAGAACAGTACTGTTCTGTCAGTATAATCCTTCTACTTTTGTATTTTTCCTGTATGATACGTGGGGGATCAGATCTTCGAACCACCACATTTCCAATTTTCATATTCCTTTCAAATAGTTGTTGAAAATCAGTATTATAATATATCGGCAATAAAAATTGCTTTTAAATATATTATTGTTATATAATTCACCTTAGTAATATAAGTTTTTAATTTATTTACTGTAAAGAGTATATAAAAATCAAAACTTATTGTATATTAACAGACACTTCAACCTTTAAGTAGATCATTCGATCCTTATAAGCAGGTGGTTTTATTTTCAAATAACAACTCATAATTATATGCCCGAACAGCAGACCCGATCTCAGGAACTCCTTAACAGGAGGAAAAATATAGTGGCCAATGGCGTAGGTGTTTTTAATACTGCTACGGTAAAGGAGGCTAAAGGAGCCATAATAACAGACGTGGATGGCAAAGAATTAATTGATTTTGCAGGAGGAATTGGGGTGGTAAATGCGGGGCACTGTCCCGAGCCGGTGGTAGAGGCTATTCGTGAACAGGCCGGGAAATATCTCCATACAAGCTTTAATGTAGTGACCTATGAGCCTTACATTAAATTATGTGAGGAACTTGCTGAGATCCTACCGCACGGGGACAAGACAAAGGTCATGCTGATAAGCACCGGGGCAGAAGCTGTCGAAAATGCTATAAAAATAGCACGACAGGCTACCAAAAGACCTGCTGTTCTCTGTTTTACTGAAGCTTATCACGGCCGCACTTTGCTGGGCATGAGCCTTACAAGTAAAGTGAACTACAAATTCTCTTCCGGACCATTCGCACCGGAAATATACAGGATCCCTTTCCCGAATTTCTATAAATACCATGGTTCCCGTGATATGGAAGAATTTGTAGATACAGAATTGACCCGTCTTAAAGAAAGTGCTCACAGTATGGTAGATGTAAATAGTGTGGCGGCAATTATTATTGAACCTATTCAGGGCGAAGGAGGATTTAATCCTGTTCCCCGGCGTTATCTTGAAGGATTACGTGCATTTTGTGATGAACACGGGGTCCTGTTGATCATGGATGAGATCCAGAGTGGATTTTGCCGTACCGGTCACTGGGCAAGCTGGCAACACTACAATGTCCAGCCAGACATTAGCACCTATGCGAAATCATTGGGATCTGGCTTACCAATAGCCGCTGTAGTTGGAAGGGCAGAAATTATGGATGCCGCAGGACCAGGAACCATAGGAGGAACCTATATAGGAAGTCCTATATGTTGTGTGGCCGCATCGGCTACCATTCAGTACATGAAAGACAAAAATCTTAATGAACGTGCGCTACATGTAGGAAAGATCATTAGAGACCGCATGGAAAATCTGAAGCAGGAATTACCCGAGATAGGAGATGTAAGAGGAATTGGTGCCATGATAGGGATCGAATTGGTAATGGATAATGATCCGGGAAAACCTCATACCGAACTATGTGACCGTGTAGTGAAAGGATGTTCGGCAGAAGGTCTTATTCTTTTGAGTGCCGGTACTTTTAAAAATGTTATCCGGATTCTCTCGCCTCTTGTAATTACCGATGAGCAGCTCAATAAAGGACTGGATATACTGGAAAAACAGATCAGACAAAATATCTGATTGGAAATAGGGAAGAGTATCGGAGATCTGTTTTTTAGCAACTCACCTCCCGAACAATATACAACGTCTACCTTAAGGTAGGCCTCAACAAAATATTATAAAGATGAAGCCATTTGCAATTGCGGGAATACAAATGAAAGTATCAGCCGTCGCTTCCAACGTGGAAATGATGAAGCTGAAAATAGATATTACAATGAGTCTCTACCCATGGGTAGAAATGATCGTATTCAGTGAACTTTGTGGCTATGGCCCTCTTACTCATACTGCCAGGGAGTTCCCAGGGGAATTTGAGCAGGAGATGCAGGCGATGGCCAAAAAACACGGGATATGGTTACTGCCGGGTTCTGTATTTGAAAAAAGCGGGGATAAGATCTACAATACAGCAAGTGTAATCAATCCACATGGGGAGGTCGTGACGCGTTACAGAAAAATGTTTCCGTTCTACCCCTATGAAGTAGGAGTGACGCCGGGATCGGAGTATTGTGTTTTTGATGTTCCGGGTGTGGCAAAATTCGGGGTATCGATCTGTTACGACATGTGGTTTCCAGAGACAATCCGAACGCTGGCAGTGATGGGAGCTGAAGTTATTCTTCACCCCACAATGACGGGGACGATCGACCGGGAAATAGAACTCTCTATTGTAAGAGCCATGGCCGCCGTAAATCAATGTTACTTTTTTGATGTTAACGGACTTGAGTCTGGAGGGAATGGACGTTCCCTCATTTGCGGACCGGATGGTCGGGTAATTTATCAGGCAGAAGGTACAGAAGAGATAATTCCGCTGGAGCTGAATATCGATCGGGTAAGCAGAAGTCGTGAACTGGGAGTGCTCAGGTTGGGGCAACCTTTAAAAAGTTTTCGTGATCACCTGGGAGATTTCACCATTTATCAGAAAGGAGCTCATCTCCCGTATCTCAATTCCCTCGGTCCCTTGATTAAGCCGACCAAATTGGATACCCTGGCAAAGTTGAAAATGCAGGAGCATGAATATGAACCACCTTCAGATCCTACGGGATATAAAGGCTTTGGAAAGTAATCTAATACAAGAACAATGGGTGGAGTAACATCAGGAAATAAGAAAGACAAAGGAATTCTCAGGAACTATATAAGCTGGTTCGAGATCCCTGCAGTGAATTTTCAACAGGCTGTGGAATTCTACAACTATATATTCAGAATTGAAATGGAGAAAAATTTTGATGGAAACTATGCAATGGCCTTTTTTCCTGCCAGTGATGGGATTGGGGGAGCCATAGTAGCCGGACCTGGTTCAACTCCAAGCGACACAGGACCATTGTTGTACCTAAATGGAGGTAAGGACCTAAGCCTTATTCTCAATAGAGTTGAAAAAGCAGGGGGACGTATTATCATGCCTAAGACCCTTATCAACAAAGAATCGGGATACTTCGCCATTTTCATTGATTCAGAAGGAAATAAACTCGCCTTACACTCAAAAAAATAAACTATGCCAGGGAAAAAAACTGCCAGTTCGCATTATTATAACATTGCTCAGCTTCGGGTAGAGTTTTGGAATAAGCTTAAATCTGAATCTACCAAACTGGAATCGAGCAACAGGGGCTCTGCAGATGAAAAGGACCATAAGCAAAACCTGGAAAAACTGCTTCAGGAAATAAAGGGAGTGGAAAGCTATTTTGCTTTTCCCGGCTCTTATCGTCTTACAGTCCTTAAGGAAATGCTTGGCCGACAGGAGCATACCGCTTTTGCTCATAAGATTGCAGACATAACAAAGCACCTGGTAAGCGAAAGCTATAGGGGGAGTGCAGATTTCATGGAAGAGGAAGAACCCGGAAGTGAATTGAGTGACAGGTCTGACTTGCCCGGTGGAATGAATAAGAACTATTTTGAAGTTCTCTTCCTGGACGATATCTCTATACAGGAAGAGAGCAGGCTAAGACATGACCTGAGAGATCTACGGGTTGCCAGTGACCAGTTCAATTACGAGATCGTGGTACAGCGCTCCTTCCAGGATGCTATGATAGCATTGTTGTTCAACTACAACATACAGGCAGTAGTAATACGTTATGCGCCCCCCTATCAATCAAAAAAGATAACTTCTCTTATAAAACCTTTTATTCAGAATGTCCTCAAGTTGGATCTTGCAGATATCCCCCAAACAGACCTTGGGCCGGTTTTCGGAAATCTGATACGCAAATTTAGACCGGAACTGGATTCTTATTATGTGACGGATACCTCTCTTAGCAATCTTAAAGATACCACTCTAAAAAGTTTCAGGCGGATCTTTTATAGAGCAGAGGACCTTCAGGAGCTGCACCTTACTATTTTGAGAGGAATTAGTGAGAGATATGAAACTCCTTTCTTTTCCGCAGTAAAAGAATACAGTAAGAAACCCACTGGAATATTTCACGCCATGCCGATATCCAGGGGGAATTCAGTCTTTAAATCGAGATGGATCAATGACTTCGGAAATTTCTATGGAAGGAACATGTTCCTGGCAGAAACTTCTTCCACAACCGGCGGTATGGATTCTCTTTTGCAGCCTACGGGATCTTTAAAAAAGGCGCAGAAAATGGCCAGTGATGCCTATGGTTCTAAAAAGACCTTTTTTGTCACCAATGGTACCTCTACAGCCAATAAAATAGTGGTACAGGCACTGGTAAAGCCCGGGGATGTTATTCTTATCGACCGAGACTGTCATAAATCCCATCATTATGGGCTGGTACTGTCGGGAGCCTATCCAGTGTATCTTGATTCGTACCCAATAGAGGAATATTCCATGTATGGGGCGGTGCCATTGCAGCAGATTAAAGAGAAGTTACTCAAGCTAAAAGAAGCAGGAAGACTTGACCTGGTAAAGATGCTATTATTGACCAATTGCACCTTTGATGGGCTGGTCTATAATGTAGAAAAGGTAATGCAGGAGGTATTGGCGATCAAACCCGATATGATCTTCCTGTGGGATGAAGCCTGGTTCGCTTTTGCAGGTTTCACTTATAATTATAAACAACGAACCGGCATGTTTGTAGCTCAAAAACTATATAGTAAATATAGAAGCAGGAGCTATAGACAAGAATATGAGGAGCACATTAAAGGGCTCAAAAAAGATGAAGTTCCCAACCTTCCTGATCCCGATAAGGTAAAGATCAGGGTGTACTCCACACAGAGTACGCATAAAACCCTCAGTAGCTTTAGACAGGGCTCAATGATCCATATCTGGGATGAAGATTTCCGCAGAAAAAGTGAAAATACCTTCATGGAAGCATATATGACCCACACTTCGACTTCCCCTAATTATCAAATGCTTGCTTCCCTGGATGCCGGCAGGAGACAGGTGCAGTTCGAAGGCTATGAACTTGTGGAGAAAAGTATAGAAATGGCAATGGTCCTGCGAGCTAAGATCAATGATCATCCACGATTGAATAAATACTTTGATGTACTCACGGTAAGTGATTTTATTCCGAAGAAACACCGGGAATCGGGTTTATCTGAGTATTACAGTAAAAAAGAAGGCTGGAATAGAATGGAAACTGCCTGGGAGAAAGATGAATTTGTACTGGACCCCACAAAGATAACACTGCACATTGGCCGGACAGGAGTAGACGGGGACACCTTTAAGAATAGATACCTTATGGATAAGTTCAACATCCAGATCAACAAGACTTCAAGAAATTCCGTCCTATTCATGACCAACATAGGCACCACCAGGGGTAGTGTTACCTATTTAACGAATGCGCTGTTAAAGATAGCTGATGAACTTGACCAGGAATTCCGATCGTTAAGCGCGAAGGAAAATAAGATCCGTCAGGACAAGATAGAATCTCTAACCAGATTTTTTCCACCCTTACCGGATTTTAGTTATTTCCACCATTCATTCCAGGCGGTACCGGGAGTTCCCGGCGGGAATATTCGTGAGGCTTTTTTCTTAGCTTACAATGAAGATAACTACGAATACATACCCCTGGAGGAGTGCTTACCTACCATGGAACAGGGCAGGACCTTAGTGGCATCCTCTTTTATTATTCCTTATCCTCCCGGCTTTCCTGTGCTGGTCCCCGGGCAGGTAGTGAGTGAAGAGATCATTCGTTTTTTAAGGGCATTGGACGTTAGTGAGATACACGGATACAGAGGTGACCTGGGGCTGCGGATATTTAAAGAAAGCGTGCTGAACCGGCAAAAGACAGTGTCTTCCATAGGCGGAATGGCAAACAAAGTGAACAAAAAAGTTATTAACTAATCCTAACACCACAACTATGTCTAAAAAAACAAATAGTACCGATACGAAAAAAGACCCGGCTAAAAAGGCAGGTCCGGCAGGATCTGACAGGAAGCAGAGTAAAGAAAAGCCGGTTCGAAGCGAGGCAGGGAGTGTGAAAGCTAAGAAAAAACCGAGCTCACCGAAAGCTAAAAAATCTGCCCCCATTCGAAGTAATGCTGAAAAAGGAAGAAAAGCCACTTCTGCCGAATTAAAAGCAGAACATTCCGAAAGCTCCGGTTCCCCGGTTCCGGTACGGGAACAGAACCAGGAGGGGTCCAAAGATAGATTAAGTGGAGTTTCAGATATAAGAAGATGGTTTCATACTAATGAAGAGCCTTTATATTTTATCAGTGCCACGAACTTTAATCTTCTTGGAGCCGATGAATGGATCAAGGGCTTCAAGTTTATCTGCTATATCGAATGCTTCGATGGACTGCACCCTAACGTTTTTTCACCCAAACAAGAGATTCCGCATGATGATTTTGAAGGGATCGAAGATATAAACAACTACTTGTTGCAGCATCCGGAGGTGCAGGATTACCTGAAAACAAGATCTGTTGACGGAAGAACAGGAAAAGCGATGTTTCTCATGTTTAATGAAAAGACCGAGGAGCTGGCCGAAAAGTTGGGACTGGAGATTATGTTTCCATCAGCCGAAATGCGAACCTTCCTTGACAACAAGGTAAATACCAACCGGATTGCTGAAAAAGCCGGTGTGGCCTGCGTTCCTTATGTGCTTTCCCAGGTAAAGGATTATGAACATCTAACCGAAATCGCCAAAGATCTGGGGAGTGAACTTGTAATTCAGACTCCTTTCGGGGATTCCGGCCATACCACCTTCTTTATTTCAAACGAAGAAGAATTTGATAAACACGGGCGGGAGATAATGGAAGAAGATGAAGTGAAGGTCATGAAAAGGATCCGTTGCAGGGGTTCTGCTATTGAGGCATGTGTTACGAGACATGGAACTATAGTTGCACCATTAATGACAGAGCTGGTAGGTTTCGAAGAACTTACGCCTTATAAAGGTGGTTGGTGCGGTAACGAGATCTATCCTAACGCCTTTACACCCGAATTAAGGGAGAAGGCAATAGAATATACTCAGCTTTTCGGAAACCAGTTGCGCAAGGAGGGCTATAAAGGCTACTTTGAACTGGATTTCCTTATCGACCAGGATAATGGAGAAATTTATCTGGGAGAATTGAATCCGAGGGTAACCGGTGCAAGCTCGATCACCAATCATGCTGTATTTGCCCTTGCAGATGCTCCTCTCTTCGTATTCCACATCCTTGAATGGATGGGGGTAGAGTATGAATTGGATGTAGATGCCCTAAATAAGCGATGGTCCAATCAAAACAACATCGACGGATGGAGTCAGCTTATTGTCAAACATACCGAAGATACTGTGGAATATGTCACCGAATCTCCAAAATCGGGGATCTGGAGAATGTATGATACTGGACATATACAGTTTGACAGGATGGATACCCATAGAAGGGCTGTAGAAAATGAAAATGAAGCCTTCTTTCTCAGAATTATAAAAAAAGGTGATTATCTCTATGAGGGAGCCGATATGGGAATTCTCGTTACCAGAGGTCGTATGATGACAGATGATTTTAAACTAAACCACAGGGCGAAGCACTGGATAAAAGCCATTCGTTCTCAGTTCAAATCGGAGATGGTGGAGGATAAAAAGAAACCGAACCTGAGCGGCACTTTGACCAAATAAACTTTAACAGTAGAGACTGAAAAATTCAGACTACTTTACTGAATGAAAAAAATTGCTATAAAAGGATACTATGAAATTACATTTTCAGGCTATTGCTGAACCCGGGGAGCCGGGACAGAAATGGCAGAAATTATATAATACTCATTGGCCGGCGTATAAAGCCTGGTACAATTCTAATGGAAAAGCTCATTCTCCAGACCTGAAAACATCTCAGGCCGCACTAAAAAAATATATGCCGGAAATGTGGCCGACATACAAACGGCTTTGCAAACTGGCAGGAGCAGATCCAGTTGCCGCAAGATTTTTAACCGGATTCCAACCACCGGCCTACATCAGTGGTTGTTCTCAGGCTGTTATCACCGGAGACGAAGTTCAACTGGTACGTAATTATGATTATCATCCTGATCTTTCGGAAGGGACACAATTAATGACATCCTGGAACGGGAAGAAAGTGATCGCTACCAGTGATTGCCTTATTGGAGTCTTGGACGGAATGAATGAAGACGGGTTGGCCATTTCCCTCACTTTTGGAGGTCGAAAAGAGGTAGGAACCGGTTTTGGAATTCCGATGATCCTTAGGTATGTGCTGGAATTCTGTAGTAACGTAGAAGAGGCTGTCAAAGCTTTGACGCGTATTCCGTCTCATATGTCTTACAATGTTACCGTGGTTGATAAAACCGGAGTTTTTAAAACAGTAAGGCTTGCACCAGATCGCGAACCCGTAGTTACAGATGCTGCCTTTGTCACTAATCACCAGGGAAAGGTTGATTGGCCTGAAAATGCTGCTTTCAACAATACCGTGGGACGTTCTAAATTTCTAAAGAACAAATTAGCAGAGAAAGGCATAGATGCAGAGAAACTGGCAAACAGTTTTCTTGAGTCGCCACTATATAATTCTAAATTTGCCGATAGTTTCGGAACATTATATACAGCTGTTTACCGCCCCTTGGAGGGAGTGGTGCAACTGCGCTGGCCGGAGAATTACCTTCTTCAAACCTTTGAAGATTTTGAGGAGACGTCCGTAGTCATAGATTTTGAGCCTGACACTGCGAAGAAAACAATATCACGCATTGAATCAAATAAAGTGGAAATGGATGCTTTTCAAGCACCAATTCGGCAGTATAAAGAACGGAAAAGTCCCACGGACTGGCAGGAAGACCTATGCGGCATTATGTTAGAAGCTATGGCTGTAGCAAACCCTTCGGCAGATAAGAAACAGCTGAATAAGCTGCGGGAAAACCTGATGGATAATGGACAATTATCCTGGCAGGCAATGGCAAATTTCTGGTCAAACTCAGGAAAAGATTACCGGGGATCCCAAGATAACTGGTCATAGAACTACAGATTAAGGAAGGGATAAATGACAGCAGAAATTGCTTATTTATCCCTTTTTTAATTCTCAATACATAATACTCACATCTCAATACTCACACATGGAATTCCACAGCATAAATCCGTACAACGGAGAGCAGGTAGGTCGTTACACTGCACATACCCCAGATCAAACTGATACTATCCTAAACAAAGCCGGGGAGGCTTTCAAGTCCTGGAGCCGGGAACCCCTGACTCATCGTACCACGCTTATTCAAAAAGCAGGACAAATTTTGAGGGATAATGTGGAAGAATATGCCCAGATGATCACTCTGGAAATGGGAAAGCCAATCAGCGAATCAAGAGCTGAAATTAACAAATGTGCATGGGTATGTGATTATTATGCCGAGAATGCCGAATCTTTCCTACGGCAGGAAGAGATCGCAACAGATGCCAGGCAAAGTTTTGTAAGAAATGATCCCATGGGTGCCGTATTTGCCATCATGCCCTGGAATTTCCCTTTTTGGCAGGTCTTCAGGTTTGCTGCTCCTACGTTAACAGCGGGGAACACAGGCTTATTGAAACATGCCCCCAATGTTTTTGGCTGTGCTAAAATGATCGAAGAAGTTTTTACCAAAGCCGGATTTCCTGAAGGAGTTTTTCAGAATCTGATCGTTCACCATGATGAAACCGAAAAGATCATAGCTCATGAAGCTGTAAAAGCAGTAACACTCACAGGAAGTGAGATGGCAGGATCTGCTGTTGCAACACTTGCAGGGAAATACATTAAGAAGAGCCTACTCGAACTGGGTGGGAATAATTCCTTTATAGTCTGGGAGGACGCAGACATAGACCAGGCAGTAAAAACGGCTGTTTCAGCCCGGATGCTTAATTGCGGGCAAAGTTGTATTGCCGCAAAAAGATTTATTCTTTTGGAAGGGATCTATGATGAATTTGTATCCAAATTTACAGATGCTGTGAGCAAACTTAAATCTGGGGATACATTGGACTCGGCGACACAGGTAGGACCTTTAGCTCGTAAAGACCTTGCAGATCAGCTAAATCGTCAGGTGAAGGAGTCGGTTGCCCAGGGCGCCGAAATACTGCTTGGGGGTAATCAGGATAACTGCTATCATGAACCCACAATTTTAGGAAATGTCAAGCCGGGAATGGCGGCGTTTGACGAAGAGACCTTTGGCCCGTTGGCGGCAGTGATAAAAGCAAAGACTATCGAAGAGGCTTTTGAACTCGCAGAGAATTCCAAATATGGACTGGGAACTACCGTATTTACAAAAAACACAACAAAAGCTGTTGAACTGGCTCACCGGGTGAGCGATGGTGCTTATTTCATCAACGAGCTGGTAAAATCTGATCCACGTTTACCGTTTGGAGGAACAAAGCGTTCAGGATACGGGCGTGAGCTTTCCAAAGAAGGAATTATGGAGTTCGTAAACAAGAAAACAGTTTATGTCAAAGGGTAAAACACATCTAATGCTTTCTTCACCGTACAGAAGCCCTGGCTTTTGACTTCCACCGCCTTCCGGATATGCTCAATTTTCCGTAGATTGGATATTCTAAATCCTTAGCTATGAGAATTACTCTATCCTCAGTTTCCAGGGGCATTTTAATGTTCCTCATAATCTCATTTTCTGAAAATCTTTTCGGTCAAACCACAGATGTGATGATCCGCGCAAAAAGTAAAGATGCTAAATTCATCGGCACTTCCATTGGCGGAGCCAGAGTCCTGGTAAAGGATGGGACGACGGGAGAAATACTGGCTGAAGGAATTACCGAAGGCAGCACAGGAGATACCGATAAAATTGTTAAAGATCCGATCATTCGCGGAGAACAATTGACAGATGAAGATACTGCAGGTTTCCTGGCGCAATTGGATATCAATAAACCTACTTTTGTGACTGTAGAAGTCATTGCTCCGGTAAACCAAAGGCAGGCAAGGATCACCTCCAGTACCCAATTATGGGTGATTCCCGGAAAAAATATTACAGGAGACGGCGTGGTCCTCGAGGTACCGGGTTTTGTAGTGGATATACTTTCACCACAAACTCATGAGAGGATATCTTCAGATAAAATTGTGGACATTACCGCAAATGTAGTGATGATGTGTGGTTGCCCTCTGACCAGCGGCGGAGTCTGGAATGCTGATGAATATGAGGTAAAAGCTATTATATCCAAAGAAGGAAAAACTGTGCAAAATATCGATCTTCAAATTCAGGAGAAACCGAGTACGTTCAGAGGAAATATTAGCCTCCCGCCTGGAAACTATGAAGTTGCTGTTTACGCATTTGACCCAAAAACAGGAAATTCGGGACTGGATAAAACCAACATGATCATTCAGTAGGAGTTTCGAATACTCACTACTCACTACTTTTTTCAAATGTCATTTATAGTCGTACTTTTGTTACTCTTATAAAAATTCAACAAAAAATTTATTTATGAGCAAATATGATGTTGCTGTTATAGGTTCAGGCCCCGGAGGGTATGTGGCTGCGATTCGCTGCGCCCAACTGGGAATGAAAACCGCACTTATAGAAAAATACTCCAGCCTTGGAGGAACTTGTTTAAATGTAGGCTGTATTCCCAGTAAAGCCTTACTTGATTCTTCACACCACTATGATGATGCCATAAAGCATTTTGAAGAACACGGGATCGAAATTCCGGGTGAGGTAAAAGTGAACCTGGAGAAAATGATCGAGAGAAAGCGTTCTGTGGTAAATCAAACCGTAGATGGGATCAAGTTCCTCATGAACAAGAATAAAATAGAAGTTTTTGAAGGTGTGGCCTCTTTTAAGGATGCAACTCATATCGACATCAAGAAGTCTGATGGTGGAACTGAGACCCTTGAGGCAAAGAATATCATAATCGCAACAGGTTCAAAACCGGCAAACCTGCCTTTCATCAACCTTGATAAAGAGAGGATCATCACTTCTACCGAAGCTTTGGAGCTCAAGGAGATTCCTAAACACATGGTAGTTATTGGTGGTGGTGTCATTGGTCTTGAGCTTGGACAGGTTTACATGAGGCTTGGAGCCAAGGTTTCTGTTGTTGAGTACATGGACAGCATTATTCCTACAATGGATTCTGCTTTGGCAAAGGAGTTGACCAAAAGCCTTAAGAAGCAGGGAATGAAATTCTACGTTTCACATAAGGTGAATGCGGTAGAAAGAAATGGGGACGAGGTTATAGTAAAAGCCAAGGATAAAAAAGATAAAGACGTAGAATTTACAGGGGATTACTGTCTGGTCTCTGTGGGTAGGAAACCTTACACCGAAGGTCTTAATGCCGATGCTGCAGGAGTCAAGATCGACGACCGCGGAAGGATAGAAGTAAATGAACACTTGCAGACTTCTACAAAGAACATTTACGCGATCGGAGATGTGATCAAAGGTCCAATGTTGGCACACAAAGCTTCGGAAGAAGGAACTCTTGTAGCTGAAGTTATCGCGGGACAAAAGCCGCACATCAATTACAACCTTATTCCCGGGGTAGTTTATACCTGGCCTGAAGTTGCGGGAGTTGGTAAGACCGAAGAGCAACTTAAGGAAGAAGGAATTAAATATAAAGAAGGAAAGTTCCCAATGCGTGCCCTTGGAAGATCAAGAGCCAGTGGAGATATTGATGGATTGGTCAAGATCCTTTCCGATGAAGCTACAGATGAAGTGCTGGGAGTACATATGATCGGTGCCCGTGTAGCCGATCTTATTGCTGAAGCGGTGACCGCAATGGAATTCCGCGCTTCGGCTGAAGATATTTCCAGGATGAGTCACGCTCACCCAACATACGCTGAAGCCGTTAAGGAAGCTGCCCTCGCAGCGACCGACAACAGGCCGATCCATATGTAGTAGCTACCTGAACTAATTATCAAAAATTACCTGTCAAAAATGACATTTTTGGCAGGTATTTTTTTGTTCTTTTTGTAAAAGAAAAATTTCTTCTGACTGGTTTTTTGCTTTATCTCTTTTACTACATTTATATCGAAATCAATTCTTTAAAAGATGCCAAAGGAAAAATCACCATCAAAGAACTCAGCCAAGAAAGAAGCTGTGCTGAGCCTGAAAGAGAAGCGTGCTGCAAAAGCTGCTAAGAAGAAAAACAGAACATAATTATTGGACGATAAAAATGAAAGGCTGTCATATGACAGCCTTTTTCATTTTAGAATGGTTAATAAAATGACTATTCGTCGTCACCTACGAATTTGAAAAATCGGCTTTCACCACCGTCTTTCGTTTCTTCCTGGTATAAGAACTGCAGATTGTTTTCATCAAAGATCCTGAAAAATTCCTCCCAGGAAATATTTTTTAGATTGTCTTCTGCATAGCCGGGGAAATTGATGCGTAAAAGTCCGCCGCCTTTACTGCTCTTTGAAGTACTTTCAACTACGGCAGGTTTACCATCCCTGGCTTCAGTCCAATTTTTTATAGTGTTGTGATCTTTTGTGGTCTTAGAATCTGATTTTGCCATGGTTATATTTTTTTCGTTAATGATCTCTCTAAATTCCCATTTTTGAGACTTTAGAGAAAGAGTTTTAACAGCAAAAAAAATTTTTTGTTAAGCTCTTGTGAATCAGAGGTTGTGGTTATTTTCTCCTGCGGAAAATTCTCAATTTCCAGTAGCCTTGTTTAAAATAAATAAATGCAGCGAAAGCCGCTATCGCATTTGAAATAGGAAAGGCCCACCATATCCCCTCGTAGCCTAGATCTGTTCTGTGGGAGAGAACAAAGGCAACCGGAAATCTTATGATCCAGAGGTTAAGGATAGAGATGAGCATGGAGGCTTTGGTAAATCCTGCACCATTGAAAACACCGTTCAAAACCTGCTGCACCCCTAACAGTCC
Source organism: uncultured Flavobacteriaceae bacterium (assembly GCA_964388165.1). GTDB lineage: Bacteria > Bacteroidota > Bacteroidia > Flavobacteriales > Flavobacteriaceae > Salinimicrobium. Next base: position 3,282 of record CAYLZB010000001.1, on the reverse strand, counting down.
GAAACTGGGGGCCATTATCTTTATAAAAAGAGAAGCATCTTCAATGACATCGGGATCATTAGGGATAAAGAAAGCTGTAATGGGTTCGGCAAAAAAGAACATAAGCAATCCCATCCCTGTAAGACCGAAGAATGCAATTTGGCTGCTGAGATTAGCAACTTTTTCGGCCCTTTTGATCTTGATGGCTCCAATATTTTGTCCTACCAGGGAGGTTGTGGCAATTGCCAATCCAAGTGCAGGAATAACGATGAAACTTAGGATCCTGGCTCCAATTCCGTAAGCAGCTACGACCTCACTTCCAAAGCCTGTAACCAGTACGACCATAAAAGTCATTCCCAGGGCCCTGGTAGATTGTTCTATACTTGCCGGGACCCCGAGGTTCACAATTCTCTTTAAAGTGAAAAGGTGCGGCCGCATTTGATCCAGGTGTATCTTTATCCCGCTTTTCCCTCTAAAAAGTATCCATAGCCCTATTCCTGCAGAAATGGCCTGGGTAATTATACTGGCAACTGCAGCTCCTGCCACCCCATAACCCGGCACAGGACCGTAACCATAGATGAAAAGAGGATCCAGGATCAAGTTTAGAAAAACCGTGAACAGCACGATATAAACAGGTAACATCACATTTCCAATCCCACGCATAAGAGACTGAAAAGCAAAGAACATGAACAGGAAAACAAATCCTATTGAAGATACCTGGAAGTATTCTACCGAATCATTCAGAATTTCCGGCCCGGCTCCAATAAGCCTCATTAAGGGGGCGGCAGAAAAATAACTTAAAACGGAAAGCAATAAGGAGATAAAGAAGATAAGCGAGATCGTTTGGGAGGAATTAAAATCCACCTTTTTTTGATCCTCGGCTCCAAAATATTGGGATACCAGCACCGTACCCGCTAAAGTCAATCCCGATCCAAGGGAAAGTACCAGGAACAACAGGGGAAAGCTGATACTCACCGCAGCTACTGCGTTTGCACCAAGACGGCCCAACCAAAACGTATCGATCAACTGGTAAGCCGTTTGAAGAATATTGGCCAGGATAATGGGAACGGCAAGATTAAAGAGGGAACTGAAGATCTTACCTTCAGTATATTTCCTTTTTTGCTTCATTTGGCCACAAAAATACTGCAGCTATAATCCAATTCATGCTAAAACTTTAATAATTCCGCCAATGGGAACATAAAGAGATGTAATAGAGTTTGTAAGAAAGATCTTCAGGGAACATTTGGAAAAAGGTCGATCAACAGGAATTTAGCTGCGATAGTCAGATTCAGAAAGTCGGAAGTTGTTGAAGATCAGTAAATTTTGTATATTATGGGAGTTTAATGATTTAATTTTAAATATGGTCTAAAATTACTGAAAACTCTATCACATCATGAGCGTTTTAACAAACATCTGGAATAACTACACAGTTGAGTTTTCCACTACCCAAAAGGTAATTATTGCTATAGTTCTTGGAATGATCTTTATTATCGCCCTTTTGGCGATCGTATTGGTCATAATGGAAATTGCCAAGTAACATACACCTTCAAAGAGTGAAAAACGAATTACCCTTTTTTGGAAGGGGTGACTTTCGTTTGCCTGGATTTTTCCCCTAACTTCATCTAAAAGGATCGGCAAAGTAACCTCTCTTTCTTCCTTTCCTCAATTTTTATTATCTTTAGGTAGAACTAATTAGCTGTTGCTAAGAAAAAATTCAATCATGGACGTTATTACGATCTACAAATTGATGAAGCCTCATCTCGATTTGTTGAATTCTTCAGAAAAAGCCGCCCTCTCAAAATTAATCAATAGCCGAAAACCTGAAAAAGTGACCTGTGCTCACCGAAGGATCCTGTCGGTTACCAAAGCCAAGGAAAAACTAAAGATCTTCTGCAAGCACGAAATGCAAAGGGAAAAAATGGAGCATACAGCCCTCTAATTTTTTGTTAATCCTCGTTTAACCCGAATTACTTCAGATTATTTCCTGTAATTTCAGGAAGAAAGGATATAATCATGGAGGAGAAAATTTTATTGGCCGGTGCTTCGGGAGCTCTTGGCCTGGAAGTACTCAAATTACTTCATCAACAAGGGAAAAAAGTACGGGCACTGGTTCATACGGCAGACGGAGCCGAAAAAGTTTCAAGCCTTACCGATGATGTCTGGAGAGCCGATGCCAGTGAAGGCAATGAGATCATCAAAGACATTACGAAAGACATCTCTATTGTTATTTCGACCCTGGGTAAAAGTGTTAGTCTCTTTACTAACCGCGGAAAATCTTTTATGGAAAATGATTTTTACGCAAATTCCAATATCCTTGACGACGCCATTAAGAATAAAGTGAAGAGATTCATTTATGTCTCCATTAAGGGTGCTGAAAAAGCGCTGGAGTATGAGGTGGCCAAATCTCATAAAATGGTAGAAGATGCCTTGCAGGCTTCAGGCCTGGATTATACCATCATTAGGCCGGTAGGTTTCTTTTCCGGGTTGAATGACCTGGCCATAATGGCTAAAAGAAAAGTCATTCCTATCATTGGAGAAGGTAAGGCCAAAACAAATAGTATCCACCAAAAAGACCTGGCCAAGGTTGTTCTAAAGTACTTAAATGAAGGTCCCGACATCATCGAAGTAGGTGGCCCTCTTGTACATACCCGCCGGGAAATGGCCGATATGATCGCCAATAAACTTGGAGGAAAAGTTGTTCCTGTTCCCGAAAAAGTGGCCGAATGGGGAATGTTCCTGCCGGAATTGGTTGATGACAATATTTCGGCCAAGCTTAAGTATTTCAAATTTGTGACTACTAATGATATGATCGGGGAAAAACATGGAGATATCAGCTTTGAGGAATATCTCGAAAGCCTCGACCTTGAAAAAGATCTACCGTAATGCCCAAAAAATATGATGCAATAGTAATTGGATGTGGAAGTAACGGAATAGCTGCCGCGATTAGGTTACAGCAAAAAGGATTGAAAACTGCCATTTTTGAGCAGTCATCTGTTCCCGGTGGTGCTACTAAGACTCAGGAGCTCACCCTTCCCGGCTTCAAACATGATGTGGGTTCAGCTATTTTACCTTTGGGACTTGCCTCACCTTTCTTCAGAGATCTTCCCCTTAAGGATCACGGACTTGAATGGATCTTTCCCGAAGTAGCTTATGCTCATCCTTTTACAGATGGTACAGCTCATGCGTGCTATAAAGATATTTATGCCACTGCCGAACAACTGGGAGAGGATGAGGATGCTTATTTGAAACTCATAAAGCCTTTGCTGGACAACTGGGAAAAACTAAACAACGATTTGCTGGGCC